>JBFYZW010000113.1:0-14293 GCA_041309305.1 Deltaproteobacteria bacterium | reverse complement strand
GCCGCCGGCAACCTGCTGTTCATCGAGCGGCAGTACGAGCTTCTGCCCCGGGACGGCGGCGCCCCGACCCGCCTCCGCGACCGGGCGACGCTGCAGAGCGGCGATCGCGTCCGGGTGACCTTGACCGCCGAGGCGAAGAACGAGCTCGAGTACTTGATGGTCGAGGACCTCAAGCCCGCCGGCTTCGAGGCGCTCGAGGTGCAGAGTGGCTATGGCCTGACGGCGCGCCACTTCGATCTCGCACCGCGCGCGGCCAACGACCGGCAGAGCCACGCCCTCGACCTCCGGCGCTACACCGGCCAGAGCGAGGGGCTCTACCGCGAGCTGCGCGACCGGCAGGTGGCCCTGTTCGCCCGCCGCCTGAGCCCCGGCTTCTGGGAGATCTCCTACGAGCTGCGCGCCGAGGTGCCAGGCGAGTTCCACGCCCTGCCGCCGCTCGGCCGGGCGATGTACGTGCCCGAGGTCCGGGGCAACGGCACCGAGGTGCGCGTCACGGTGCGCGACCAGGACTGAGCGCGGGCGGCGATCCGGGCCGTGGCGAACGCCGACCCCGCCAGCGGAGGCGGCGGCGCCGCCCGCTCAGCGCGCCGACTTGGAGCGCCAGCGGATAAGACGGAACAGGACGACGACCAGCACGCCGACGAGCAGCACCATCGCGGTGGAGGTGCAGTCGCAGCCGCCGTCGCACGACTCGCCCTCGGTCGGGCTCGTGCCCGCGGGCCAGGCGTCGGCGGCCGGCAGGCGACCGGCGGCGCCCTCGGCCAACTCGGCGACGGAGAACGGGACCACCCGCGCCTCGCCGCCGGCGTCGAGCGCGACGTGCTTGAACGGCAGCCAGATCCGCCCCGGATGATCGGCGGGGATGCGGTACTGGCCGAGCAGCGCGTCGCCGCTGACCACGCGGACGACCACCTCCGAGGCGCCGAGGCGCACGCCCTGCTCGGCGACGGCCGAGAAATCGTAGACCCAGTAGACGTACTCGCCGGCCGGGCCGTCGAGCACGGTGATCGTCTCCGGCCCGCCCCAGTCCATGTCGTCGACGTCGAGCTCTGCCTGGTGCTCCTCGGTCTCGTGCTCCTTGTCGCCGAAGTAGACGTGCTCGAGGCCGCAGCCGCACAAGAGGTGCGCGTCGGCGTCGCGGACGTGGCGCTCCTCGTCGGCGCCCCAGTTGAGCACGATCTGCAGGCGTTGGCGCCGCTGGTCGTCCGGGCCGCCGAGCTTCTCGGTCAGCGTGATGGTCACCGCCTGGGCGCGCTGGCCGACCTGCACCACGTCGGCTTCGAGCTGCACGTAGTCGTCGGCGATCAAGGTCACCAGGTAGCTCCCGGGCGGCAGGTCGAACGAGGCCTGACCGCGCGCGTCGGTCAGCCCGGCCCACTCCGCCGGCGCGTCCGCCGCGCGGCGCACCTCGACGGTGACCCCGGGCAGGACCTTGTCCTTGACCGCGCTGTCGTTGGCGATCACCGTCAGCGGCGTGGCAAGCGCGGTCGACGGGGCGAACAGGACGAGCGGGAGGAGCCAGCGGCAGGTGGTCGGCATCATTGGAGCGTCGCGGGAGTCCGAGGGCAGGTCAAGGGTCGCACCGCGGCCGGGAATTTGACCCCGATCGGCGGGCGCCGGAAGATCGACGAGCGCCCTGGCGCTTCGCGCCGGAGTACGGAGGTTGACCATGTACCTGATCAAGTGCCGCTCCTGTCGGCTCGAGTTCGCCAACGAGGCGCGCATCTGCCCGCGCTGCGGCGACCTGCGCAACCACGTCCAGGCGGCGCCGGACGGCGACTGGGCGCGCATCTGGCCGAACACCGAGACCGGCGAGAGCCGCTGGACACGGCGCGGCCAGTAGACCACCGCTCAGAAGGACGAGCCGAGACCGAGCTGCAGGCTGCCGACCCACGGCCCGCGCAGCCCGTCGCCGTCGCGGAAGAAGCGCTGGCCGACCGCACCCCACAGGCCGACCAGCAGAGGTTCGACAGAGACCCCGATGCCGAGGCGCGCCTCATAGAAGAAGACCGCGCTGGCCAACCGCTGCTCCGCGCCGTCGTCGTTGCGGCCGCGCTGCGTGGTCCAGCCGACGCCGGTGGCGCCGCCGAGCCACAGCTGCCAGGGGCGCAGCAACCCGACGCGGCGCTCGCCGAGCAGCGCGACGTCGAGCTCACCGAGCTCGACCGCGAGCCCGTCGCGCCGCTGGTAGCGAGCGCCGCCGTAGTCGATCGCTGCGCCGAGGTGGAGCAGACCGAGGTCCGCGAGGTAGGCGAGCCGCCCGGCGTGCGACGGGGTCGCCTCGGCGAACGCCGGCGAGCGCAGGCGGTAGCCGGCGACCAACAGGTGCGTGGTGGCCCCCTTCGCCTGGCCGCGGGAGAGCGGCCGGCGCTCCATGCCACGCTCGTCGACGATCACCTCGCCGGTGGCGGCGAGCGCGACGGCCTTGACCCGCTGCGCGTCCGACTCGAGCCGGGCGACCTCGTACTGGCCAGCCGGCAGCGCCAGGCGCAGCGGCGCGCCGCGCTCCTTGACCACCTCTGCGAACAGCGCGCCACCGCGGCGGGCGCGCACCAGGTAGGTGCCCGCGAGCTCCGCCGGCCAGAGCAGCGCGCCGTCGGCCGCCTCGAGGCGGGTGAGGATCAACTCGCCGCGCCCGGTGACGTCGACGTCGTAGGTCGGGTGCTGCGGCCCGGTGAACGTGCCGGAGGTGCGCAACAACGTGTGGCGGTAGACGTATTGATAGGCCTCATCGAGCGAGACCTGACCATCGCCGGAGAGATCGGCGGCGCCGCGCAGCCCACTGAGCAGGTAATGGGTGAAGAAGGAGGCCTCGATCTCGTCGGCCTCCTGCGAGACCTCGCCCACCGCGCTCGAGGTGACGAAGACGTGACCGCTGTACGAGCGGTTGTCCTCGAAGCGCACGTCGACCACCGGAACGACCTTGCCTCCCTTGGTCCGCGTCAGGCGGCCCGACTGGCAGGCGTCGACGAAGGCGATCGTCACCCGGGCCGGTAGCGCCTGGAGCCGCTGGCGCAGCGTCGCGAACGCGAAGCGGCTCTCGCCCATCAGCAGCGCCTGGTCGTCGGCGTGGCCGGAGTAGAAGAAGAGCACCACCGGCGGCTCTGACGCACGCCGCGCCTGGGCGGTAACCCGGTCGAGCGCGGCCTCCAGCGCGCCGGCGTCCTCGCCGAGCAAGAGCTCGAGCTCGCCGACGTGGCCGAGCGTGCCGAACAGCTCGGCGACGCGCCGCGCGTCGGCCTCGGCGTAGCGCAGCTCGCCCTTGCCCGACCCGCCGTCGTTGTTGCCGACGACCACCGCCAGGCGGCTCGCGGTCCCGGCGCTGCCGCTCAACGTCATGGCGACAAGGAGCGTCAGGCCGTTCATCGCGGCTCCTTGGTCAGAAGCCAGCGCAGCTGCTCGGCCGGCAGCGGCAAGGTCGGCAGCGCCAACTGGCCGCGCTCGTCGGGCGGCAGCGCGGCGAAGGCGGCGCGGATCGCCGATTCGACCTCGGCGGTCGCAAGCGGCACGGCGGAGAAGAAGGCGAGCAGCAGCTCCGTCCCGGGGTAGTCGTCCAGCTCGACGCCGTCGGCTAGACGCTGCTGCTGGCCGGGCACGATGGCCATGCTCTGTTGCCCCCCGGGCGGCAACAGGACGGTGATCTTGCCCGAGGCCTCGAGGCTGACCAACAGCAGGTGCGCGGCGGTGGAGCGGTAACGAAACGCCAGGCGATCACCGGCGCGCAGCGGTTGGTCGGCGAACGGCATCGATGCCCCGTCGCGGCCGACGGCGATCTCGAGGATCGAGCCGCCCTTGCTGCGCACGCCGCTCGGCGCCGGCGGTCCATCGACGACCACGACGGCGACCAGCGCCGCCGCCGCGGCCGCGAATACACCGCCGAGCGCCCAGACCCGACGGCGACCGAGCGACAGGACCGCCGGCGCGCGCTCGGGCCTGGGGTGGTGGGCCAGGAAGGCGTCGTAGCCGGCGCGCAGCGCCGTGGCCCGCGCAGCGCAGGCGGGGCAGGTGGCAAGGTGCGCCGCGGCTGACGCCGCGCGCTCGGTGGCCAACCCGGCGAGGTGCTCGTCGAGCGCCAGGTCGGACGGGTGGGCCGTCTGCTCAGTCATCGTGACCCTGCCCTTCGAGCGCCGCCAGCGCCTCTCCGGCACGCTCGCGCGCCCGCGCGAGCGCCTTGCGCACGCCCCGCTCGGAGATGCCCAAGGTCACCGCGACCTCCGTCTGGCTCATCCCATCGAGGCTGCTGTGCACCACCGCGCCCACCTCGCGGGGTGAGAGCACGGCGAGCAGGCGCGTGACCAGGTCGCGTCGCGCCAGGGCGGTCGCCGTGTCGTCGCCGGCCTCGACCTCCGGCAGCTGCTCGAGCGCCACGCGCGTACGCTCGCGCGCTCGGCGGGCGCGCAGCTGGTTCAGGCAATGGTTGGTGGTGATGCGGTAGATCCAGGTCATGACCGCCGCGTCCCCCCGGAAGGTGTCGAGCTTGCGCTGGACGATCACAAACACCTCCTGGACCGCGTCGAGCGCGTCTTGCTCGTCGGCCAGCAACGCCTTCGCCCGGCGGTAGACCACCGGCGCGAAACGGCGATAGAGGTCATCGAGGGCCGCGCGATCGGCCGTCATCCTCGCCTCACCCGTTGGACACCCGCTGGCGCCAAACCCGGAACCTCCCGGCGACGATGCTCACGCGCGCCGCGCCGCGTCAATCGCCCCGCCGAGCCAGGCGCCTAGCGCGCTCCGGTCCTCGTGCGCCGGGGCCTCGACGGCCAGCGCGCGCTCGAACGCCGCCCAGCGCGCCATCGCCGGCGCGCCTGGCGTCACGAGCTCACGCAACGGCCCACCGAGCAACGCGCCGAGCACCTCGCCCAGCACCGCGAGCGGCGGCCGCTGGCCGTCGACCACCCGGATGTGCGGCTCACCGATGCCGAGGAAGATCTCCCGGCAGCGCTCGAGGTTGGCGAGCGACTCGAAGCTGTCCTGGCCGAGGCCGCGGCCGTGGATGCGCTCGAGCGACACGCGCGCCGGCACGTCGACCAGGACCACGAGGTCGGGCCGCGGCGCGAACACCCGGTTGCGGCGCAAGAGCTCGACCGGCTCGGCGACGCCGCGCGCCCCCTGGTACGCGGCGGTCGAGTAGTAGTAGCGATCGACGAGCACCAGCGCGCCGCCGGCGAGCGCCGGCGCGATCACGGTCTCGACGTGCTCGCGCCGATCGCGGAGGAACAGCTCGAGCTCCTCGGTCGGCGACAGGCGCCCGTGCGCCTGCGAGTCGCGCAGCCGTTGGCCCCACGGGCCGGCGGTCGGCTCCTTGGTGCGCACGACCACCAGCTCGAACAACGCCTCGGCAACCAGCGCGGTCCACTCCGCCTGGGTCGACTTCCCGCTCCCGTCGATGCCCTCGAAGGCGATCAACACCCCGCGCGCCAGGCGATGAGACATCGCCGCGCCATAACCAATGGCGGCCGCGCTCGCAAGTCGGCGGCGCGCTCTACTCCTCGTCGAGCGCCGGCGCCTGGTAATCGGCGGCCTCGACCGACAGGTCCTCGACGATCCCCGGCTCGACCAGGTCGATCCGGCTCTGCCCCTGCGCCAGCGCGACCCACTCCCCGCTCGCACTCTTGGCAAACCCGGCGCCGGCCAGCACCGTACCCGCCTCGTCGAGCAGCTCGACGGCGACCTCGGGTTGGTCGAGGTGGTGGTCGGTGAGCTGGGCGGCGCTCGCCTGCTCGACGACGATGCGCTCGGCCTTGAGCGTCGCGAGCCGGTAGAGCAAACCGGTGACGGTGGCGGCGTCGGCCGCCCCGGGCGTCGGGGCGGTGACCTGCCAGACATCCCGCTCCTTCTCCTCGTCCCGGCTCTTGCGCAGCTCGAGCTGGCGGTCGCCGCGCCGGACGCGCAGGCCCGCGACCCGCTCACGCTCGACGAGGAGCACCCGGCGATCGCGCAGCGCCGTGACGTCGACCAGGAGCTTCTTGATCAACCAGTCCGAGGAGAGCTCGAGCAGCGGCCGCCCCTCGCCCAGCGTCGCGAAGTAGGACACGGTCGCGCCGATCTTCACCTGGCCGAACCAGGCGGTCAGACGCTGACCGTCTCCCAGCTCGACCTGCAGCGTCGCCGCCGGCGGCCGCAGGCCGTGGGGCCCGAGCTGCGCCGCGTCGACCGCCTCACTGACGAACGCCTTGGCCCGCACGTTGACCAGCGCCGAGAGGAGCCCGCTGACCTGGGCCGCGTCGGCAGGCGCCGACACCGGCGCGTTCAGGCGGAACTGCTCGCCGTCGCGGACGAGCGCGTAGCTCTCGCTGCCGTGGGTCACCTGCAGACGCTGGACCGCCTCCTCTGCGAAGGTGACCAGGCGCTTGTCGCGCAGCTGGTAGAGATCCTTGTTGACCTGGTAATCGAAGCCGCCGTCGACCAACGCGATCTCCGCCCGGTCGCCCCGCTTGACGTAGATCGCGCCGTCGAAGCTGTTGCGCTTGCCGACCAGGAGCTGGTGGGTCGCGCCGGTGCGCTCGACCAGGGTCACCGTCAAGCGCGGCGGCTCGAGCCCGAACATCCACAGCTCGGCCGGCGGGGTTACGCTGCCGTTGGACTGCTTCTCGCCGACCAGGCGCTGGCGTTTGAGCGTGCCGACCTGGCGCACCAGCGCGTCCACGGTGCTCTGCTCGGCCGGCGTCGCCAGCGGCGCGACGACGCGCCAGGCGCGCGGCTCGTCGGCGTCGCGCGCCACCCGGAGCTCGCCGGCCGGGGTCTGGAGGATGACCTCGTCGATCGCGCCGAGGTCCGGGATGGAGAACAGCCGCTCCTCGGCCGCCTTCTTCTCCACCGCCTGGTCGCGCTCACGCACCTGGCGGAAGACCAGGAAGGCCGCGCCGGCGCCGAGCAGCGCCAGCGCGGCGAGGTTGAGCAGGCGCTTGCGTCGCTGGGTCAGCATCGCCGTCGCCTCGGGCTCACCGCTGCCGCCGGATCAGCACGATACCCAACCCGGCGGCGACGTAGAGGACCCAGAGCAGATCGAGGGTGACGAACTTGAGCACGTCGAGCTGGCCGAGCGAGAAGAACACCTGGCTGGCGGCCCGCGTCTTGCGGCCGACCGTGATCCGCTCCTCCTCGGCGGCCAGCCAGTTGACCAGGTTGACGAACAGATCGGCGTTGCCCTGCAACGGCAGGTAGCGGTCGTTCAACCAGTCGCTGTCGCCGACCGCCACCAGCCGCGCCTCGTCGGTGAGGCGGTCGGCCAGATGAGAGGGGACGTGGCGGGTGGCGACGACCGCGAGCGGCACCGGACCCTGATGGTCATCATCCCCACGCTCGGCCGAGCCGGCGACCGGCATCGTCTCGCCCCAGGCGCTCTCGTCAGAGAGCAACAGCGGCTGGGTGTTGATGCTCGGCTCGCCGCCGCTCTTGATCGCCAGCGAACGGGCCATGAACATCACTCCCGGGGCCTCGAGCCCATCGGTCGCCGGGTGCTCGCTGGCCGCGTAGGCCATCGGCGCCGCCGGCCCGAGCCCGAGCAGGCGGTTGACGACATTGGCGTCGACGACGATGTCGTCGTGCACCTCGATCTTCCAGCCGGCGAGCCAATCGGTCAGGCCAGCGTCGACCCGCGCGTCGAGCGCGACGATGAGCCGCCCACCGCGCTCGAGGAAGGCGGACAGGGCGGCCAGCTCCTGCGGCAACATCGCTCTGCTCACCCCGGCGGCGACCAGCACGGTGACGTCGGCCGGCACCTTCAGCGTGTCACCCGCCGGCTCGACCGGCGCCGCGAGGGCCAGCTTGCCGGGCGTGGTCCCGGCGGTCGCAGCGCGCAACAGCGACAGCTCGCGCACCTCGTACCCCTCGGCGCGCAACATCTGCGCCGCCGAGGCCAGCGCCTCGACCTCGTCCGCGCCGCCCGGCTCCAGGCCCGGCTCCCCGTGGCCAGAGAGGAAGGCGACCACCTTGCTGCTCTGCTCGGCGACGCGGACGATCGCGTTGGTCAGCTCCATCTCCGAGGTGTCCCGCGCCCGTGCCTCCTGGTCGCCGGACTGCACCACGACACGGGCGCCCTGCTCGGTGATCTGGTAGCGCTCGACCAGGTCGGGCCGCTCCTGCGGCGAGACGATGGTGAAGGTGACCTTCGTCGAGGCGCGGGCGTAGCGCTGCAGTGTCTCCTTCGCCCCGGGGAAGGCGTTCTCGTGGCTGGCGTAGAAGGCGGTGATCACCACCTCCTGCTTCAGCCGGTCGAGCAGATCGCGGGTCGGCTGCGACAGGGTGTAGATCCCCTCGCGGGTGAAGTCGACCTCGCGATCGTTCTCGAGGACCAGGAAGTTGATCGCGCCGACGATGCCGATCACCACCAGCGCCCCGACCACGGTCATCGCCCACAGCCCGGTCGAGCGCGCGCCTGACAGCCGGGCGAAGAAGTCGGCGTTGGTCATCAGGTAGGCGCCGACCAGCAGCAGGCCGGCGACCAGCTTGCCCCCGAGGTAGAGGCCCCCCTCCTCGGTGAGCAGCCAGGTGAACGGCACGGTGACCAGCAGCATCACGCCGACCGCGCCGGCGAGGCGGCCGGCCTGGGTCGAGCGGCGCAGCGGGGCGGCGGGCGAGTCGACGGGTGTCGGGGTGCTCATCGCGTGCTCCTATCGCCAGCGCTGCGCGTCGACGACGCGGTGGGCGAGAAACAGGCCGACGAAGGCCAACGAGAGGTAGTAGACCACGTCCGAGAGCTTGAGGATGCCGCGCACGAAGGACTCCAGGTGCGTGGTCACGGCCAAGTACTCGAGCAGGCGCTGCCAGGCGCCCTCCTGGCCGCGCGCCGCCAGGCCGATGACCCAGAGCAGGAGGAGCAGCGCGAAGGCGACGATCGCGGCGACGATCTGCGACTCGGTCAGCGAGCTGGCGAACAGGCCGAGCGCGATGCTCGCCGCGCCGAAGAGAAAGAGGCCGAGGTAGGCGACCGCGACCGTCGACCAATCGATCGGGCTGCCGTCGCTGGTGTGACCGACCAACTGCAAGAGCAGCGGGAAGACCCCGGTCAACGCGATCATGATGACCAGCACGACCAGCGCCGCGAGGTACTTGCCGAGCACGATCTCCACCGGCCGCACCGGCGTGGTCATCAACAGCTCGAGCGTCCGCCCGCGTCGCTCCTCGGCGAACAGGCGCATCGACAGCACCGGGACGAGGAAGAGCAAGAAGACGCTGGCGTTGATCACCATCGGCCCGACCACCCAGTCGGTCAGGTTCATCTCGGCGAGCATCCCGGACATCTGGCTCTGACTCAGCTCGAGCAGCTGGAGCTGGAACTCCTTGACCAGCTGGTAGAAGAAGAAGGCGGTGATGAAGGTGAAGGCGCCGAAGAGGATGTAGCTCGTCCAGGTGGTCAGGTAGAGCCGCAGGTCCTTGCCGGCGATGGCCAGGGTGTTGCGCATGCTCAGACCTCCGTCAGGGTGAGGAAGACCTGCTCGAGCGACGCCGGCTGCGCGTCGCGGCTGTGCTTGGCCACGAGATCCGTGAGCCGGTCATCGGCGACGATGCGCCCGCGGTTGATGATCACCACCCGCTCGCAGGTGGCGGCGACCTCTTGCAGGATGTGGGTCGAGAGGATCACCGTGTGCGCGCCGGCCAGCTCCCTGATCAGCCGGCGCACCTCGCCGATCTGCCTCGGGTCCATGCCGATGGTCGGCTCATCGAGCACCAGCACCTCCGGGTTGCCGAGCAGCGCCTGGGCCAGGCCGGTGCGCTGCTGGAAGCCCTTCGACAGATTGCGGATCAGGCGATCGGCGACCGCGCCGAGGTTGACCCGGTCGATCACCCGACCGACGTCCTGGCGCAGCGCCGCGCCGCGCAGCCCCTTCAGGCGGGCGACAAAGGTCAGGTACTCGCGCACGGTCAGGTCCGGGTAGATCGGCGGATGCTCGGGGAGGTAGCCGATGCGCCGCTTGACCTCCATCGGCTGTTCGAAGACGTCGAAGCCCGCGACCTTCGCGCTGCCGGCGGTCGGCGGCAGAAAGCCGGTCAAGATCTTCATCGTCGTCGTCTTGCCCGCCCCGTTCGGGCCGAGGAAGCCGACGATCTCGCCCCGGGTGAGCGAGAAGGAGACGTCCTCGATGGCGGTCAGATCGCGGTAACGCTTGGTCAGGCCCTTGGTCTCGATCATCCCTGGCTCTCCCTGAAGCCGCTCCAACCGGAGAAGGCCTGCACCTATTCCCAAAACGCGGCGGTGAAAAGGGGGTGCTTGACCTCCGGGACAACCGCTGCTTGTCTCTTCCTCACCCACGAGAGGTTCACCATGCACAAGCCGAGCCCGATCCACCTGGCGAGCAAGAAGCTCCGCCTGGCCGACTTCGAGAAGGAGCACGACGTCGGTGGCAAGAAGAAGTACGAGACTCAGCTGGCCGAGCTGCAGCTGACCATGCTGCGCGTGCAACAGGCCTACCACTATCAGAAGCGCCGGGCGTTGATCGTCTTCGAGGGGTGGGACGCGGCCGGCAAGGGCGGCGCGATCAAGCGCCTGAGCGAGAAGCTCGACCCGCGCGGGTTGACGGTCCACCCGGTCGGCCCGCCGACGCCCGAGGAGCAGGGACGCCACTACCTCTACCGCTTCTGGACCAAGCTCCCGTCGCCGGGCAAGCTGGTCCTCTTCGATCGCTCCTGGTACGGCCGCGTGCTGGTCGAGCGGGTGCAGGGTTTCGCCAAGAAAGAGGATTGGCAGCGCGCCTACGACGAGATCAACGAGTTCGAGCGCCAGCTGATCGACGACGGCGTGCGGGTGGTCAAGTTCTTCCTGCACATCAGCAAGAAGGAGCAGCTCAAGCGCTTCACCGACCGCCTGCGCGACCCGTACAAGCGCTGGAAGGTGACCGAGGACGACATCGTCAACCACGAGCGCTGGAAGGACTACCGCGACGCGATCGAGGATATGTTCGATCGCACCTCGACCAAGCTCGCCCCCTGGCACGTCATCGCCGCGAACAGCAAGCAGTTCGCGCGCCTGCGCGTGCTCGAGCTGGCGACCAAGACGCTGGGTGAGGATGTCGACCTCTCGGTGCCGGTGCTCAAACCCGGGATCGCCGTCGCCGCGCGTGAGCGGCTCGGCATCGACATTGACCGCGTCTGAGCGGCTCAGCCCGCCGGATCGAACTGAAAGCTGGCGATGACGAACACCTGGTGGAAGCCGGTCCCGGCGCTCGGATCGACGTCGAAGAACAACGAGTCGTCCCAGTCGTAGATGAAGGTCCGGTAGGGCGCGAGCACGTAGGAGTAATCGAGCGCGACCTTGAGGAACGGCAGCACGAAGTACTCACCAGCCAGCCCGAAACGCCAGGAGTTCCAGCTGCTCCACGCCACCTCGCTGTCGACCGTGGCGACGTAGCCCTGGTAGCTCGCCCCCCAGCCGACGAACAACGACGGCTCGAACGGCTGAAGCCACTCGGGCACCGCACTCTGCCAGTGCCACATCGGGTAGGCGCGCACCCCGGTGTGCCACTGCGCCGCCCACTGGCGGGCGTTCTCGTCGCCGAGCGCGGTCCCCTGGCCGGTCAGCCGGGTCTCGAGCGCAGCGTAGCCGAGCACGTTGAAGCCCATGGTGAAGAGCGCGGCGAAGCCGCCGTCGTTGGCGGTGCTGAACGTGAAGCCGGCCGGGCCGCCGAGCTGGGCGCCGGTGGTCGAGCTCAGCCGCTCGAAGCCGACCTGCTCACCGCTCACTGCTGAGCCGCCGACCCCGAGACCGACGTTGAACCCCGGGCGGGCCAAGGCGGCGACCGGTGCCAGGCCAAGGAGTAGGATCAGGCAGAGCTTGTCCATCGGCACCGTCTATCAAACCCGGAGGGAGGACACCACGGAACACGGCGGCTGACTTCTCCCGCTCTCTCCGCTACAACGCAGCCGAGGACGAGAACGATGACCACGCTACTCAAACGCGTCTTTCCTTTCTTGAGCTGGTTCGCCGACTACGACCGCACGGCGCTGAAGGCGGACCTCATCGCCGGGGTCACCGTCGCGCTGGTCCTCGTGCCGCAGTCGATGGCCTACGCGCAGCTCGCCGGATTGCCGGCCTACTACGGGCTGTATGCGGCGTTCCTGCCGCCGATCGTCGCCAGCCTGTTCGGCTCGAGCCGCCAGCTCGCCACCGGACCGGTCGCGGTGGTCTCGCTGGTCACCGCCGCAGCGCTCGAGCCGCTGGCCACCGCCGGCAGCGCCGCCTACGTCGCCTACGCGGTGCTGCTCGCCCTGCTGGTCGGCCTGGTCCAGCTGGCGCTCGGCGTGCTGCGCCTCGGGCTGGTGGTCAACTTCCTCTCCCACCCGGTGGTCAACGGCTTCACCAACGCCGCGGCGCTGATCATTGCCACCTCCCAGCTGGACAAGATCTTCGGCGTGCAGGTGGAGAAGGCCGAGCTGCACTTCGAGACCGTCGGTCGGGTGCTCGTCGCCGCGGTCACCGACCTGCACGTGCCGACCCTGGCGATGGCCGCGCTGGGCTTCGCGATCATGCTCGTCTTGAAGCGGAAGGCGCCGCGCTGGCCGAACGTCCTGGTCGCTGCGGTGGTCACGACGCTGGTCTCCTGGGCGGTGGGCTACGAGGAGCGCGCGACCGCGTCGCTCGCTCAGCTCAACGACCCGCGCGCCGCCGAGCTGCTCCACGCCGTCGACGAGGCGCGCGAGCTCAGGAGCCGACTCGAGCAGTTGCAGCGCCAGGGGCGCGCCGCCGCCGACGAGCTGCAGCAGGGGCAGCAAGCGTTGTGCACCCGCTGCCACGCGCAGCGCGACCTCGCCTGGTTCACCGCGCCCGACGCCCCGCCCACCGCGCCGGGCGCCGCCGCACCGGGGCTGGCCCTCCACGCGCTGGCCGGTCTGCTCGATCAGCACGTCGCCGACGTCAAGGTGTTGATCCGCGACTACCAGCGCGAGCTCGACCAGCGCCGCTACCTCGCGGTGAGCACGGACGCCGAGCCCGCCTACTACCCGGTCGAGGCGGTCCCTGCCGGCGCGACGGTGATTGGCGGCCCGTGGCGGCTGCGGCTCGGCAACCAGGCCCCCGACCGCGCGGCGCTGGGGCTGAGCGGCGGCGGCGCGGTGATCGGCGCCATCCCCGCCGGGCTCCCGGCCTTCGCGCTGCCGACCCTCGAGTGGAAGGCCGCGCTGAGCTTGTTGCCGGCGGCGTTGATCATCTCGCTGCTCGGCTTCATGGAGGCGATCTCGATCGCCAAGGCGATGGCGGCGCGCACCCGTCAGAAGCTCGATGCCAACCAGGAGCTGATCGGCCAGGGCCTGGGCAACATCCTCGGCTGCTTCGGGCAGAGCTACCCGGTCTCGGGCTCGTTCTCGCGCTCGGCGGTCAACCTGCAGGCGGGCGGACGAACCGGGATGGCGAACGTCGTCTCGGGGCTCATCGTCGTCGTCGTGTTGCTCTTCTTCTCCAAGCTGCTCTACCACCTGCCCCAGGCGGTCCTGGCGGCGATCATCATGATGGCGGTGCTGGGCCTGCTCAGCCCGAAGAGCTTCCTCCACGCCTGGCACACCAACCGCCTGGACGGGCTGGTCGCGGTGCTGACCTTCGTCGGCACGCTGGCGCTCGCACCCGACCTCGAGGGCGGCATCGCCGCTGGCGTTTTGGTCTCCCTCGGCGCCTACCTCTATCGCACGATGCGCCCGGCGGTGCTCGACCTCGCCCCGCACCCGGACGGCTCGCTGCGTGACGCCCGCCGGCACTCGCTGCGCAAATGCAAGCGCATCGCGGTGATCAGCTTCGAAGGGCCGCTCAACTTCGCGAGCGTCAACTACCTCGAAGACGAGATCCTGGCTCGCGTCGCCGAGCAGCCCGAGCTGCGCCACGTGCTCATCGCCGCCAACGGGGTGAGCGAGATCGACGCGTCCGGCGAAGAGACGTTGCGCAACATCATCGCCAACCTGCGCAACGCCGGCTACGAGGTCTCCTTCTCCGGCGTGCCGGACACGGTGCTCGACGTCCTGCGCCGCGCCCACCTCTACGAGACAATCGGCGCCGAGCGCTTCTACGCGACGCGCGCTCAGGCGCTGGCGCAGATCTTCGTCCCCGCCCACGCCGGTGCCGAGGAGCCGGATTGCCCATACCACCAGGCGATGCCGCCGGTGGTCGAGCTGTCCCTCCACCCGGACGGCTCGCTGCGCGACGCCAAGCGCCACGGACTGCGCCGCTGCTTGCACATCGCGGCGCTGCGCTTCGACGCGCCGTTGAACTTCGCCAACACCGGCTACCTGCAGCAGGAGATCGTCGCGCGGTTGAGCGATCGCCCGTCGCTGCGCCACGTGGTCTTCGTCGCCCACGGCATCAGCGAGATCG
>JBFYZW010000112.1:0-4994 GCA_041309305.1 Deltaproteobacteria bacterium | reverse complement strand
CGGCGGCGCGGCGGGTCGGCTTCGCGCTCGCGAACCTGCGCGGCGACGCGGCGTGGCAGACGCTCGCGCTGGTGCAGCGTCGTCTGGCGCAAGCCGAGCGCCGGGCGATCGTCGCGATCGGTTTCGCCGATCGCCCCGAGCCGCGCGCGCGCCGGCTGTTGGCCAGCGCCTGCGCCGCGCTGCGTCGCCGGTGGGAGCCGGTGTGTGACGACGACCGGGGGGGGATCGGACCGGCCACGCTAGCCGAGCAGGTGCGGCGCTGGGATCTGCCGACCCCCGAGCTGGTCGACACCTGGCAGTTCGACGCGGTGCTCGCCGCCGCCGCCGCCTGCGTCGATGAGGCGGACGACGAGGGGATCCAGGTCCGCTGCCTCGAACGCGTCGCGCAGCTCGACTGGTCCCGGGCGACCGCGATCGCGCGGCGGATCCGCCGCGGTCGGCTGGACTACCCCTACGCGCGCGAGCTGCTCGCCGGGTTGCGCCGCTTCGCCGACGCCGGCGCGCTGGTCGAGCGCCTGCGCGAGGCGGGGCTGCCCAGTGAGGTCGTCGCTGCGCGGCAGGAGCCGGCGATCAGCGCGCGCGACCTGCTGCTCGCCCACGGCCGGGGCCTGGTCTTCGACAGCGAGACCGATCAGTTCCCCAACGAGCACGATGGCCTCGCCGCGCGGCTGAGCGAGCTCGTCCGGCCGGCGTTGGACGGCGTCGTCTTCGAGGAGCGGCCGCCGCTCGACGAGCAGCGACCCTACCGGCTGCGTGCCTACCTCGACGGTCGGTTGCTCGAGGTCGACGCGCAGAACCTGGGCGACTGGTACGACCTCGAGGCGGTCCTCGGCCTGCTCAACAGCCTGCTGCGCCGGCAGCACAGCCCGTTGCGGCTGATCACGCTCGCCTCCGGCGACCAGAGCGCGTTCGTTGCCGCCGGTGACGCCGAGGCGCTCGCGGCGCTGGCCAGCGAGGATCTGCTGGTCGTCGGCGCGGCCGCCGGCGCGGTCGAGAACGGGCAGGCGGCCGAGCGCCAGCTGCTCGAGCGGCTCGAGCGCGACGCGCCCGGCGGGGTCTTCGACGCCCAGGACACCGAGTGAGGCGCCGCTGTTGCGCCGCGGCGCGGGAGGCGGCATCCTCGTGTCGGAGGCGAACCGGTGAGCCCGATCAAGAGGAAGCCGGCGGTGCGGCGCGGCCGGCCGGCGCGGCCTAGGCCGCCGGCGGTGGCGCGGCAGTCACCGCTCAGCCTGGCGTTGACCGAGGCGGCCAAGGCCTTGACCTCGAGCCTGCAACGCAGCCAGGTGCTCGAGTCGTTGATGCGCCACGTCGCCGGCCTGCTCGGCCCGGAGAACTGGTCGCTTCTCCTGCTCGACCGCGAGCGCCAGGAGCTCTACTTCGAGATCGTCGTCGGCCAGGCCGCTGACGCCATCCGGCACATGCGCCTGCCGCTCAGCGAGGGGATCGCCGGTTGGGTCGTGCGGCACAAACAGCCGCTGGTCATCCCGAAGGTCGCCGACGATCCGCGCTTCTGCCCGCGGATGGACGAGGCCAGCTCGTTTCGCACCGCCAGCGTGCTGGCCGTGCCGCTGATCTTCGCCGACGAGGTGCTCGGGGTGCTCGAGCTGGTCGCTCAGGCGAACCAGCGGCCGTTCGTCGACCAGGATCTGGCTGCGCTCATTCCGTTCGCCGATTTCTGCGCTATCGCGATCCACAACGCCCGCACCTACGAACGGATCGAGGAGCTGACGATCACCGACGAGTGGACGCGGCTGCACAACGCCCGCTACATGCGCGGCTGCCTCGCCGACGAGGTCGAGCGGGCCGATCGCTATCACCACCCGGTCTCGGTGGCGTTTATCGACCTGGATCACTTCAAGCAGGTCAACGACACCCGCGGGCATTCGGTCGGCTCGCTGGTGCTGCGTGAGGTCGGCGAGGTGTTGCTCAGCCGGGTGCGCAACACCGATCGCGCGGTGCGCTACGGCGGGGACGAGTTCGTCATCGTAATGCCCGAGACCGACAAGGCCGGCGCGGTGGCGCTCGGCGATCGTGTCCGGCGCGCGGTGGCGGAGCGGGCCTTCAGCGAGCGGGACGGAACCACGGTCCGCATCACCGCCAGCGTCGGCATCGCCACCTATCCGGACGACGCCCGGGACGCGGTGGCGCTGCTCGGCGCCGCCGACCGGGCGATGTACGCGGCGAAGGCCCAAGGGCGCAACCGCACCGTCGCCGCCGAGGAGATCGCGCCGCCGCCCGGCGCCGGGGGGTGAGCGAGGACGAGATGAGCGATCGGTACCAGCTCCCCGACGATCTGTTCGCCGCGATCGCGGCGCTCAAGCGCGAGCGACGAGCGGTGATCCTGGCCCACTACTACCAGGAGCCCGACATCCAGGACATCGCCGACGTGCTCGGCGACTCGCTCGAGCTGGCGCGGCAGGCGCAGGCGACCGCGGCCGAGGTGATCGTCCTGTGCGGCGTGCACTTCATGGCCGAGACGGCGAAGATCCTCAACCCGACCAAGCGGGTGCTCATCCCTGATCCGGCGGCCGGCTGTTCGCTGGCCGACAGCTGCACCCCGGAGGCGCTCGCCGCCTTCAAGGCGGCGCACCCCGATCACCTGGTGGTCAGCTACGTCAACACCAGCGCGGCGGTGAAGGCGCTGTCGGACTACTGCTGCACCTCGAGCAACGCGGTGCAGGTGGTGCAGGCGATCCCCGCCGATCAACCGATCATCTTCGCCCCGGACATCAACCTCGGCCGGTGGGTCGAGCGGCAGAGCGGCCGGTCGCTGCTCCTCTGGCACGGCAGCTGTGAGGTGCACGTCACCTTCAACCAGCGGCACCTCGTCGGCCTGCTGGCCGCGCACCCGGAGGCCGAGCTGATCGCCCACCCGGAGTGCGAGCCCGCGGTGCTCGCGCACGCCCACTTCATCGGCTCGACCCGCAAGCTGCTCGAGTACAGCCAGCGCAGCCCACGCCAGACCTTCATCGTCGCGACCGAGTCCGGCATCCTGCACACCATGCGCAAGGCCTCGCCGAGCAAGACCTTCATCCCCGCCGCGCCCGACCGCGGTGACGACCCCGCCTGTGGTTGCAGCACCTGTCCGTACATGAAGCTCAACACGCTCGAGAAGGTGTACGCCTGCCTGCGCGACCTGGCCCCCGAGGTCACCGTGCCCGAGCCGATCCGCGTCGCCGCGCTCGGGGCGATCGAGCGGATGGTGGCGATCGGCTGACGCTCAGGCGAAGCGCGCCGCTAGCTCGTCCAGGCGCTGGCGCGCGGCGTCGAGCTGCGCGCTGCCGGCGAAGGCTCGCCGCCGCGCGGGCAGCAACGGGTCGAAGCCGGCCTCGAGCGGCGTGGGACCGAGGAGCG
Organism: Deltaproteobacteria bacterium; assembly: GCA_041309305.1. GTDB lineage: Bacteria > Myxococcota > XYA12-FULL-58-9 > XYA12-FULL-58-9 > XYA12-FULL-58-9 > JBFYZW01. Next base: position 1,640 of record JBFYZW010000112.1, on the reverse strand, counting down.
CGCGCATCAGCTCCCGGTCGGCGCGCTCGGCGCCGTAGTCGGTCCGCTCGGTCTCGGGCTGCTGGAGCCAGGCGGCGACCTCCGGGCGGGCGGCGAGTGCGCGCGCCTGATCGGCGAGCGGCAGGGTCGCGTGGTGACCGTGAGCGAAGAGCAGGCGCACCGGCCAGCGGTGCAGCAGCGTCGCCGCGCGGGCCGCGAGCGGCTGGTCGTCCGGCTCGCGCGCCGCGAGCGTCTCGAGACCGAGGGAGACGGTGTCGCGCACGCGCTCGGCGATCGCGGTGACGTGGGCGAGATCGCGTGGGCTCTCGCCGAAGGCGACGACCGCGGCGTTGATCAGGTAGACGAGGTCGGCGTAGGCGGTGGTGAGCTCCTCGCCGTCGAGGCGCGCGAGCGCGTCGCTGAACAGCGTTCCGGCGCGCAGCGGCGCAGCGTAGATCGCCGGCAGCGTCGTTGCTGGTGGCGTCGGCGTGGCCGCGGGGGGAGCGCTCGGCGGGCGGGCGAAGATGCGCCGCGCCTGGTCGGCGGGCGGGAAGCCGAGGTCTGCCAGGCGGCCGGTGCGCCAGCGCAGCGCCTGCTCCTCGAGGGTGGAGGAGAGCTCCCAACGGCAGGCGACGAGCAGGCGATGCGCCTCGCGCGGGTCGCGGTCGTAGAGCGCCTCGCAGAGGGCGAACAGGTCCACCTCCCAGCGATCGGCGACCACCGCGTCGAGGACGAAGAGGCGATCCGGGGTGGTCATGCGCGGTACCCCGGGCGCGGGCGGCGGCAGCTCCTCGTCGCTCGCCTCGTAGATTCTCAGCCCGGCGTTGAGGAAGAGGATCTGTAGCTCCTCGTCGAGGCGGTCGAAGGCCTCGGCGACGGTCATCCGCCCCTCGCGGGCGAAGGTCGCCAGCCAGGCGTCGAGCTCGACCGGGTCGGGCAGGTCGTCGCGCCAGCAGTCGAGGTCGACGAAGAGGCGGAACTGCTCGTCGGTGGCCGCGCGGACCAGGGGCAGGGCGTCCTCGAGGCCGAGCTCCTTGACCATGAAGTAGGCCTCGACCGGCGAGAGCGCCGCCACCGCGGCGGGCAGATCAGCGGCCTCGAGCAGCGTCTTGCCGCGCCGGGAGAGGGCGCGGCCGAGATCGGCCCGGAAGCGTGAGAGGGTGACCAGCTCCGCCTCGCTCATCGACGTCGGGGCTCAGGAGGAGTGCTCGAGCGTGCTGTCGGTCGCCGCGGCGGCGCGCGGCGGCGGCTGGGGCTCGGCGGTCTCGTCGACCATCGTCGCGAGCTCCTCGCGCGCGGCGGCGGCCTCGCCGTCGCTGATCGCGTCCGCGGCGCTCGGTTCAGCGCGGGGCGGGCGAGCCTTGCGCTGCGGCGGCGGCACCGGCTGGACCTCACCCTTGAGCAGCGCCAGCTGGCTGATCACGTCGTAGTGCTCCCGGCCGAGCTGGGCCAGCCGGTCCTCGAGCAGCTCGAGCTTGCTGGTCGACACCAGATCGATCCGGCGCAGGCTCTCGACCCGCTTGCGCAGCTGGCGCAGCTCGGCCCGCGCCTGGCGGTGCTCCTCCTGCTCGGACTCCAGCTCGCGCCGGCGCTCGTCCAGTCGCCGCTCGAGGGCGGCGACCCGGTCGTCGTTCGGCGCCGGGGGCGGCGCGGCGCTCGGC
>JBFYZW010000111.1:0-11015 GCA_041309305.1 Deltaproteobacteria bacterium | reverse complement strand
GCCGGCTCGTCGGCGCAGCCGAGCCGCGCCCGGCCGTCGCCGACCACCTCGATCGGGGCGGCGCAGACCGGCGCGGCCGGTCGTGGCGTTTGCGGCCAGCGCGGCCAGAACGCCGCGCCGGCGCTGAGCGTCACGGTCATCACCGCGAGCAGCGCCAGGCCCACGGCGGTGCTCGGCGGCGCGCGTGTGCGTTCGACTGGCATCGACCTCCCTGGTGCCACGCGGTCACCGTTCGGCATACCACCGTTCGCGCCGCTCGCATACGCGCGGGCGGCTCGGCGCCACGCCCCCAGGACCACGCGGTCACCGCCGCGCAGCTTGCGCACAGGTGCTCCGCCGGGCTACGCTGCCGCACGATGGCCAAGAGCAAGAGCCCCAAGCCGCCCCGCCGCCGCGCGACACAACGGCGCGCGGTCAACCGCGCGGTGGTCAACCCCGCCCCACCCGGGCGCCGACGCGCCAAAGCGGCCGGCCGTCGTGCGGCCGCGATCGACGTCGAGCCGCTCAAGACCCGCATCCGGAAGCTGACCAGTCTGCTCGACGTCGCCAAGGCGATGACCGCTGAGCGCAGCCTCGACCAGCTGCTCAAGTTGATCCTCGACGAGGCGCTCAAGGTGCTCGGCGCCGACCGCTGCAGCATCTGGATTGTCGACCGGGAGCGGGGTGAGATCTGGACCAAGGTGGCCCACGGCCTGGCCAAAGACCAGAAGATCCGCATCCCGATCGGCGTCGGCATTGCCGGCAAGGTGGCCGCGACCGGAGATGTGATCAACATCCCCGACGCCTACGCCGACCCACGCTTCAACCGTCAGGTGGACAAGGACACCGGTTACCGGACGCGCAACATCCTCGCCGTGCCGATGCGCTACACCACCGGCGAGGTCACCGGCGTCCTGCAAGCGCTCAACCGCCTGGACGGCGAGGCCTTCACCGACGAGGACGCCGAGCTCGCCTCGGCGCTGGGCGCGAACGCCGCGGCGGCGATCGAGAACGCGATCCTCTACGAGGAGATCGACCGCCTGTTCGAGGGCTTCGTCAAGGCGTCGGTCGTCGCGATCGAGAGCCGCGATCCAACTACCTCCGGTCACTCGGAGCGGGTCGCCGAGCTGACCCTCGGCATCGCCGAGAACCTCGAGAAGGTGACCACCGGGCCGTACGCCGGCACCCTGTTCACGCCCGACGACATGCGCGAGATCCGCTACGCCGCGCTGTTGCACGACTTCGGCAAGGTCGGCGTCCGCGAGAACGTGCTGACCAAAGCCGAGAAGCTCTACCCGGGCGAGCTGGCGGTCATCGAGACGCGCTTCCGCGCCCTGCACATGCAGCGCGAGAACGACCACCTGCGCCAGCTGCTCGCCGCGGTCCGCGATCAGGGCGAGCTGCCGCCCGACTACGAGGCGGCTTTGGCCAACGAGCTCAAGGAGCTCGAGGAGCTGCTCGCCTTCATCCGCCAGTGCAACCGGCCGACGGTGCTCGACTCGCGCGGCTTCGACCGGCTCAACGAGATCGCCCGGCTGAGCTACCGCGACTCGGACAACCGCGACGCGCCGCTGATCAACGACCGTGAGCTGCAACGCCTGTCGATCCCGCGCGGCTCTCTCGACAACGAGGAGCGGCTCGAGATCGAGTCGCATGTAACCCACACCTTCCGCTTCCTCAGCCAGATCCCATGGACGCGCGACCTGCGGCGCGTCCCTGAGATCGCCTACGCCCACCACGAGAAGCTCGACGGCGCCGGCTACCCGCGCCAGCTGCAGTCGGATCAGATCCCGGTGCAGGCGCGGATGATGACCATCTCCGACATCTACGACGCGCTCACCGCCAGCGACCGGCCGTACAAGAAGGCGGTGCCGCACGAGCGGGCCCTCGACATCCTCAACGACGAGTGCAAGCAGCACAAGGTCGATCGCCTGCTGCTCGACTTGTTCATCGACGCCAAGGTCCACCTGCGGGTGCACACCGGCTGACACCACGTGAATATCCAGCTGTTCAACTTCCTCGAGGACTACAACGCGCAGATCGTCAACCTGCTGATGGGCAAGATCCCCAAGCAGGTGAGCGCCTACAGCCGGCTGCCGCGCACCGAGCTGAAGCAGATGCTCGAGCACCTGCTCGACGGCTACATCGACCTTCTGGTCACCGGGCAGACCGACGCGCTCGACAAGGTGTTCCGCTACATGTCGCGCGTCCACGCGGCGAAGAACTTCAAGATCAGCGACGTGCTCTCCGCGGTGCTGCTCTTCCCGCAGGTCATCCGCCGCCTGCTCGCCGAGGAGTACGCCGACATCAAGGGCGAGGACGCGATCCGCAAGTTCAACCAGGCGCTCGAGCAGACCGAGTCGACCGCCCACCGCGCCGCCTGCACCTTCGTCGACATCTTCCAGGAGCACCTGCAGAAGCGGGTGCAGGAGCACAACGACTACCTCGATCAGGCGCAGAAGAAGTTCGGCATCGACCTGTCGCGCTTCATCGTCTTCAAGGCCTGAGCCGACGCCGGCGCGGCCGGTGCAGCACGAGCAGCAGCAGCCCGAGCAGGGCGCCGGAGCGCGCGCTTGAGGCCTGGCACCCGCCGCGCTCGTCGCGCCCGCCGACGCGCTCCGGTTCGCAGACCAGGTCGCAGGTGCAGCCGGCGTCGCAGACGCCGGCCAGGTGATCGCACGGGCACACGTCGCACGCGGCGTCGCAGGTGCAGCCTGGCTGGCACGCGGCACCGGTGTCGCACGGGCAGCCGGTGCCGCCGAGGTCGCAGTAGCCCAGGCCCGGCTCGAGCGCCACGCAGCGCGGGGCGACGCCGGCGCAGTCGGTGTCCTGACGGCAGGCGACCGCGCAGCTCGTCCCGCCGCCGGCGAGCGTCAGGCAGAGATGACCGAAGGCGCAGGCACGGCCACCGGCGCACGGCTCACCGGCCGACGGTCCGGCGTCGTCGCACCGCCCAGCCGCCGGCCAACAGACCCCGCCGGCGTCGTCCTGGTTGGCGCAGACGAAGCCGAGCGGACAGTCGCCGTGCCCGCCGCACGGCCCGGTGCACAGGCTCTCACCCGCCGCGCCGACACACAGCGCCCCGGCGCCGCAGGGCATCGTCGCGCACGGCGGACAGCTGGGCGGCGGAGCGGTCCGGACGCACAGACCGGCCGTGCAGGCGTAGCCGAGCGGACAGCTCGGCGGGCAGGCGACGGTGCACCGCCCCTCCGCGTGGCACAGCCCGGAGTCGCACTCGCCCGGCGCGGCGCAGGGCGCGCCGAGCGCCCCGGCGCGCGGGTAGAGGTAACAGATGCCCAGCTGATCGTCGGCGGTCGGCACCCGCCCGGCGTCGTCCCCGGCATAGGCGCACATCACCGACGGGGGCGGCGTCGCGGCGCAGGCGGCCTGCTTCGCCCCGTCGCGCGCGTCGTAGTGGGCGAGGCCGACGACGTGCCCGACCTCGTGCAGCGCGACCGCGCCGACGTCGTTGGCGCTGCCGTCGGTGCTCCAGGCGAAGTGCTGATCGTTGAAGATGATCTGCGCGTTCTCGGTCTGGCCGCCGCGGCTCCACCACAACGCCACCGCCAGCGTGCTCGGCCCGACGCCGGCGACGCTCCCCCAGTCGGCCTGCCAGAAGACCCACGGCTGGCCGTCCCCGACCCGTGGCGCGCCGCTGCACTCCGTCGCACCGACGCGCAGCCCGCTGCACGCCACGCCGGGGATCCCGCTCGCCGGCGCGCCGTCGGCGGTCCAGGCGAGGAAGGCCCCGTCGATCGCCGCGGCGAAGGCGGCCCGTTCGGTCTCGCCGTCGGCCTCGATGGCGTTGATCGACGCGCAGTAGGGCAGACCGTCTGGGTAGGCGTCGAGCGGCCAGGTCGCTCCGGTCAGCTCGAAGGCCCGCGCCACCCCGGGGCTCGCGCTGCTGCACATCAGCACCAGCCAGACCGACCTCATCGACGCGCCTCGACCCGGGCGGCGATCCGCTGCTCGAACAGCGGCAGCGGCTCGCCAACGACGGCCGGCGGTACCACCTGGGCGCCGCCGGCCCCCGGCTGACGCAGGAAGACCGCGCCGCCCAGCTCGCGGGCGATCGTCTCCTGTCCCGGCGGGCCGACGACCCGGTACTTGCCGGCCCCGACGCCGAGCTCGACCCAGCCGTCGCGCTGCCGGGCCAGAAAGAGCAGCACCCGCTCGCCGACCTGGTAGCGGCTCTGGCCCGCCACGTGCAGCGTCCGGCCGTCCAGCGTCCCGCCGAGCTGGGTGACGACCAGCTCGGCCGGCCGGGCGTCCGCCTTCAGGTAGCGCTCGGCCTCGAGGGTGATCTCGGTGAGCGGCAGCCCGTCGGCCGACCGCCGGGTCGCGACGGCGCGCACGGCCCCGCGGACGATCAGCGCCGCGGCGGCGGTCATCTCCGCCTCGTCCAGCGCCCGCACGATGGTGGCACGCACCGGCGCCGCGCTGGCGAGGAGCACCACGGCGGTGAGGGCGGCGCGCGACACGAGGTGTCTATACACGACCCGACCGGCGAGCGCACGGCGCCCGCCGACCGCTCAGGTCTCGGGGCATTCGCCGCACACCTGGAAGGTGTTCGGCGCCGTGCCGCAGGTCACCGGCGCCGGGTTGCCGCAGCCGCAGCCCTGGTCCGGCTGGCAGCGGCACAGCGCGCAGGGAGGCACGCCGCAGCCGGGCACGATGTCGAGCGTGAAGGCGTACGGTTGGCCGATGTCGAGGTCGTCGAAGTCGTTGTCGTTGACCCAGACCAGGATCGTGTCGCCACTCGAGTACATGTGCGTGCACTCGCTCGACGGATCGAGCGCCATCCCGAGGCCGTTGACATGGTCGCCGACCTGCGACCCGCCCCGGATCACCTGGACACGCAGATCGAGGCTGCCACCGCCGATCTGGTTGAAGACCACCTGCGCCTGGCCGACGCCGATGCCGCCGGCGTTGAACTGGAACCAGTCCTGATCCCCCTCGTAGGAGATGAAACCGGTGGCCGTCGCACCGAGCCCGCCGACCGAGAGCGGCCGCTTCTTGCTCTCGAAGCTGCCCTCGCTGACACCGAGCGGCAGCGGGAAGTACTCGTCCTTGCGCGCGCTGCGGTCGTGCGCGTCCGGCTCCGCCCGATGCTCGACGAACAAGGTGTAGCGGTCGCTGGCCGAGAACCCGGCGCGCGGCGGCACCACCTGCTGCAGGTGCATGACCTTGAGCCACAGCGCCCCCGGCCCGCCGTCGAACAGCGGCAGGTGCAGCTCAATCCGGTTCGGCGTCTTGCCGCCGTACTCCGGCGGGTAGCGCGGGTCGTTCGGCAACGGGCGCTGCACCCAAGGCTTGATGCACGCCCCCTGCCCGGCCGCGCAGCTGCCGGAGAACGGGCAGACGCAGGTCTCGCCGCCGCTGCAGATCTCCTGGCTGTTTGGATCGCAGCTCTTCCCGGACACCCGCTCGTAGACCAGCAGCGCGAGCATGATGTCGGAGCTACTCGCGGTGGCGCGGAAGTAGAGCAGCGTGTTGTCGCCTGGGTTGGCGGCCCGGTCGAGGCGGTACCAGTCGGCGTCGTTCTCGGCGATCAGCGTGTGGGTCGCGTTGTGCACCCCGCCGAGCGTGGTCGCGTCGAGCGGCGTCGCGCCGCGCGCGACGTCGTTGCGCGCCGCCCCCTCGTCGGCGTCGGCGTCGACGCGCACGCTCAAGCTGTAGTTGTCGTGCAGGGCCACCGCGTTCTGCGGCTCGACGACCTGGATCTGCACCGGGTCGCTGCTCGGCAGGACGAAGGTAGCGCGCGAGACGTTGTCGTCCACCTCGAGCGCCACCGGCCGCTGGCTGACCAACTCCCGCCCGGCCTGCACCAGCTTCCAGGTCGGCGCAATGCCGACGCCGCGCGGCCAGCGCAGCTCGACGCTGACCACCGGCGGTGTCGTGACCCCGGCATCGCCCGCGGGGTCGATCGCGAACCAATCGACGTCGCCGGCGAAGGTCAGCGCCGCCTCGATCGGCGCGCCGTTGCCCAGCGGTGTGGCCTGGTTCGGACTGCCGTTCCCCTCGAACGGGTCGCGGTCGAGGAGCTGACCGACCTGCAGCTCGTACGGCGTGTCCGGATCGCTGACCGTGCCGCTGCGATCGTAGACGCGCAGGTAGTAGTCGCCGGGCTGGTGGGCGGCGAGGATGGCGCTGATCCGATGCTGGCTGGTGCCGCTCGCCTCGAGCAGCGTCGCGAGTGTCTCGACGCCGCCGACGGCGCAGGTCTCACCGGCGGCGCAGTGGCTGTCGTCGCTGCACGGCGGGGCGCTGGCGGCGCGGCAGCCGCCGCGCTCGCGATCGCAGAACGAGGTCGGCGCGGCGCAGGCGGTCGAGGCCTCGCAGGCGCGCGGTGCGGCCGGCACGCACAGCCGGCGCGGACCGAGCCAGTCGGCGGCCAGGCTGACGGTGCTGCCGACCTTGCGGTACAGCAGCGCGACGCCGATCAGCTGGTTGGGCTCGCTGACCGAGACGCGCCAGAAGTCCTGATCGTGCTCGGGGTAGAGCACCTCGCTGAGGATCTCGCCGTCTTCGGCCGGCCCGTCCCCGATCGCCTCGGCGGGCACCAGGTAGGCCGAGCCGACGTCGTTCGAGTCGTCGAAGGTCCACACCGCGAGCGGCCCGTTGACGTCGTCGAGCGACGGGACCTCGACGAAACCCGGCTGGCACGCGGCGACCCCACTCGACAGGACGACCAGGAGGCGAAGGGATCGAAGCATGGACACGCTCCTTGATGGCCGGATGGTCTGCAATCGCCAGGCCACCCTCCCCGCGCTTGCTCCGATCCCAGCCACGGCCATACTCCGCGGGAAGAGCCCGGGAATTGGCGCGGGCTCCGCCGGGGCGTCGCTCCCTTCGCCGCGCGTTGGCGGCGCGGAGCCGTTCGGCTCCCGCGCGCCGGCGCCGCTGGGCTCCTCTGCTCAGTCGGGGATGACCAGGCCTTGCTGCAGCCGCTCCCGCCGGTGCTTCTCAATGACGTCGAGGAAGGCGAGGACCACCTGCGGGTCGAACTGCCGGCCGGAGCAACGCCGGAACTCGGCGACAGCGATGTCGTGCGGCAGCGCCTTGCGGTACGGCCGGTTCGAGGTCATCGCGTCGTAGGAGTCGGCCACCGCCAGGATGCGGGCCTCGAGCGGGATCGCCTCGCCGTCGAGCCCCACCGGGTAGCCGGTGCCATCCCACGCCTCGTGGTGATGGTAGACGCACGGCACCAGGTGGACGAGGAAGGAGATCGGCTCGATGATCCGCTTGCCCTGCACCGGGTGGCTCTTGAACATCGTGTACTCTTCCGGGGTCAGCTTCTGCGGCTTGTTCAGGTCGGTGCCGCGGATGCCGATCTTGCCGATGTCGTGCATCAAGCCGCCGTGCGAGATGCGATCGACCTCGACCCCCGGGAGCCCCATCGCGTGCGCCACCAGCCGCGAGTACATCGCCACCCGGTCGGAGTGACCGTGGGTGTACGGATCCTTGGCCTCGATCGCGCGGGCGAAGCTCTCCATCGTCTGGGTGAAGGTGTTCTGCAGATTCCGGTAGATGCGCGCCGTCTCGATGGCGTTGGCCGCTCGACCGCTGAACACCGACAGCCCCTTGCGCTGCCCCTCGGTGAAGCGCACCCCCTGGCGCGCGGTGTAGGCGTGGAGGAAGCCGAAGGTCGCGCCGCGGACCTTGAGCGGCGCCGCCATGTAGCTGCGCACGTCGAGCTCCGCCGTCTCGGGGTTGGCGATCCAGTGCCGGACCTCGTCGCCGTGCGCCAGCACCGTCGAGCCGGCGAGGAAGTTGTGCACCAGCTTCTCGACCTGGACCTCGAGCGCGTCGTGCCCGATGCTGGTGCGCCGAACGTAGGTGCCCGGCCGCTCCGGATCCTGGGCGATGATCGCCACCCCGTCGGCGCCGAACGTGTCACGCACGATGCGGGCGATCATCGCCAGCTGCTCATCGAGCGGCGTGTCGTTGGCCATCGCCTCCGACAGCTCGTAGAAGCTCACCGTCTCGCGCAGCGCGAAGTTCTCACGTTGCAGCGCCTGCTTCTCGAGCGCGCGGCGCAGGACGCGAACGACCTCCTCCGGCTTGAAGGGCTTCAAGATGTAATCGAAGGCGCCGCGCTTCATCGCGTCGATGGCCGTCTCCACCGTACCGAAGCCGGTCATGATCACCGTCATCGTGTCGCGCTCGAGGTCGGCGACGCGGCGCAGGAGCTCCAACCCGTCCATCCCGGGCATCTTCAGATCGGTGAGCAACAGATCGAAGCCGTCCTCGCCGAGGAGCTTGAGCGCCCCTTCTCCCCCGTGGGCGGTGCGGACGTAGAAGCCTTCGAAGTCGAGGAAATCGCGCAGGATGTCGCAGATGACGACCTCATCGTCGACCACCAGGATGCGTGGTCGCTCGTCCCCTTGACGATAACTGTCGGTCAACCGACCTTCTCCTCGCGTACCGCGGCACGCCGCGGCCTCCCCGGCGGATCCGCACGGATCCGTTTGACAACGCCGCGGCGGCCTTTTAGGCTCCCACCGCCCGGGCAGCATCATCAATACCTGAGAGTATAACGAATGTTAGCCAAACCGACAATTCACTGGCCGATTGCAGGGCTCCTCGCCACCGTCGCCGCCGCCGGCTGCAGCACCGACGTGCTGCGCTCGCGGGCGACCAACACCGACGAGTTCGTCCAGAACGCGGCGGCGATGGTCGACATCCTCTGGGTGGTCGACAACTCCGGCAGCATGCAGGAGGAGCAGCAGGGGCTCGGTGAGTCGTTCGCCGCCTTCATCCAGAACCTGATCGCCTCGGGGGTCAACTACCACATCGGCGTCATCTCCACCGACGTCGCCGACGGCGGTCAGCTGCACACCGGCGCCGGCATGCCGCCGTTCATCGACAACGACACGCCCAACGCCGAGAGCACCTTCCTCGCCAACGTCAAGGTCGGCACCGCCGGCTCCCCGAGCGAAAAGGGCTTCGCCGTCGCCGCGCAGGCGATCGGCCGCGGCGCCGACTGGAGCCCGGACGACCCGGAGCCGGTGGCGGTCCCCAACCCGAACTTCCTGCGCCGGGGCTACTGCCAGAACGACAACACCTGCGAGGGCACGAGCCAGAGCTGCACGCAGCACAGCGAGTGCGAGGACGCGGCGCTGTTCATCATCTTCGTCTCCGACGAGGACGACAAGAGCTTCGGGCTGGTGCGCTACTTCTGGCGCCTGTTCGAGTCGTACAAGGGCCCGGGCAACGAGTCGCGGGTCAAGCTGTCGGCCATCGTCGGCCCGGCCTCCGACCCGAGCTCCGGCGCGCGCGGCGGCTGCTTCAACCCGGGTCGCGGCGTCGCCGCCCCCGGCGACCGCTACAGCGAGCTGGTCGGCCTGGCCGGCGGGACCAGCGAGGCGGAGGGCGCGGCGCAGGGGATCATCACCAGCATCTGCGAGGACTTCAACGAGTCGCTCACCGCGCTGTCGATCAACGCCGCCGGCCTGTCGGCCAAGTTCAAGCTCAGCTCGGTGCCATCGCTGTCGGGGGTGCTGCCCTGCGATCCCCAGCCGGGCGCTGCGCTGTGCGTGAAGGTCAACGGCACCCCGGTGCCGGAGGACACCACCGGCAACCGACGCGGCTGGACCTACCAGAGCGACGACAACGCGGTCGTCTTCGGCCCGTACGTCCTCCCGCCGCCCCAGGCCAAGATCACCGTCACCTACCAGGAGGCGCGGCTATGAACACCGTCGCCCTTCGCCTGACCCCGCTCGCCCTCCTCGCGCTCGCCGCCGCCTGTGGCGGTGAGGACGCGGGCACCGGCTGCAAGGCCGACCAGGACTGTCCGGCCGGCTTCGTCTGCCTCGACGGCGATTGCAAGTGCCGCACCGACGACTCCTGCCCGTCGGGCCAGTACTGCAACCCGTACGGCACCTGCCAGCCCCGACCGGCCTGCCTCGGCAACGACGACTGCAACCCGGGCTTCATCTGCAACGCGGCCGACCCGACGGGCGGCAAATGCATCCCGGCCGACACCTGCGGCTCGAGCGTGCACTGCCCGTTCAACCAGTTCTGCAATCCGAGCACCCAACGCTGCACCCCGGGTTGTCGCAGCACCGGCGATTGCCAGCTCGGCTGGGTCTGCTCGGCGGGCCAATGCACCCCCGGCGGCACGGCCGGCGACTGCACCACCTGCCCGGCCAGCCCGGCCCCTGACCCCACCTACTGCGACTACGGCGAGACCTGCTCGGCCCAGGGCGCCTGCGTCGCGCACCCGCAGCGCGCGGGGCTGTGTCAGGCCTGCGGCGAGGCGTTGCCGGACTGTGCGAGCCAGCTGACCTGTCTGGTCGACGACACCACCGCGAACGACAACTACTGCGCCCCGAGCTGCGTGACCGGCGCCGACTGCCCGTCCGGCTACGAGGGGTGCGGCGGCCTGTCGATCGTCACCGGCGAGTGCGGCGGCGGCGTCTCCGGCCCGTGTGACTGCACCCGCACCGGCACCTGCCCGAACGGTGGCCGCTGCGTCGGCGGGGGCGAGGGCGCCCGCGCCTACTGCGAGTGCGTCAGCCAGGACGACTGTAACTTCCTGGCCGGCGCCTGTGGCGCGGGCCTGAACATCTGCCTGACTGACTTCTCCACCCCCTGCGTCACCGACGAGGACTGCGGCTGCGCCGGCGGCCGATGCCTGGTCGGCGGCTTCCCCTGCAACACCGGCGCCGATTGCCGTGTCTCCTGCGTGCAGGTGCCCTACCTCGATGACAGCATCGGCATGTGCGAGACCAACGCCCGCGCTTGCGGCAAGGGCGAGGGCGTTTCCTGCCAGGAGCTGACCCAGGGCGTGGCCGAGTGCCGCGCGCCCGGCGGCTGAGCCGAACAGCCTCGCCTCCGCCCCGTTGACCTCCCGGCCGCGTGTGATCCGCGCGCAGAAGGTCGAGCGCTCGCCCGCGCGCCGCGGCGGCGCGCCGTGTTGCACAGATGAGATGTCGGGGGAGAGCTGACCGGCAGGCCGCCGGCCGAGGCGATCAGAGCTTCGGGTTGTCCGGCGTCGCCGGCGGCGTGCCGCCCGGCGCCGGCTCGCCCGG
>JBFYZW010000110.1:0-5164 GCA_041309305.1 Deltaproteobacteria bacterium | reverse complement strand
GCCGCCGGCGCGCTCGGCGCGCTCGCGGTCGGCCGCGCCCCGGCCGACGTCGAGATCCTGCGCAGCGCGCGCGAGCCGTTCCGCACCCTGCCGACCGGCGAGATCGCCAACCTCCTGCGGCTGCGCCTGACCAACCACCGGCCGGCGCCGCAGACCTTCGCGGTGACGCTCGACGCCCCGACGGAGGGCCGGCTGACGCTCAGCCAGGAGCCGGTGGTCGTCGCTCCGAACCAGATCGCCACCGTCGAGGCGGTGGTCAAGCTCCCCGAGCAGGCGTTCACCGCCGGCCGGCTGCCCGCCCGATTCACCATCCGCAGCGACGCCGACTTCTCGGCGGAGGAGGAGTTCCTGTTGCTCGGCCCCAGCCGCTGAGCGACGGCACGTCGACCATGCGCCTCGCCCCGTTCATCGCCGCCTACCGCTGGCCGATCTACCTCGGCGGGCTGCTGACCCTGTCGGTCACCGCCCACGCGCTTTTGGTCTTCGTCGCCACCCGCCCGAGTACCCCGGCGCCGCTCGGCGACTACTACGACCGCGCCGAGCGCTGGGAGGCGGATCAGGCCCTGCTCGACGCGAGCGCCGCCCTCGGTTGGCAGGTCGAGATCGAGCTACCCGGCGACGCGCCGTTCGCGCTCGCGGCCCGCCGCCCGATCGACGTCGCGGTGCGCGACGCCGAGGCGCCGGTCACCGGCCTGCGCGGCCGCCTGCTGGTCAGCCGCCCCGACGCCTCCCCGCTCAGCGACGCCGCCGACCTGATCGAGCTGCCGCACGCGCCCGGCCACTACCGCGCGCTGGTCGCCCTCTCGGCCGCCGGGTTGTGGCAGCTGACCCTCGACCTGCGGCGCGGCGAGACGCGCTTCGTCCACCAGCGACGGGTCGAGCTCGACGGAGTCCGGCGATGACCCGGCCCACCGAGCCGCGCGGTCGCGCCGCGCCCGGGCGCTGCGTGCACTGCGGCCTGCCGGTGCCACCGGGTCGCCGAGACGATCCCGAGCCGTTCTGCTGCAACGGCTGCGCCCAGGCCTACCGGCTGCTCCACGACTGGGGGCTCGACGGCTACTACGCGCTGCGCGAGCGTCAGGGCGCGCCCGGGGCGCCGGCCCGCACCAGCGGCCGGAGCTTCGCCGCCTTCGACGATCCGGCCTTCCTCGAGCGCCACGCCCGAGAGCTCCCCGGCGGTCGGCGGCGGATCCAGCTCTACCTCGAGGGCGTGCACTGCGCCGCCTGTGTCTGGGTGGTCGAGTCCTTGCCGCGCGCGGTCGAGGGCCTGGTCGAGGTGCGCCTGAACTTCGCCACCCACCTGGCGGAGGTCGACTGGGATCCGGCCGCGGTGCCGCTCTCCGCCGTCGCCCGCGCGCTCGACGCCATCGGCTACAGCCCACACCCGCGCCAAGGCAGCGGCCAGGCCGAGCGCCAGGCCGAAGACCGGGCGCTTCTCATCAAGCTCGGCGTCGCCTCCGCCTGCGCGATGAACATCATGCTCATCCACGGCGCGCTCTACGCCGGCGACGCGCAAGGGATGAGCGAGTCGTTCACCCAGTTCTTCCGCTGGGTCAGCCTGGTGCTCAGCCTGCCGGTGATGCTCTTCTCCGCGCCGGCGTTCTTCCGCGGCGCCTGGGCCGGCCTGCGCCAGCGCCTGCCCCACATGGACCTGCCGGTCTCGCTCGCGCTGCTCGGCGCCTTCGCCTACAGCGCGGTGGCCACGGTGACCGGGCAGGGGCCGGTCTTCTTCGATTCGCTGACCGCGCTGGTCGCGCTGCTGCTCGGCGCGCGCTACCTGCAGCAGCGCGCGCAACGCCTGGCGATCGAACGGCACGAGGGGCTGCGCCGCGCCAACCTGGTCGAGTTCGCCCGCCGCCTCGGCGCCGACGGCGTCGCCGTCGAGGTCCCGGCCGAGACCATCGCCGCCGGCGATCGGCTCGAGGTGCGGCCCGGCGAGCTCATCCCGGTCGACGGCGTCGTGCTCGACGGTCGCTCGACGCTCGACCAGGCGGTGTTGACCGGTGAGCCCGAGCCGATCCCGGTGTCCGCCGGCGAGCGGGTCTTCGCCGGGGCGACCAACCTCGGCGCGCCGCTCACCGTGCGCGCCCACGCGGTCGGCGCAGCGACGCGGGTCGGAGCGCTGTTGGCGCTGGTCGACGAGGCGCTGGCGGCGCGGCCGCCGATCGTCCAGCTCGCCGATCGTTGGAGCCGGATCTTCGTCGTCGCGGTGCTCGCGCTCGCGGCGCTGACCGGCGCCTGGGCGCTCCTGGGCGAAGGGCTCACCGCGACCGCGGCGCTCGAGCGGGTCGTGGCGCTCTTGGTCGTCACCTGCCCGTGCGCGCTTGGCCTGGCGACGCCGGTGGCGATGACCGTCGGGTTGATGCGCGCGGCGCGGGCCGGGATCTTCGTCAAGAACCCCGGCGCGGTCGAGCGGCTCCCGGCCATCCGCCGCGTGCTGCTCGACAAGACCGGCACGCTGACCGAAGGCGCGGCCCGGGTCGTGCTCTGGGACGGCGACGCCACCCTGGCCGAGCAGGTGCTCGCCCTCGAGGCGGCCTCGATCCATCCGATCGCCCAGGCCTTCCGCCGCTCGTGGGACAAGCCGGTCCGCGTCGTCCGGCCGGTGGACGAGGTGAACGAGACCGCCGGCGCCGGCATCGAGGGGCGCGTCGACGGCCGGCGGCTGCGCGTCGGCCGGCCGGGCTTCGTCGCCATCGACGCGCAGGCCGAGCGCCGCCTGGCGCCGGCGCTGGCCGCCGGTCTGAGCCCGGTGCTGGTCGAGGTCGACGGCGCGCTGGCCGGCGTCGCCGGCATCGGCGACCGCCTGCGCGCCGACGCGGCCGCCACGGTCGCCGAGCTCAGCCGCTTCGCCGAGGTGCAGATCCTCTCCGGCGATCACCCGGCGGTCGTCGCGCGGGTCGCGGCCAGCCTCGGCCTTCCCCCGGCGGCCGCGCACGGTGGCCTGAGCCCCGAGGCCAAGCGCGACCGGGTCGCCGAGAGCACCGCGGGCGGTTGGCCGACGATGATGATCGGTGACGGCGTCAACGACGCCGCGGCGCTGGCGCTCGGCGACGTCGGCGTCGCGGTCCACGGCGGCACTGGCGCCTCGCAGGTCGCCGCCGATGTGCTGCTCACCCGCGCCGGCCTCGCGCCGGTGCTCGAGCTCTTCACCGGCGGCCGGCGGCTTTTGGGGGTCGTACGCCGCAACCTGATCTTCTCGCTCGTCTACAACCTCTGCGGCGCCAGCCTCGCCTTTTTGGGCCTGGTCGGCCCGCTCGGCGCCGCGCTGCTCATGCCGATGTCGTCCTTGACCGTGATCCTCTCCTCGATGGTCGGCCCCTCCTTCCGGGCGCCGCGGCGGCGGGGGGCGTAAGCGATGGCGCTGATCTTCATCCTGTTGCCGCTCGCGCTGCTCGTCGCCGGCGTCATGGTCGCGCTGTTCGTCTGGGCGGTGCGCGCCGGCCAGTTCGACGACCTCGAGACCCCGGCGGTGCGCATCCTGCTCGACGACGAGCCCGCACCGCGACGCGAAGAGCCACCCCCGACCCCGACCGACTCCCAGCGAGAAGGTGAACGATCATGAAACCCCGCCCGGCCCTCCTCATCGGCCTCGTGGTCGCCCTCGGCGGCGTCAGCCTCGGCGTCGCCGCGATGGTCAACCCCAAGCAGGGCTACGCGCCCGAACAGCCGATCTACTTCCAGCACCGCAAGATGGCGGCGCAGCCCAACTGGGTGACCGACGCGAGCGGCAAAGAGGTCAACCTCGGCGGTTACGCCATCCCGTGCCGGTATTGCCACACGATGCCCTACCGCGGCCGCCACTCGACCTTGCCGTCGACCGACATCTGCATGAACTGCCACACCGTGGTCGGGCAGGACAAAGAGTGGGTGCTGGTGCTCAAGGGTTACCACGAGCGCGGCCAGCCGATCCCCTGGATCAAGGTGCACGACCTGCCCGACTTCGCCTACTACGATCACTCGGCCCACCTGCAGGCCAAAAACGACCGCGGCGAGGCGAAGCTCGACTGCGTCGACTGCCACCTGGACGTCGAGAACCACGACAAGGTCGCGGTGCGCGTGCCGTTCAACATGGGCTGGTGCATGGACTGTCACCGCAAACCCGAGATGCAGGGCCCGATTGACTGCGTCGTCTGCCACCGCTGAGCCGGGAGTGAACCATGTCGTCTCATGACCATCCCCACCCCGAGCCCCTGGCACTCGACCGGCGGGACTTCTTGCGCGTCGGCAGCGCCTTCGCGGCCGCCACCGCGCTGACCACGGCCGCCTGCCGGCCGCCGGCCGAGACCTCGCTGCCGTTCCACGAGCGGCCGGAGGGCCTGCGTTCGCTCGGCAAGCCGAAGCACTACGCCACCGTCAGCGACAGCGCGCCGGTGCTGGTCCGTTGCCGCGAGGGACGCCCGATCCTGGTCGTCCCGAACCCCGCACACCCGAGCCGCCGGCTGCCCACCTTGCGCAGCTTCGCCGCGCTGCTCGATCTGTACGACCCCGACCGCGCCGTCGGCCCACTCTCGCTGCGCCGCGGCGGTACGCCGGTGCAAAGCAGCTGGCAGGCGATCGGCGAGAAAGTCGCCGCCCGCCTCGCCGCTGAGCGCGACCGGGTCGCGCTGTTGACCGGGCCGCTCGACGGTCCGGCGACCACCGCGCTGCTCACCGAGCTCGCCGCCGCGCTCGGCCTGCGCCACTACACACACGCCGCGGTGGACGAGGGCGCCCCGGCCCGCGCCTTCCGCCTGGCGTTCGGCAGCGACCACCTCCCCCGGCCGCGGCTCGACCGCCTGGGCCTTCTGGTCGGCTTCGGCGCCGAGCTGTTCGATCAACCGGGCGACGGGCACGAGCGCGAGTTCGGCGCCGCGCGCGCGCCCGAGCTCGGCGGCCGGATGCTCCGCTTCGTCCAACTCGAGGGCCGGCTGTCGCTCAGCGGCGCCAACGCCGACGAGCGCCTGCGCGTGCGCGACTCGCAGCTCGCCGCCGTCGCGCTGGCGATCGCCCGTTATCTGCTGGTCGACGAGCGGCGCAGCCTTCTGGCGCAGGACGCGCAGCTCGTCGCGACGCTCGAGCCATTCACCATCGCCGCAGTCGCCGCACGCTCCGGCCTCGACGCAGCGCGCCTGGCGCGCCTCGGCGCCGAGCTCGCCGCCGCCGGTGACCGCGGAGATCGGAA
>JBFYZW010000109.1:0-3137 GCA_041309305.1 Deltaproteobacteria bacterium | reverse complement strand
CGACCGGCCTGCCGCCGGTGCGGGTCGCCCGGCGCGCGCTCGACGCCCGCCACCGCGCGCTGCGCTACGTCTTCACCATCGAGCTCGGCCTGCCCGCCGACGTCGCCGAGCGGCTCATCGGACAAGGAGTCGCCGAGGCGGTGCGCCCGATCGAGCGCTACCGCTACCGCCTGCCGGCGCCGCCCGACGGTCCCCGGCCGGTGGTCGTCGGTACCGGACCGGCGGGCTTGTTCGCCGCGCTGGCGCTGGCCGAGGCCGGCTGGCCGCCGTTGCTCCTCGAGCGCGGCCGGCCGGTCGACGAGCGCGGCCACGACGTCAGCCGCCTCTACGCGCACGGCGAGCTCGACACCGACTCGAACGTCTGCTTCGGCGAGGGCGGCGCCGGCACCTACTCCGACGGCAAGCTCTACACCCGGGTCAACGATCCCAGGGTCGAGCTGATCATGACCAAGCTGGTCGAGATGGGCGCCGACCCGGACATCCTGGTCGATCACCGCCCGCACCTCGGCACCGATCGCCTGGTCGCGCTGCTGCGCAACATGCGCCGCCACCTCGAGGGCCTGGGCAGCGTCTTCCGCTTCCGCGCCGCGGTGCAGGACTTCAGCGTCGCCGCCGGCCAGCTCACCGGGCTGGTGCTGCGCGACGGTGAGCGCCTCGACGCGACCCGCGTCGTGCTCGGCACCGGCCACTCGGCGCGCGACATCTGGCAACGCCTGATCGACCGCGGGCTGCCGCTCGAGGTGCGCCCGTTCGCGGTCGGCTTCCGCGTCGAGCACCCGCAGCCGCTGATCGACCGGCTGCGCTATGGCGCGATCGCCAACAAGGGCATCCTGCCGGCCGCCGATTATCGCCTGACCTACAACGAAAAGGGGGACGGCGGCCGGGGCGTCTACTCGTTCTGCATGTGCCCTGGGGGCGTGGTCGTCCCGACCCCGACCGAGCAGGAGGAGCTCTGCCTCAACGGCATGAGCCACGCCTCGCGCTCCGGCCGGTTCGCCAACAGCGCGCTGGTGGTCACCGTCACCCCGGAGGACTACGCCGCGGCCGGGCACACCGGCGTCCTCGCCGGGGTCGACTTCCAGCGCCAGGCCGAGCGGGCGGCGTACGCGGCCGGCGGCGGGTCCTTCGTCGCCCCGGCGGCGCGCCTGTCCGATTATGCCGCCGGCAAGCCGTCCAGCGCGTTGCCCAAATCGAGCTACCGCCGCGGCTTGTGGCCGGCGGATCTCGAGGCCATCTACCCGGCGGCGGTCCACGCGGCGCTGCGCCGCGCCCTCGGCGCCTTCAACGACAAGATGCGCGGCTTCATCACCGAGGAGGCGGTGCTCCTCGGCGCCGAGACGCGGACCTCGTCGCCGGTGCGGGTCCCACGCCGCGAGGATCTGCAGGCGGTCGGCGCGCTCGGGCTCTACCCGGCGGGCGAGGGCGTCGGCTACGGCGGCGGGATCATCAGCTCGGCGGTCGACGGGCTGCGCGCCGCCGAGGCGATGCTCGAGGCGGCCGGCGCGGTGCGCGAGACGTTGCCCGCGGCCTGAGGTTCAACCGCGCCCGCGCTGGCGGTGGAGGACGTCGCCGAGCACCAGCGCCATCATCGCCGGGTACTCGTCCAACCGCCGGCGCAGGTAGGCGATCGCCATCGGCCAGCCGAGCGCGAACGGGACGTAGAGGCGCACCTTGACCCCCAGGCGGGTCATCTCGTCCTGCAGCCCGCGCCGCGGCACGCCGTAGAGCATCTGCAGCTCGAAGCGGTCGCGCCCCGCACCGGTCCCCGGGACCACCTCATTGACGAAGCGACGCAGGAACTCCTCGTCGTGGGTGGCGAACTCGACGTAGTGACCGCGGCGCAGCAGCAGATCGGCAAAGCGGAGCAGCCGCTCCTTCATCTGCCGCTTGTCGGTCAGGGCGATGGTCGCCGGCTCGCGGTAGATGCCGATCACCAGGCGCACCCGACAGCCGGGTGGCAGCCGGTCGAGGTCCTTCTCGCTCCGGTGCAACCGCGTCTGCACGACGGTGCCGACCTCGGTGTGGCCGGCGGCGTGCAGCTCGCCGAGCAGCCCGAGCGTGTAGTCGGTCCAGTGGCTGCTCTCCATGTCGACGGTGATCCGGACGCCTCTGGCCCGGGCGTGCTCGGCGATGCGCCAGACCGCCTCGCGCGAGCCGCGCGCGTCGCCGCCCCGCTCCAGCGGCGCGACCGTGTAGCTCGAGGGCTTGAGCGACACCGTCGGCCGGTCGGCGGGCGTCGGGAAGCGATCGTCGCCGGCGGCGGCGTTGATCATCTCGAAGTAGGTGAAGACGTTCTGCTCGACCACCGCCTGCGAGTCGATCCCCTCGGCGAGCAGATCGAGCGTCGTGTAGATCCCCCGCTCGTGGAAGAGATCGGCGGCGGTGTCGATCGCCTTCTCCAGCGAGTCGCCGGCGACGTACGGGCGAGCGAAGAAGCGGACCAGATCCTGGGGAATGGCGCTAACGAAGGGACTGACCATCGTACTGCCCCGGTCGAGTGTTGCCTCCCCCTATCAAGAGGTCCATGGACGAGCAATCGGCAATCCCGCTACAGCCGCGCTCTGCGCGGATTGCTTTGCCAAAAGTGACGTGCGACGATAGCGCCGGCGTGGGGTGTGGCTCAGGAGTTCGTCATGGCAGTCTCCCGTCTGATCGGCCTCATCCTCATCCTGGCGCTCCCGCAGCGCGCCGAGGCGGCCGAGCTCAAGACCGCGGTGATGCCGCTGACCGCCAAGCGCGTCCCCGAGGCCACGGTCGACATCCTCGACGACCTGTTGGTCAACGAGGTGGCCGCCAAGTCCGGTTCGACCGTGATCGGCAGCCAGGACATCAACGCCATCCTCGGCCTCGACAAGATGAAGGAGGCGCTCGGCTGCGACGATTTGGCCTGCGCCGTCCAGATCGGCGGCGCGCTCGGGGTCGACTTCCTGCTCACCGGCAGCGTCAGCGCTCTCGGCGGCGAGGTGATCGTCAGCCTGACCCTGATCGACACCAAGGAATCGATCGCCAAGAAGCGCGCCCAATCGCGCGCCGCCGATGATGAGCGCTTCTACGCCTACGCCGTCGCCGCCGCGGTCGCCGAGCTGTACGGCCTGCCGGCGCCGGCGGCGCCGCGACACGACAGCGGCATCGCCCGC
>JBFYZW010000108.1:0-16000 GCA_041309305.1 Deltaproteobacteria bacterium | reverse complement strand
GCACGTCTTCGCCGCCGGCTCGCAGGGCGACGAGATGGCCCAGTACCGGGCCTTCCGCGGCCGCGACGCCGAGGCCAGGGCGCTGATCAAGAAGCGCGGCCTGACAGTCAAACCCTGACCGACGTCAGGGGGCCGCGCCGGCGCCGCGCTCACGCTACGACGTAGCGCTGGCGAGCACCGCTGCACCCAATCCGTCGAACTCGGGCTCGAGCGTCGGCAACATGGCCCGGCGTAGGTCGGGATCGGTGGCGCGGGCAGCGTCGATGATCGCTCCGAGGTGGCGCGCTGTCGTGCAGGAGATGAACACGCCGGGGAACGCCGGCTGGTGTCCAATCATCCTGCCCTTGTTGTCGACGAAGCCGCAGGCGGCAAGATCGGCGAGGATGCGCGATACCGTGGAGGGGTTCGCTGCCAACAGCCGCGCCAGCTCCCGACCGCTCGACGGCCGGACGTGGCACTCGAGAACGCTCACGACATCGGCGCGAAAACCAGCACCGAAGAAGAGCCGGTTGCCGAGCATCCGGGTCAGCTTCGCGACCTGCTGCCGCGGCGCGAAGCGGGACTCGCGCCCGCGCCGCGCCAAGCCCGCGCCGCCACCACGGGACCCCGTGCCGAGCGCCCGCGCCACGCTCCGCGACAGCGCCGCCGCATGGGCATCCAGGTTCGCGTGAAGACGATCTCGCTGACTCTGCGGCAGCCCGCGGCGCAAGGTCGCGAGCTTCTGGTGCACGAGCAGGTCCCCATTCACCCTGAGCCACTCCGCCACGTCCGACAGAAGCCGCGCGTCGCGCACGAAGAGCAGGGTCAGGATGATGAGCGCCTCCGGGTCAACCAGGCCCCGGTCCTGCTCGACAATCGGTCGAGACGGCAACGGCAGGCCGAATCCGGGCCAAGCCGTAGCCAGGCGCTGGGCAACCAGCCCTTCGATGTCAGTGGGAGTCATCATCGCTACCACCGAGCTCGCGCACCACGCGGGCGAGATCCTCGCCCGTGGGTTGACTTGGGTCGTACGCCCGAACGAATCGCGCCCCCTCCTGCAACTCGCTCGCCGAAGGGCGCAACGCCGTCAGATCATCGACGTGTTTGCGCGCTGACGGCGTCGCCGCCAGCAGCTTGAGGCTGATCAAGGCCTGCCGCCCGAGCACCCAAACCGTGAGGTTCGGCGCCACGTCGACGCGCCGCTCTCGCGCGCCGAAGTACGCCGGCACGCCACTGCGCTGCGCAACGAGCTCCAGCAGGCGTGCAACGCCTGAGCTCAGCCATTCCGGGCCGAGGCCCTTCGCCTTGGCCACGACCTGCGCGGCCTCGACCATCTCGGCCGGCAGGCGCTCCGGATGGACCACGTCGACGTCGATGGTTCCCTCCTTCGTGCCGAGGAGCGCGAGCGCCGCACCTCCCGCGATGACGATCTCGAAGCGGCGCCCTGCGTGCTTGATCTCCAGCCACTGTGCGACCAGGCGCAGATTCTCGAGGATGACCGGTCGAGACATGCTGGCGTTCATTAGCTGATAATCTGTTGCTTTTATTGCATTGTCAATTGCTTTTATTGCATCAGCAAGGCGGCGGTCGTCCGCGGCGCCGAAAGGCGAAGGCGCTGCGCGAGAAGCGCGGCCGCGCGGCGCTGACCACCCGCAACTTCGGGCGTGACCCAACCGCCAGGGGTGAGGCAGACTGCGCCGAGGAGGCACATCGTGGACGCCCTGATCGCCGTCTTCTCGTCGCCCGAGAACTGGTTGGCCCTGGTCACCCTGACCGCGCTCGAGATCGTGCTCGGGATCGACAACATCGTCTTCATCGCCATCCTCACCGACCGCGTGCCCGAGGCGCAGCGCCCGGTCGCCTACCGGCTCGGTTTGATGGGCGCGATGGTCACCCGCATCCTGCTGCTGTTGTCGATCTTCTGGGTCATGCGCCTGACCAGCGATCTGTTCACGGTCCTCGGCCAGGGCATCTCCGGCCGCGATCTCATCATGCTGGTCGGCGGCGTCTTCCTGATCGGCAAGAGCGCGCACGAGATTTACGACAAGGTCGAGCGCTCGGCCGAGGAGCGGCACGCCCGCGCCGCCGGCCAGGCCAACGCGATGGCCTGGGTTGTGGGGCAGATCATGGTCATGGACATCATCTTCTCGCTCGACTCGGTGATCACCGCGGTCGGCATGGCGAAGGAGGTGTCGATCATGATCGCCGCGGTGGTCATCGCCATCGGCGTGATGCTCGTCTTCGCCAAGCGCATCGGCGACTTCGTCAACCAGAACCCGTCGATGAAGATCCTCGCCCTCTCCTTCCTGCTGCTCATCGGCGTGCTGCTCACCGCCGAGGGCTTCGACCAGCACCTGAACAAGGGTTACATCTACTTCGCGATGGCCTTCGCGGTGCTGATCGAGCTGCTCAACATGCGCTTCCGCCGTACGCACCGCCGCCCGGCGCCGCCGGCGTAGCTGCGCACGCTCCAGGCCGCCGGCATCGTCCCCGCTCGCCGCTGCAGGCGCGGTATGCGCGTCTTTGGCCTGACCAAAAATCACTCATGAGTTTATTTTGCTGTTGCAAAAATTGCTCATATAGTATGGTCAAAACGGGGGTGCGCGATTCGCGCACACCCCGTTTGCGGTTCTTCCTCGGGCGAGGCCGCTGATGGGGATCGGGAATCGTGACCGTTCGTTTAGCGATCTCCCCGCGCTCGCTGGAGGCGTTCGCATGGCGCTACCCGAGGCACGCTACATCGAAGCCGCCGTGCGCGAGGATCTGCGCGACAAGCTGGTCTTCGTCGGCGGGCCCCGCCAGGTCGGGAAGACGACCTTTGCCCGCCACCTCCTCGGCGCCGTGCGGGGTAGCGACCACGCGGCGTATCTGAATTGGGACGTGCCGACGCACCGGCAGCGGATCCTCCGCGAGGAGGTCCCCGTCGAGGGGCGGCTGTGCGTCTTCGACGAGATCCACAAGTTCCCCCGCTGGCGTCGCCTGATGAAGGGCTTCTACGACCGCTTCTACCCCCGCCGTCAGGCGTTGGTGGTCGGCTCGGCGCGGTTGGACTACTACCGGAAGGGCGGCGACTCCCTGCAGGGCCGCTATCACTATCACCGCTTGCACCCCTACTCGTTGCGGGAGATCAACTCCAACCCGACGACGAGCGACCTCGCCCTGCTGCTCGCCTTCGGCGGCTTCCCCGAGCCGCTGTCCAAGGGGACCGAGCGCGCCTGGCGGCGTTGGCAACGCGACGTCGGCACGCGCGTGTTGCAGGAGGACCTCCGCGACCTCGAGCGCGTCCAGGAGCTCGGTCTGCTCGAGCTGCTGCTCGACGCCCTCCCTCAGCGAGTCGGCTCGCCCCTGTCGCTGCAGGCCCTGCGCGAGGAGCTGCAGGTCTCGCACGATGCGGTTCGCCGGTGGCTGACAATCTTCGAACGGCTCTACCTCTGCTTCCGCATCGCGCCCTTCGGCAGTCCGCGGATCCGCGCGGTCAAGAAGGAGCAGAAACTCTATTTCTGGGACTGGTCCCGTGCCCCGACCGGCGGCGCCCGCTTCGAGAACCTGGTCGCGGCGCAGCTGCTCAAATACTGCCACGCTCGCGAGGACCAGGAGGGCGTAACGATGGAGCTCTGTTACCTGCGCGACACGGACAAGCGGGAGGTCGACTTCGTCGTGCTCGAAGGTCGCCGGCCCTCGTTCGCCGTGGAGTGCAAGACCGGCGAACGAGCGATCTCCCCCCACGCGCGCTACTTCCGCGCCCGCACGACAATCCCGCGCTTCTATCAGGTGCACCTGGGAACCAAGAGCTATGGCGACGCCGAGCTCGACGTCCGGGTCCTCCCCTTCGCTGAGCTCACCACCGAGCTCGAGCTGCCATAGGCCACGACAACGTCCCCGCTCGCCGCCCCGAAAGAGACAGCCGACCGCGCTCGACCGGTTCAGCGCCAGTGGCGGACGAGGTCCTCGCGCACCCAGGCGAAGTCGGAGGCGTGGAAGGGCCCGGGCGGCAGCGCCCGCATCGCGGCGAGGAGCTCGGCCACGCCGTCTCGCCCGGCGGCGCGCAGCTCTTTGCGCAGGCGGAAGATCCGCGCCCGCCGCGCGACGCTGAAGAACAGCTGCCGATCGACGGCGCTGTAGGCCGCCCCGACCTCGGGGTGGAACTGGGTGGTGAAGGCGTTCCAGCGCTCGGTCGCCTCGATGGTGTCTTTGCCGGTGACCGGGTCGCGCACCGCGCCGACGACGCGGAAGCCGACCCCCGGGGTCTTGACCGCCTGGTGGTGGTAGCTGTTGGTCAGCCACGAGCGCCGCCGGTCGAGCGCCCGGGCCATGCGGCTGTCGGGCGCCAGGACGACGCGGTTCTCGAACAGCACCCGGCCGCGCGGATCGCGCAGCACGAAGGGCTTCTGCTCGTCGAGTCCGACCTGCTCCTGGTTCTGCGTCGTCGCCGAGTAGCCCTCCTCGCGCACGTCCTGCACCAGCGTGCCGGCCGGCCGGCCACTCGCGTCGCGTCGCGCCTCGTCGTGGGCGGCGGCGTTCCACAGCTGGTGCGAGCGGCAGATGCCGAGCAGGAACAGCTCCTGCTCCATCGCCGCGAGCGCGAAGTCGGCCTCGAAGCGGTCGCGCGGGTAGTTCGGGTCGCGCGCGAAGCGATTGGTGTCGTGGTAGATGCGCGGGTGGACGTCGGCACCGCCCAGGCCCACGACGC
Organism: Deltaproteobacteria bacterium; assembly: GCA_041309305.1. Classification (GTDB taxonomy): domain Bacteria; phylum Myxococcota; class XYA12-FULL-58-9; order XYA12-FULL-58-9; family XYA12-FULL-58-9; genus JBFYZW01. The sequence goes on along the minus strand of JBFYZW010000108.1, from coordinate 11,331 downwards.
CGTCGAGGCCGAGGGTCATCGCGACGACCCCGGCGGCCCGCGCTCCACGCTCGCTCGGCAACATCACGTCGGCGCACGGCGGGATGATGAGCGGCAGGCAGCCGCCCTCGCGCAACAGCGCCGCGACCCGCGCGGTGGCCTGCGCGTCGTGGCTCACTCCGCCGGGGACCAGGTGCTCGAGCGTCGAGGTGACGACGGCGACGACCGGCGCGCCGGCAGGCACCGGCTCGCTCGCGATCACCTCGGCGCCGCGCAAGGCGGCGAGCGCCTCTCGCGCCTCGGGGAAGATCGCCTTGTGCTCGAGCCGGTCGAGGTATTCGGCGAACGCCGCCTGCGGCCCGCGCTCGCCCACCGGCAGCAGGATCTCGGCGACGGAGCCCTTGAGCCGCACGCGGGTGAGCGGCACGCCCCGCGCCTGCGCGAGCAAGGTCGGCGAGATTCGCGCTGGGCCACCGAGCGCAGGCCCACCGTCCTGCATCCCATCGACGATCGCGGTCTGCGCCGCCGGCGTCTTGCCCGCCGGTTGCACCGGCCCTTCGCCACCGACGTTGATCGCTCGAGCGATGACCTTTTGGACCTCGATGCCCACGATCACACTATCGTCAATTGTGACGGGGTGTTGCCCGCCTCTGCTCTGGTCGGGAAGCCACGCACGAGCGTACGTACGCACGTTTTTTGGTGACCCGGAGAACCGATGCTAGGGTGACCTTCGAGTCGGAGAGGGCTCCCTGGAGGTGATGGATGGACGATAGCTCGGGCGGCTTTGGCGTGCGCGCGCCATTCGCCGTGACCACCTTCCGCATCACCCAGGAGCAATGGCGGTGGCTGCGCGAGCAGGCCCTGGCTCGCGCCGCCGCCCGCGGCTTCGGCAAGCCGGACGCGAGCGAGGTCTTGCGCGAGCTCATCGCTGCGCACCTCGGCCGGGGCGGCTAAACGGACGGTCACGATTCCCAATCGCTATCAGCGGCCTCGCCCGGGGAAAAACCGCAAACGGGGTGTGCGCGCATCGCGCATCCCCGTTCAGACCGCGACCGGAAGTGGGCGCTCCTCGAACGGGGTAGCGAACGAGGCGGGCCGAGCTCGTTGTCCTGGTCGGATTCCGGCAGCGGGTCGCGACCGGATTGCCGGGCTTGTCTGCTGCCGGATGACCGACTATTGCGGACGTCTGATGATCCGTTTTGCGCCACAGTATGTGCCCGTGCGCTGGGGTGACCGCCGGTTCGCGCGCGAGCTCGGCCGCGCGCTCCCGGACGGGCCGATCGGCGAGTCCTGGGAGCTGGTCGAATGGGGCGAGCGTCACAGCCTCGCGGTGAACGAGCCCATCGCCGGGCAGCGGCTCGGCGACCTGTGGCGCCGCGGCGCGCTGGGCGGCAGCGCCCGCGGGAGGTTCCCGTTCCTGCTCAAGTGGCTCAGCGTCGCTGACTGGTTGTCGGTGCAGGTCCACCCTGCTCCGGAGGCCTGCGCGCGCCTCGGCCATGGCGAGCCGAAGACCGAGGCCTGGTTCGTGGCGCGGGCCGAGCCCGGGGCGTCGTTCCTGCTCGGACACCGCGCCGGCTTGGACCCCGACACGTTGCGCCGAGCGGCGGTCGATGGCTCGCTGCCGGAGTGGCTGCACCGCGTCACCCCCGCGGTCGGCGAGATCTACCTGGTCCCGGCCGGCACCCTCCACAGCCTCGGCCCCGGCCTGCTGCTGCTCGAGGTCCAACAACCGAGCGACTCGACCTTCCGACTCTACGACTGGGGCCGGCACGGCCTCGACGGCCGGCCGCGCGCGCTGCACCTCGACGACGCGAGCGTGGCCATCGACTACGCGCGGGCCGAGGTTTTGCGCCCGGAGCGCCAAGCAGTCCGCGGACCTGGGTTCTGCCTGTCGTCGGTCGCTGCCGACGCCGTGCTCGAGCCCGTGGGCCTGCGGGTGCTCGTCGCGTCCGGGCAGGGATCGACGCTGACCTCCACGCTGGGCCGGATCGACCTCGGGCCCGGCGACGTCGTGGTCGCCGAGCCGGCCGACGGGCCGGTGCAGATCACACGCGGGCCGTGCGTTTTGCTCACCGAGCCCTGAGATGTATCCTCGCGCGGCGCCACCAGGAATGGACGGATGAGCTCGACGCCGCGCCCTTGGGTCTCGATCGTGACTCCGACCTACCGGATGGCGGAGTTCCTCACGCAGACCCTGCGCAGCGTGCACTACCAGGACTACCCGCACATCGAGCACATCGTGGTCGACGGCGGCGACGACGAAGAGACGCCGAAACTCATCGAGCGCCATCGCGACCAGATTGCTGTCTACCTGCGCGAGCCGGATCGCGGGCAGTCGCACGCCATCAACAAGGGGCTAGCGCGCGCCCGTGGCGAGATCGTCGCCTGGCTGAACGCCGACGACTGCCTCTTCCCCGGCGCGGTGTCGCGCGCGGTCGACATCCTGCAGACCCACCCGGAGGTCGACCTCGTCTACGGCCACGCGGTCTTCATCGACCGTGACGGTCAGTTCCTGCGCTACTTCACCGAGGTCGAACCGCACGACCCCGATCGCCTCCGGACCGCCGCCGACTACATCTGCCAACCGACCACCTTCTTCCGCCGGGCGGTCTTCGAGCGTCTGGGGGGCCTGAACGAGAACCTCCACTACGCGATGGATTGGGACCTCTGGTGCCGAATGGCCCGGGCCGGCTGCGGCTTCCACATGGAGCCGACCCTGCTCGCGGCCAACCGCGAATACCCGGAGGCCAAGACCCAGAGCGGCGGCTGGGCTCGCCTGCGCGAGATCATCCGCGTCAACCTGGCGCACAAGACGCGGCTCTTGCCGCGCGCCTCGATGACCTTCGCCTACCACCAACTCGGCTCGTGGTCGCCGCCGGTCGCCACCGCGCTGGCGCCGCTCCGCCGATTGAAACGAATCGTCGACGGCCAACGCGACATCCCCGCGCTGTACGGCCTGTACCACCACTCCACCGCCGCAAGGCACGAGGTGACCATCTCCCTCCCCCTGCTCGGTCCTCCACCGCAGCGGGTAGCGTTGCTCGCCCGGTCGCCTGCCGACTTGCCGACGCAGAACCTCGAGCTCTCGGTCAACGGCATCCAACTGGGCACGACGACCCTCTCTCCACTCCCTCCCTCGGCGCCGTCGGTCTTCACCCTCGGAGACCAACCGTTCGGCAACCGCATCGACGTCAGGTTGACCGCCCAGGCTCCACACAGTTGTCGTGGGTCGGAGATCTGTTTCCACCTCGAGGGGATACGCCTGACGTATCCTTTGAGCTCTCCAAGTGTTGTCACTACACGGCGGGACTGTGCAAGAGCGCAAGATTCGGACGTCGCGGCCGACGGCCCCGAACCCGCAACAGACTCGTGAACTACGACGCTCGGCCATCGATGACGCCGCGACCGTACAACTGACAAGATTGGCCCACAAGGAGCACCCGATGAGGTTCGCCACCGTTGATGACGTGGTAGCTTGCTACAGGCTTCTTCTCTTGCGCGAGCCTGATGATGCTGGGCTGAAGAACTTCTCGCAGTTGGTTGCCTCGGGCGGTTATCCACTCGAGGATCTGGTGTCGTTGTTCCTGGGCTCGCCCGAGTTCGCGGCGAACCAGGCGGCCCGCCAGCGAAGGGCGCAACTGATCCGGGAGATTCCGATGACTGGTCGACTGGCCGGTCACCGAATGGCGGTCGCGCCGAACTGGAACAACATCAATGCCGAGATCGCCGCGACCGGTACGTACGAACCGCATCTCACACAGCACGTGTGCGCGCACGTCGTGCCGAATTCCGTCTTCGTCGATATCGGTGCCAACGTCGGGTACTACTCTGTCCTCGCAGGCTTGTTGGGAGCGAAAGTGTGGGCCTTCGAGCCTCACGTCAGGAACGTCTGGCTACTGCAGAAGAACGCGCACATCAATCGACTGCAGATCAACATCGTGCCGCAAGCGCTCGCGGACGAAGAACGATTGATGATCTACGACCCGATTGCCGGCAACGGCGCAATCTCTCCACTCGGCGAAGGCCTCCCACCGGAAGGTCAACAACTATTGCGAACGACAACGCTGGACTCCGTCCTCAGCCACGAGAAGAAGGTGGATGTAATCAAGATCGATGTAGAAGGCGCCGAGGGTTTGGTCATGCTAGGAGCGAAACACGTGCTGGCGAAACGACCGCTCGTCTTCAGCGAGTTCTCCCCGAATGGCATCAAGGCGGTATCCGGAATCGATCCCTTGGTGTATCTTGAGATGTTCAAGGACTACTCGCTCGCGGTGATTAGCGCGGACGGAACCCTTCATCCAGCCTCCGCGCGCGATATGGTCGAGGCCGCAAACCGCTCGACGAAGGGTTTCGTCGATCTGATGGCCACACCGTCAACTTGACCGCGGTCGCCCCGGCGCAGCAGTCCCATGCCGAGAACCGCTGCCGGGTGGGTTACCAGAGTCGGCGCTTACCTACTGGACATACCCAAGCGCCCTCAGCTTTCGGTGAGTCGCCTCGTCGCCTCCTGGTCCTGGCCTCGAATGAGGTTGCCAACCTCATCATCCGCAACCCGAGGCGTGGCGGCTGGCGGCGGAATCCTGCCGCGGGCGCGAATCAGAGGCAGCAGACTGCGCCCAGTCGAGTCGTTCTCCTCGATGTCCAGATAATCGAGGATGGTCGGCTTGATGTCCCGATGGTCGACGTGTTCCCCGATCTGGGCAGCGGGAAGGCCGGGCAGCAGGATGAAGAGGGGGATGTCAACCAGCGCCGGGATGGCAGCGCCGGAATGTGACATGCGACCGGCCTCTCCGAACGCCTCACCGTGATCGGACACGCAGACGATGATGGTGTGCTCGAGGAGGTCGAGTCTTCCGAGCTCGCGGAGCAGGATGCCGAACTGATGGTCGGCATAGGCCAATTCGGCGCGGTGGAGCTCACGCGCGTAGGCGATATCCTCCGCAGACAACCCGGCGGAGGTCAGCGAAAGGAGCATGCCGCTGAGGACCGTCCCGTCAGCCGTACGCAACTCCACCTCCCGCTGGGCTGGATCGAAGAGATTGCCACGGAAGCGGAGCCCCGCACGCCGACTCACGAATCGGTCACGCCAGCTCGCCAGGGGGAAATACGGGTCATGGGCGTCGTTGTAATTGAGAAAGAGGAAGAACGGCAGGCGTGGACCGCCAGACGCGAACTCCCGCATTGCCTCCAATGCTGCGGCATTGACGCTCTCGGCATCACCCATCATCACCCGTCGGTTCCGGAGCAAGGACGCGCGCGCCGCCGAGTCCGAGAGCTGCGCTGGATCACCGGTATGCTCACCATAGATCGAGAGAAGGGCCGTGAGGTTCTCTGCCGAAGATCTCAAGTGGAGATCCGGATCTGAAACATGGACGGTCTGCATGGCATCGATGGTGCGCGTACTCAGGTTCTTGTTGCCCGAGAAGGCAAACGTACGGTAACCGTGCTGGCCGAGAATCGTGAACAACGACGGGGAAACGTAATCCCAACCCGCTCCTGGGCTCCCGTCTGCTACCTCCCTGCCGGTAAACATGGTCACATGAGAGGGGACCGTCACCGTGTAGAGCGAGTGCGCGTTCGTGAATACCTGGCTGGCGCGGGCAAGGCTGTCCAGTACGGGCGTCATCGCTCCAGCCGTCTCGACCTCATTGAAGGGCCAATCATCGAGGCGCGTCGTGTCGAAGACGACGAGCAAGACGTTTGGGCGCACGGCAGATCCTGAGCTCAGAGCCTCCGAACCGGTCTCGGTCGCCGGGCACCGCTCACAGGCTGATCCTGCCACCACAAGCGCCAGGCAGGCGACACTGATGCCGGCGCGTCGGATCACGGCGACGCGCGCAGCTCTCGTGTGTGGTGTCCCGCTCCGCAGTGCCATGAACGACCTCAGCGCAGCAGCCGCTTGCCGAGCCGCTGCCAGACCGGTTGCCAGAATCGGCGCGTGCCCTGAACCACCGGCCAGGCGAGGACCTGAGCGCGCAAGCTGGCCAGGGTCGAGGTGGATGACGCCGCCGGCGGCCGAGCGAAGTGGTTGTAGCGGCCGGTGTAGAGCTCCGCGCTCGGCGTGAGGATGAAGTGGACGATCCGCTCCTCGGCCTCCAACCATCTCTGATAACCGCGGCGCGCGGCCTGCCACCCGGCGCGGCCGAGCTCGATGACCCGGGAGAAATCGAGCGGGCGTGGCTCGGCGCTGTCGTACAGCAGGCCGTTGACGCCGTCGAGGATGTACTCGTTCATCGTCCCGTGGTTCGGCGCGACGACACATTGGCCGCGGCACAACGCTTCCAAGAACGATTGGCCGATCCCCTCCGCCATCCGTGGCGCGAAGAAGACGTTCGCCCGCTCGAGCACCTCAGTGAATTGCGCCTTCGAGTCGAACCAGGTCGAGGTGGTGATGTTGTACCGGCGACAGTCCTCGCTCGGCGGGGCGGTGGGCTCGTGACTGAACGGGTCGGGAACCAGGTGGACGTGGAAGGTGTCGAACCGCGCCTCGCCGATCAGCGCGCGGACGGTCGACCACGGGATCTGCTCCTCTCGCCTGAGCCAGAAGAACCCGTGCAGGCCGGCGGCCGGCGCGCAGGGCTCGGCGAGCGGCTGCTGGAAGTACTGCACCTGCAGGCTGCGGATGCCGAAGCCCACCGTGACCGCCTGCGCCGCCGATGAGAAGTTGATCGCCTTGCACCCCTGCAGTGGCTCCCACGACTCCCCCAGGTGGACAAACGGGCCGTTCCAGAGGCCCCACTGATCCAACATCGGGATATAGGTCACGTTGGGGTGCAGCGCCCGGAAGTACTCGCCCTGGGGGAGCGCGCAGCGGATCTGAAACATCACCACCGCGTCGTAGGCCGACACCGCGCTCCACGGGATCGCTGGGCCGTGCCGCCACGCCTCGTCCCAGAAGTAGTCGACCTCGTGCCCGGCTCGCCGCAGCATCTGAGGGATGAAGTCGGTCGAGACGGTCTGCCGGTGATACGAGTGGTCAACGTAGGCGATGCGGGACATGGACAACCTCCGCACGCGGCGGAACGAGCGGGCGAGCCGGCCTTGCCCGACGCCCGGTCAATGGACCGACCGGTAGAGCCGCTTGGCCATGGCATACAGGCGCGGCGAGCCGCGCAGCAAGGCACGCACCGACGCGACCGGGCCGGCCTCGACCGCGAACGCCGGTGCAGGCGCGAACGAGTCCGCGGGCGCGGGCGCCGCGTCCGCGGGGTGCGTGAGCCTCGCGGCGGAAGCCCAGGCCAACGCCTGGACGAGCTCGGCCTGACCGGCGTGCCGGGCGAGGATCTCCTGAATGGACGCGAGTCGCCTGGCGGGTGCGACGAAATCCATGTGGGGACCACTCGTGTCGACGAAGCTGAAGAAGCACCAGTACAGGTCCTGCGCCTCGGACGCGGAGAGGAAGGGGAACCGTTCTCGCACGATCCGCAGGTACTCCCGGCTGTGCTGGGCGACGTCGGCGGAGGCCCCCCCCATCGAGTAGTTGACCGTGCGCTCGCACGTGTAGACGAAGGAGACCCCGACGTCCAGGCAACGCATGATCCATTTGAAGTCGGCGGCGATGCGGAGCGACGCGTCGTACAGACCGGCCGATTGGTACGCCGCTCGGCTGGCGTAGATCGCATTGTGGCAATCGTTGGCGCACAGCAGGTAGCTCCCCGGATGCACCAGGGCCGGACTCCAGGTCGCGTTCTCACCGTTCACACCGTGGACGTGCGCGCTTGAAGCGAGCAGAACCGGGTCCTGACGCCCGCGCAGGTGATACCAGGCGATCTCGGCGGCGGCCGGCTCCAGCCAATCATCGGAGTTCAAGACGCAGATGTACGCACCGCGGGCCAGCGGCACCGCCTTGTTCAGCGCCTGATAGAGACCTGAGTCGGGCTCGGAGACGAAGTAGTCGATCGATGCAGCATGTTGCTTGATCACCTCGAGCGTACCGTCGGTCGAGGCTCCGTCGACGAGGATGTGCTCGACGTCCCCGAGGGTCTGCGCCTGCACGCTGCGAATGCAGCGCGGCAGCAGCGTCGCGTTGTTGCGCACGACGGTGATGTATGAGAAACGCGGCCGCCGCGCGGCGATCGTCCGCCGGTCGCGCGAAATCCGCCGCCCCCCTTCGGCCCGGCGCCCCGTCCGAGGCCTGGCGAGGCGCTCGCGCCAGCCAGGCCACCGCTCCTCCTCACTCGGCGCCGCGCCGCAGAGCGGCCCGAGCTCGGGCCCGACCCCGAACTCGACGCTGTGGTCCGCGGCAGCCGAGAGCGGCAACGCTGGTAGGCGATACTCTCGGTGCGCGCGCAGAAGCGACTCGACCAGGCGATCCGCGCTGCGGTCCCAGGAGAAACGCGCCGCGCGACGGCGGCCGAGCGCCCCGAGCCTCCGGCGTGCGGCGCCGCTCTTCAACAGGCGGTGCAACGCCGCGACCAACCCGTCGAGGTCGTCGGGGGGCAACAGCACGCCGGCCTCTCCGACCACCTCCGGGAGCGAGGTCGCGTCGGCCGCGATCACCGGCGTCCCGCACTGCATCGCCTCGAGGACCGGCAGGCCGAACCCCTCGTAGGTCGACATGCAGGTGAAACAGGTCGCCTCGGAGTAGAGCGGCGCGAGGTCTTCGTCGCGGACGAAGCCGGTGAAGATGATCCGCTCCCGCAACTTCTCGCTCGCGTTGATCGACCGGAGCAGGTCGGCGAAGCCGATCCCCTCGAGGCCGGCGAGGACCAGCCGCACGTCGCCCAAGCCGGGGTGAGCCTCGACCAGTCGGGCGAACCCGCGCACGAGGTGCGGGAGGTTGCGCCGCGGCTCCATCGTTGCGAGCGCGAGGACAAAGCGGCCCCGCGGCGGGATGCCGTAGCGAGCCCGCACCGCCGCGCGCTGGCCAGCATTCCGACAGGGCACGAAGCTCTCGCCCGCGGCCAGGGGAAGGACCTCGATCTGACCGGGGAGTAGATCCGGCCGCTGGGCGAGCAGATCGCGCTTGGTGTGCTCGGAGATGGCGAAGACGCAGCTGTCATGCCCAAGGCTGGCCAGGGTCTCCTGCATCCGGGCCACCTCGCCGGGCGTGCGATACGCCTCGACCAACAGGGGGATCAAATCGTAGACGATCGTCGCCTTGCACACGTGACCGTCGCGCTGCCAGGCAGGCTGCGGGGCGTAGAAGGTCGAGAGCAACACGTCGATCGGCGGCTCCATACCCCGCGGGCCGGTACGCCATGACAGGTTCAGATCGTGCGCCGCCAACCAGGCCCGGGCGGCGCCGGCATGCTCCGGCCTGCTCGAGGTGCAGGTGACGACGAGCTCCGGCCGGGCGGCCAGGCGAGGCAACAGCTCGGCGCAGACACGATAGACACCGGTCTTGACCTCCAACCCCAGCATCACCGCGTCGAAGGTCACCTGAACTCGCTGCTCGCTCATCGCTCAGCTCCGCATCGCCCAAAGCTTCTTCACCGCCAACAGAACGAGGAACACCACGCCGGCACCCGCCACCACCCCGGCGCCGAAGTCCCGCCAGCCAATCGGCCAGGCCCGCCAGAGGAACGCGGCACACGCGGCCACGCCGGCCACGCCCAGGACGGCGAGGTGTCGGCCGCGCAACACCGGCACCTCGGCGCGCGTCGCGAGGGCGCTCACCAACCCGGTCGACCGTGTCCCTCGCTGCGCCGCGCCAGCCGCTGGCCGGTTCGACCTCGCTGACCCCCGACCGTCGGTCTGCCGGGCGAGGATGGCGCGGCTGACCATCTCGGCGCATCTCTCCCACGAGAACAAACTGGCCCGCGCCAGACCGCGGCTCGACATCTCGCGCCGCAGGGTCGGGTCATCGGCGACGCGCTTCATCGCCTGGCTCAAGCCGTCGACGTCATCGGCGTCGAGCATCACACCAGCGTCGCCGACCACCTCTGGCAGCGAGGAGTTGTCGGCGGTGATCACCGGCGTGCCGCACGCCATCGCCTCGAGCGGCGGAAGGCCGAAACCCTCGTAGCGAGACATGTAGACGAAGAACAACGCGTCGCTGTACAGCGACGGTAGGTCCTCGTCCGCCACGTAGCCGGGAAGGATGATCCGATCGCGCCAGCGCCCGGCGCTGGACAACTGCGCCTCGAGCTTCTCCAGCTTCCAGCCACTCATCCCCGCGAGCACGAGGTGCAAGTTGCTGCGCGGCTCCGCGTCGAGCAGGTTGACGAACGCACGCACAACCAGATCGAGGTTCTTGCGCACCTCGAGGGTCGCCAGACTGAGAGCGTAGGGAACGCCCGGGGGAAGCTTGAGCTGCGCACGAAGCGCTGCGCTGCGAGCTTGGTCAGCGCAGGGACGAAAGGCGTTCGCCGCTGCCAGCGGGATGACGATCACCGACTCGGGCGACAGGTCAGGCCGTTCCGCCAACAGATCCCGCTTGGTGTGCTCGGAGATGGCGAAGACGAGCGTCTGCGGGGTCAGGCGAGCGATGATCCCGGCGACCTCGCGCACCGCGTGCTCCGAGAAGAACTCCGGGCGGCGGAGCGCGATCAGATCATAGATGATGTGCGCGTGGCGGACATCTTCGTCAGCGGCCCACTCGTCAGCCGGCGAGTTGAACGGCGACAGCAACACATCGGCGTCGAGTGACGGTCGGCCTGGCGGGGCGCTGTGCTCACGACCGCGCAGGCCCCGCGCGGTGATGTAGGCACGCGCCGCCTCCACGTGTCGAGGCGGGAGGAGGAAGCGGGTCGCAAAGGCCGGATTCTCGGCCAGCCGGGGGTAGAGCTCGTCGCAGACCCGATAGACACCGCTTCTCACGCCCTGCCCGAGCACGAACATGTCGAGGACCAGCCGGACTGGGCTGCTCGCCGTCACCGCCGCACACCCCGACGGCCCTTCGCGCGGGCCACATGAAGCGGTTCATTCCGCGGACGCGGATCGACGCCCTCCGGCGGTGCCGCCGGGAGGTCCGACAGGTCGTCCGCCAAGAGCTGGCGCAGCCGCGACGCGACCGCGGGCCAGGCGTCCACCGCGTCGATGAGAGCTTCCTTCACCGGGGGGATCAACTCCAGACGAGCCGCGGTCTCATGCGCCACCAGGCGCGCGGCCCGCCGCGCCCGTCGCCGAGCGACGCGAGCCAAACGCTTCATCACGCCGGTCAACTCCTTGCGCACGAGGTTGACGTCGCGCAGCGGCTTGGTCATCCGCCACGATCGACCGGCGTAGATCCCCTCCAGCGCGCTGCGCAACGCCGCCAACTCGGCGGCCATCGCCGCGCTCGCGGCCTCGACGTGCCGCGCGCGCGCGGCCTCGGCGTCGGCCCTCGCCCGCTCGGCTTCAACGGCGGTCTCGGCCACCCGGCGAGCGGCCTCGGCCTCGTCGGCTCGGCGGGCGTTCCGCTCCGCGAGC
>JBFYZW010000107.1:0-19463 GCA_041309305.1 Deltaproteobacteria bacterium | reverse complement strand
GGTCAGGCGGGCCAGGTGCGCCAGCGTCCGGGTGAGCGGCACCGGGCTTTGCGACGCGACCTCGGCCAGGAGGTCGGCGCGACCGAGGAACGGCCCGGCGGGTCCGGCCGCGAGCGCGGCCAGCTCGGCCTCGCCGAGCGGCAGCTGCGGCCACAGCTCCGCCTCGAGCCGCGCAGCGAAGACCGGGCGGACGAGGAAGCCCTCGCACAGCGCCGCCTCCTCGACCCGGCGGGCGACGATCGCCCGCTGGCGCTCGAAGATCGCCTGCAGCGTCGCGACCTGCTCGGCCTCCATCTCCTGCAGGCGCGCCGCCAGCGAGAACTTGTCGACCCCGGCGTCCTTGAGCATCCGCGCCGCGCCGTAGCGCTCGGGCGGCACCAGCGTCGCGCCGCACGACCGGCAGAAGGAGCCCGCCGGCACCCAGCGCGCGCACCAGGCGCAGCACTGGGCGCGCCGCGCCGCGCCGCCGCAGGCAGGACAGCTGCCCTCGGCCATGCCGGCCGGCAAGAGCGCGCCGCAGGCTTCACAGGTCGCGCGCAGGGAGTGGCCTCACGCCCGCGGGCGGCGGACCCGCGCCCACAGGGCGTCCTTGTCGACGTCGGACATCGCCGCCAGCTTGCTGGCGATCTCGTCCTTCGGCACGCCCTCGCGCTTGAGCAGCAGGGCCAGCTCCAGCTCGCCGAGCGGCACGAAGCGGGCGCCGCACTGGCGGCAGAACTTGCCCGGCCCGGAGGCGTTGCACCAGTAGCAGGTCAACACCGGCTCGGCCTGCTTGCCGCACGCCGGGCACAGGTCGCCGGCCTTGTAGTCCTTCGGCTGCCGGGTGCGACAGTGCACGCAGTAGATGACGTCGGCGGTCTCGACGACGATCGCCGCGCTCGCCGCGACGCTGGCCTTCGCCCAATCCAACGCCGCCCGCGCGACCTTGGTCGAGCCGCCCATCAGCTCGGCGAGGGTCTCGGCGTCGCCGACGGTGACCAGATCCTGGCGGGTGCGGACCCCGGCGCGGGCCAGGCGCGCGAGCTGACCGTCGGAGACCCCCTTGGCGCGCAGGATGTTCTGCTCCAGCGCGCTCAACCCGTCCTTGCCGCCGCTCTTGCGCGGGCTCTTCGCCTTCTTGTCCTTCTTCGCCACGGTCCACCTCGCTGTCGCGCCATCATACCCAGCCTCGGCGCCCAACTCCAACATCGACGGATTGAATCCTGACCCCACCTATGCCATCCATTCGCTGAATCGGGCGAGCCTTGGGGGGATTCGCCCTGGTCGGGAAGTGGCATGAGCTCATCCCAACCCTCCTCCGGCGATCTCTCGGGTGGCGTCAAGCTGGCCAAGGCCGCCACGATCGATCTCAAGCGCACGATCTTCCTCCTGCTCGGCGTCGGCCTGTTCACCGCCGTCTACCTGGCGCCGTTGCCAGCCGACGCGGTCGACCCGAACGGGCAGGCGTTCGCCCTCTCGCGCGAGGGCAAGGCGGCGATCGCCGTCTTCCTCATCGCCGGCACCTGGTGGGTCACCGAGGTCGTGCCGATCGGCATCACCGCCATCCTGATCGGCGTCTTGCAGGCGCTGTTCGCCGTGCGCCCGGCGAGCAAGGCGTTCACCGACTTCATGGATCCGTCGGTCTGGTTCATCTTCGGCTCGCTGTCGATCGGGGTGATCTTCACCAAGACCGGCCTGACCCGCCGCCTGGCCTACAAGATGCTCTCGGTGGTCGGCGAGCGGACGAGCATGATCTACCTCGGCTGCTTCACGATGACGCTGGTGTTGACGCTGGTGATGGCCCACACCGCGGTGGCGGCGACCGTCTACCCGCTCTTGCTCGCCATCTACGCCCTCTACCAGGATGACGGCGCGCCGACGAAGTTCGGCAAGGGGCTGTTCATCGGCATGGCCTACGTCGCCGGCGCGGGCAGCATCATCACGCTGCTCGGCGCCGCCCGCGGCGCGGTGGCGGTCGGCTTCTTCAAGGAGATCACCGGCAAGACGGTGAGCTTCTTCACCCTCACCTACTACATGGCGCCGGTGGGCCTGGTGATGCTCGCCCTCTTGTGGGTCTACCTGATGATCTACTTCCGGCCGGAGCGCAAGACGATCCCGGGCCTGAAGCAGCGCGCCGCCGAGCTCTACCGCGGTCTCGGGCGGATCAGCTTGAACGAGATCCTGGCGCTGACCATCGTCCTCACCGTCGTCGTCGCGCTCGGCGCCCGCTCGATCTTCCCGACCGAGCTGGCCTTCCTCGACAAGACCGCGGTGATCCTGCTCGCCACCATCCTCTTCTTCGTCTTCCGCCTGGTCACGCTCGAGGATCTCGAGGGCACCTCGTGGAACATCATCCTGCTCTTCGGCGGCGCGATGAGCATCGGCTTCTGCCTCTGGCAGACCGGCGCGGCGCAGTGGATCGCCATCCTCTGGCTCAACCTCTTCCAGGGCGCCCCCTGGTTGGTCTTCGTCCTCGGCGTCGCGCTCTTCGTCCTGGTGATGACCAACTTCATCATGAACGTCGCGGCGATCGCCATCGCGCTGCCGGTGGCGCTGAAGATGGCCGAGTACGTCGGGGTCAGCGGCGAGGTGGTGCTCTACGCCTGCCTGGTCACCGCCGGGATGCCGTTCCTGCTGCTCATCGGCGCGGCGCCCAACGCCATCGCCTACAACAGCCGGATGTTCACGCCGCGCGAGTTCTTCACCGCGGGCCTGGGCGCCAGCCTGATGCTGATGGTCGTCCTGGCCGTGTTCGTCTGGCTCATCTGGCCGCTGATGGGCATGCCGGTGCTGGTCAGCGGCTGACCGCCGCCTCAGGCCAGGCCGCGCCGCTCGGCGAAGCTGCGCAGCCGGGCGCCGTGCTCGTCGTCGGCCCGGCCGAGCGCGTTGACCAGCTTGGCCAGCGACGGGCTCGCCTCGACAATCGCCGTCCGGTAGTGCTGCTCGGCCGCCCCTCCCTCGGCGCGCAGCGCGAAGCCGATCGCCTGGGTCAGCGTCGGCCGCGGGTGGTTCTGGCGAAAGACCGCCGCGGCGCTGATCGCCTCGCGCAGCACCGGGGCGCCGACCGCCACCGGCGGGAAGACCGCGCGGCTCTTGTTCACCAGCTGCTGTTGGAAGGCCACCAGGTCGCGGTGGCCGTACTCCTCACGGGCGAGCTGGGCGAACAACTCCTTCGCCTCGGCGTCCTCGATCACCGTGGCCAGCCACTCGTACAGGCGCGCCATCGCCAGCTCGACCTCGGCGAGGAGGTCGAGCACCAGGCGCAGATCCATCGGTTTGACCCGCTCGACGTCGGTCACACCACTCCCCTCGACGATACCATCTGAAACAAGGTGGGTCGGCAGCGGCGGTTGTCAACCGCTCACGAACAGACTGCGGCGATCGCCGCGCGCAGCTGCGGCACGGTCTCTGACCCCGGGTCGACGCGCACCGCGCGCCAGCCGCGCGCGCCCGCCGCGGTGACGTTCGCCTCCAGGTCGTCGAAGAAGAGGATCTGCTCGCCGCGAAGGCCGAGCCGCTCCTCGACCGCCGCGTAGACGCGCGGATCGGGCTTGATGAGCCCCAGCTCGTGCGAGGCGAAGTGGTGCTGCACCAGCGACACCGGCGGCCGCGCCCGCCACCGCTCCCAATGGCTGGCGTCGGTGTTCGACAGCACCGCGGTCGCGAGGCCCGCCCGGTGCAGCTCGTCGATCAGCGTGTCCAACCCGGCGTACGGCTCCTTGACCCAGGCGGCGTGCACCGCCTCCACCTCGGCCGGTGTGTAGGCGCCGTCGAGCAGCGCGACCGAGCCGGCGACGTACTGTTCGAGCGTCAACTCCCCGGCGTTGAGGCGCAGCCCCAGCGCCCCGATCGCCGCCTGGGTCGCGGGCTGCTCGAGCTCCGGGCGCACCTCCACCCCGGCCGCCGCGCAGACCTCGCGCCAGTCGCGGCAGAGGCGGACCAGCACCCCGCCGAGGTCGAAGCAGACCAACGCGATCGCGCTCATCTCGCCGGTGTTCTACTCCCCGATGCGGCAGCCGAGGATGACCACCGGCGTCACGCCGCCGGCCTGCAGTTTGTCGCAGGCGGCGCCGGCGAAGACCACCTGGTTGATGCTGAGATCGTAGTCCCAGTTGTCGGTGCGGCTGCGGTCGCGCGGCAGCCAGACCGGATCGCCGTCGCACGCCCCGCCGCTCCAGGCGCAGCCGGGCGCCGCCTCACACTCGCCCTGGGCGGTCTTGCTCGAGCACTGGTGGTAGAAGTAGACCGTCAACCGATCCGGATCCTGCGGCACGCTGTCGAGCGAGTAGCTGCACGACGCCACCGACGAAGCGATGTTGCTCAGCGCCGAGACCAGCTCCTCCTTGTTGTCGGCCGGGTAGTAGCAGGGCCCGACGCCGCTGTCGTCGCAGGTGGTCGAGGTCACCCCGGCGCAGGTGTCCTGCCGGGCGGTGCCGCCCCAGAACGCGTGGCAGTCGAGGTTGGCGGTGCTGCCGCTGAAGGCGAAGCCGACCACGAAGGTGCGGATCGCCGGCGTCATTCTGCGCAGGCGATCGAGCGCGCAGTTGACCAGATCGTCCTCGTCGGTCCCCGAGCAGGACGCATCGGTCCCACCCGAGTTCGCGTCGCCGTCGGTGACCAGCAGGATGTAGTTCGCCCGCGCGATCGGGTCCCCCGTCGCCGGGAGGCCGAAGCCGTTCCGGTTCGCCTCGACCGCGCGCAAGGTCGGCGCGGTCGGCGTGCTGCCGCCCGGGAACGTGCCGGCGAACTCGGCCAGGATCGCGTCGACCACGTCCGGCGCGGTCGCCACCTCGACGGTGCCGGCGGTCGCGCCGCAGCCGTCGCAGTAGTCGTAGTGGCACGGGTAGTCGCAATTGCCGACGCAGGGCAACGGGAAGAGGGAGAGGCCGAAGCGGATGTCGTTGCGATAGGTGTCGAGCACCAGATCGAGCGCGGCGATCGCCGTGTCCCAGCGGGTGATCGCCGGCTCACAGTAGGTGCCGGTCGAGCGATCGGAGCGACGCCAGCCGCAGCCGGCCGTGTCGCGACAATCACTCCGGTCGGTGATGCTCACGCAGTCGTCACGACAGCTGCCCGTCGCCCAGGAACACCCCGGCGCGTCGATACAGGCTTGCTGTGTCGCCGGGCAATCGATGCACAGGTTCATGCTCCCCGACCGATCGAGGACAACGAGCATATTGGGCGGCACCTTCGAGGCCTGGAACTCCTGGTCACCGCAGCCGACCGCCGGCTCGCAGCGGTACAGCGCGCCGCAGACCTCGCCGGCGGCGCAGTCCTCGTTGACCACGCACGAGCCGTCGTCGGGGATGCACCCGCCCGCCTGCGAGCAGACGCCGGTGACGCAGGTGTCGGTGCACGGGGTCGAGGGCACGCACTTGAACTCGGCGTTGCAGGTGAACGCCGGGTGGCAGTCGGTGGCGTCGACGCAGTCGCCCAGCGGGATGCAGGTGCCACCGGCGCCGCAGATGAAACCCTGCGGGCAGCAGTCGAGCGGGTCACCGGTCGGGCAGCACCAGAAGGTCTCGCCGCCGACGTCGACGCAGCTGGCCGCGCCGTTGGCGGTGCAGGTCCGCCCGCCGGCCTCGCACTCGCCGGCGTTGCACACCTGCCCGGGCGGGCAATCGAAGGTGCTGGCGCACTCCCCCTCTGCGCGATCGAGGCAGGTGTTCGCGGTGCTGCAGTAGGGGTCGGTGCCGGTGGTGCAGTCGCTGTTCTCGCAGCACTGGCCGGTCGGGATGCACTCGCCGCAGGCCGAGCAGAAGGTGCCCGGCTGGCCGACGCAGTCGGCGGTCGTGCCGCAGGTGCCGTCCAGCCGGCAGGTGGCGGTGCTGTCGCAATATTCGTCCGGCGGGCAGTCCGGATCGCCGTTCGGGCAGCGCAGATCGCGCTGGCACAGGTCACCCGGCACGGGGCAGTAGTTGAACGCACCGCAGTCCGAGTCGCAGTAGCAGGTCCCCTCGTTGATGCACTGGCCGGCGCAGCTGCACAGGACGCCGGACATCTGACAATCGGCGGCCGTGACGCAGCCGCCGTCGGGGATGCAGTAGCCGGCGGTGCTGCAGAACTGGTCGTCCGGACAGCAGCCGCTCAGGTTGCCGGTGTTGCACGGCAGGCAGACGCACTGGCCCCCGACGCAGTAGTCGCCCCACTCCTCACAGCCGCAGAACGGGTGCGCGGGGCTGCACAGGACCGGCTCGCAGACGCCGGGCGGCTGGCAGACGCGGCAGTTGGGACACAGGCCGTCGAGGCGGTCGGGGCCGCACGGCCGGTCGTCCACCGGGATGCAGCGGCCGTTGACGCAGGTCGCCTCGGCCGGGCAGAGCCCGTTCGGGTGGGCGGTCGAGCAGGCGTTGTCGACCGCCAGGCAGACCCCGCCGACGCACACCTGCCCGTCGGGGCAGAGGCCGTAGAGGTTCTGCGCCGAACAGGCGCGCTCCGGCGGGATGTCGATGCACTCGCCGTCGACGCAGGCCTGCTCGGGCGGATCGCAGCCGCAGGAGCCCGAGATCGGCACGCAGGTGCCGGCGATGCACACCTGGTTCACCGGACACAGCCCGTCCGGGTTGCCTGGCGAGCACTGGTTCTCCGGGTCGATGTCCTGGCACTCACCGTTGACGCAGGCCTGCTCGGGATCACAGGCGCAGACCCACGCGTCGCAGCTCACCGCGCAAACTCCGTCGCAGCAGCGCAGGCCGGCCGGGCACTCGCCGTCCGGGTTGAAGACGCTGCAGCCGCGATCGCGCGGCCCCTCGCCGGCCAGGTCCTTCTCGAGCAGGAACAGCTCGCCGAAGCAGCCGGTCAACACACCTACACACCCGCACACCCAGAGTGGCTTGAAGAAGGTCATACGCTCCATGTTACCCGCGGGCCCGGCCATGTCCATAGGGAACGTGCACCGCCGCGCCGGCCGGACGCGCGGAGGTTGCGCTCACGCGGGGCGGGCGCTACCCTCGGAGGTGCGGCTCTGATCGAACGACCGCGCTCGAGGGTCCATGCGCGCACTCCTCTCGTCTCTCTGTCTCCTGCTCGCCCTGGCCGCGCCGGCCGTGGCCGCCGCCGCGACCGCCAGCGGCCGGATCAGCGACGGCAGCGGCGGGGGCCTCACGGGCATGCAGGTGCGCCTGTGGCGGCCGACGCCGAAGGGCTACCAGGTGGCCCGCGAGACGACCAGCGGCGCCGACGGCGCCTACACGATCACCGGCGTCGCGGCCGGCACCTACCGGCTCGACGCACGCATGGCGCCCGGGGTGTCGGGCAACTACGGCGACCGCTGGTACGATGTCGTCGAGCCGCTCGGCGACGGCTACATCCCCGACTACGCCGACGACCTGACCTTCGCCGACGCCGACGCACGCACCGGCCTCGACATCGCCCTCCCGGTGCTCGGCGGGATGAACGGGTTGGTGACCAGCGCCGCCGGCACGCCGCTCGGCGGACTGCTGATCCGCGTCGAGCGCATTGGCGAGCCGCGCATCCATCACAACGACATGACCCAGGCGCCGGGCACGACGCTGGTCGGCCAGTTCATTATGCGTGGCATGGTGCCGGCTGACGACTACCGGATCATCCTCCACGATCCGCGCGGGGTCTGGGCGACCACGTTGATCCCCGGCCCGTTCCGGGTCGTCTCCGACGCCAACGAGCCGATCCCCACGGTCGTCCTCGAGCCCTCGACCGCCGTCGACCCCTATGAAGAGAACGACGGGGCAAACGACGTCAACAGCGACAGCATCGACGGGCAGATCTTCCGCACCATCCCGCCGACCGGCGTCATCACCGAGGGGACGGTGATCGGGCCGACCCCGGATCCGGACTGGTACTGCTTCCAGGCCCTGGCCGGCGACCGCTTCCTCATCCGCCTCCACTCGATGCTCGAGCTGCCCGGCATCTCCCGCCCGCACCCGTTCTTCGACCCGACGGTCGGCCTGTGGAGCGAGCCGGAGAACGCCTTGGTCGGCTTCAACGACGACGGCAGCGCGACCAGCCCGATGAGCTTCCTCGACGTCGAGCTGCCGAGCAGCGGCCGCCACTGCGTCGCGGTCAGCACCTACCCGGACATCGCGCTCGGCGGCGCCAACCAGGGCTCGGCCGGCCCGTACACGTTGATCATCGACGTCGGCAACCGCCGGCCGCAGCTCTCCGCCTCGATCGGCGGCGAGGTGGCGCCCCGCCCGCCGACCCCGGTCACCCTCGCCGAGGAGGAGCTGCTCACCGTGCTCATCGCCTTCGTCGATCCCGACGGCGACCCGATCACGGTCACCGCGACGCTGCGTGACAACCAGGCGGCGCTGGCGAGCGGCACCGACTTCACCGCCGACGACCACAGCGGCGCGTTCACCTGGCAGCCGAGCCAGACCGCCGCGACCGGCAGCCCGTACACCCTGCGCTTCACCGCCGCCGACGCCGAGCTGACCAGCGAGCTCGACGTGCTGATCCAGGTGCTCGGCGTCAACGTGCCGCCCGGGATGCCGACCCACCTCGCGCCCACGAACGGCGCGCTGCTCGCCACCGACGGGCCCGACCTGGTGATCGGCAACGCCAGCGACGCCGACCTCAACCCGCTCAGCTACCAGTTCGAGCTCTACCAGCGCGGCGGCGCGACGCCGCTGCTCGCCGCGACGGTCGGCGAGGGCGCCGGCGGGCAGACGGTCTGGCAGGTGATCGGCCTGCCCGACAACACCTGGTTCACCTGGCGCGCCCGCGCCTGGGACAACCAGGCGGACAACCCGTACAGCGCCTGGACCGAGCCGTGGCGTTTTCTGGTCGACCTCGAGAACGAGCCGCCGACCGCGCCGGTGATGCTCAAGCCGACCAGCGAGACGCCGGTGATGACCCGGCTGCCGGTGCTCGAGGCCGAGAACCCCACCGACCCGGAGGACGAGCCGCTCGCCGTGCGCTTCCTCGTCGCCGACGATCCGGAGTTCACCGAGATCGTCGTCGAGAGCGCGCTGGTGCCGGTCGCCGAGGCGACGACGGCGACGCTGTGGCAGCTCGACACGCCGCTCAGCTGGAGCGCGACCTACCACGCCCGGGCCCAGGCGGAGGACTCGCGCGGGCTGCAGAGCCCCTGGAGCGCCCCGATCACCTTCGCGCTGCGCCAGAACGGCGTCCCGCCGTCGCCCAACCTCGGTCCGCCGTTCGCCACCGGCTGCGACGTCGGCGTCGAGGTCCGCCTGCCCCTGCCGATCATCGAGGTGCTCAACGTCGTCGACCCCGACGGCGATCCGGTGCGCCTGCGCCTCGAGATCTTCGCCGCCACCGACAGCCCGACCAGCGCCACGGCCAAGCTGAGCGCCACGCGGCCGCAGAGCGATGCCGCGACGACGCGCTTCGTCCTCGACTCGAGCCCGCTCGAGGATGACCAACTTTACAGCCTGCGCGTCGCCGCCGACGACGGCTTCGAGCTCAGCCCCTGGCGCGAGTGCCTGTTCCGCACCCGCGCCGTGCGCGGCGGCAGCGCCGGCGGCTGCGACTGCCGCGCTGGCCTCAACCCCGCCTGGTGGGCGTTGGTGTTGCTGGCCGGATCCCGGAGATATCGGCGTTCGGGCGCAACACGCGCTTGACCTCGCCGCCGATCGAGCTCGCCAGCACGCGCTTGAGCTCGTCGTTGAGGCGCAGCTTGAGGTCGTCGGCGTGCTTGAGCAGCTGCTTGAGCGCGTGGTTGCTCGGCACCGCGACCATCGCCTCGGCGGCCGGCGCGCCGTAGTCGGCCAGCCAGCGCAGGTCGTCGATGTGCAGGGCGATGAACTTGACGTTGGCCTTGACCCACAAGAGGCGCTGGTAGATGCCGCGCACCTCGTCGCACAGGTGGGTGATCGCCGCCGCGTCCCAGCGGCGCGTGTCGAGCTCGGTGGTGGCCTGCAGCCAGTAGTGACCGTCCGGGTTGGTCTGCGGATCCGCCTGTTCGAGGCGCTCGTTGATCGCCTCGAGCCGGGAGGCGAGCTCCGCCTTGACGTCCTGCCAGGCACGGCGGGTCAGGAGATCGATCTGCTGGCGCGGCAGCTCGCGCCCCGCCGCGCGCTCGATCGCGTCGACCGCCTGACGCAGCGTCGTGATGCAGCGGATCAGCGAGTCGACCCGCTGGCCGTGGAAGGCCCGCGCCGCGGTCGTCCACACCCGCCCGGCGTTGGCCAGCGCCGCGGCCTGATCGGCCTGCGCCTCGGCCTCGGCCTCGCCGCCGCCGAGGTAGCGGCGGATGAAGCGCATGAAGAACGACTTGCGCCGCTCGAGCCGGACCCGGGCACCAGGGAGGCCGGCGATCACCGGCGCGGTGAGGATCTGCCGGAAGGAGAACGGCGGCTTGTCGTCCGGGTCACTCATCGCCGCGCCTCAATGGAGCCGGAAGCGGGCCCCGAGCTCGACCCCGGGCCAGGCGTAGCTGTGACCGAGCAGCTCGCCCTGCTCGTCGAAGAAGCGCGCGTGGCTCGGCTCGACCCAGGCGAAACGCGCGCCGCGCAGCCGCTGGCTGACCAGGACGTGATAGGCTGGCCCGAGGTAGACGCTGACCCGCTCGATCGGCTCGGCGACGACCAGCAGGCGCAGCGTGCCGAAAAAGCTCCAGTCCTCCGCCTCCGCGAGCCCATCGGTGCCGTGGTAGAGGGCCCGGCCCAGGACATCGAGGTCGGCGCCGAGCCAGCGCCAGAGCTGGACGTGGCCGCCGAGCCCAGCGCCGGGCGCGTAGACGATCCGCCGGCCGAGGGGGTGGTAGCCGAACGACAGGTAGGAGTGGGTCACCCGCGCCGCGTTGCGCACAGCGAGCGAGAAGAGGCCGGTGTCGCCGGCGCCGAGCTCGAGGTCCCAACGGCCGCGCCAGAGCAGGTTGACCAGCCCGACCGCCGCGTCGGCGTTCTCGGCGATGTTGACCAGGCCGATCTGCGCGCCGTGCACGTCGCCGGCCGCGACGTTCACCGGGCCGAGCTGCACCCCCTCGATCGTTCGCAACGCGACGTTGACGCCGCCGCTGAGCTGCAGCCCGTAGAGCCGGCCGGCGACGTTGACGCCGCCGGCGGCCTGCACGCCGTGCACCGCGCCGAGCACCAGGCTCGCCCCGCCCGCGACCTGCAGGCCGTGCAGCCGGTCCCGGGTCAGCGCCAGCGCGCCGGCGACCTGCAGGCCGTGCACCCAGCCGCCGACGTAACCGATCGCGCCGCTGAGCTGGACCCCGTGGACCACCAGGCGGTCGATGCCGAGCACGCCGGCGACCGCGAGCCCGTCGGTGCCGCCGGCGAAGCTGCCGAGCAGCCCGAGCGACAAGCCGCGCAGGTCGGCGCCGTCGGTCGCCGTCGAGGTGCCGGCGAAGGGCACGAGGTCGACGGCGAACGGCTGGCGCACCAGCTCGACCGGCAGCGGCGGCGCGCCCTCGTCGGCGTCGGCGCCGGGCTCGACCGCCGCGGCGCCGCGCGGGGCGAACGCCACGAGCAAGACAACCATCCATGACGCGCTGCGCTCGACGCCCATGCTCGCTCCTGGCGCCGGTGCGGCGCTCAAAAGACGTACCCGCGCGGGATGACCACCAGCCCGCTCTCGTCGACGTGGAAGCGCCGCCGATCGGCCTCGTGGTCGAAGCCGATCGCGGTCTCGGCGGGGATGTCGACGTGCTTGTCGACGATCACCCGGTTGAGTCGAACGCGCCGCCCGACGTTGACCCCCTCGAAGAGGATCGACTCGTTGACGCTGGAGTAGGAGTTGATGCGCACGCGCGGGCTCAAGACCGAGCGTTGGATGTGACCGCCGGAGATGATGCACCCCTCGCTGACCAGCGATTGGGTGGCGAAGCCGACGCGCCCCTCGCCCGGCATGTCGTGGACGAACTTCGCCGGCGGCAGCGGCCGGTAGTAGGTGTGCAGCGGCCACTGCGCGTTGTAAAGGCTGAACTCCGGGTCGGCCGAGACCAGGTCCATGTGCGCCTGCCAGTAGGCCTGCAGCGTCCCGACGTCGCGCCAGTAGCCGCGCTCGCGCTCAGTCATGCCGGGGTGACGGTTTTGGCTGAAGTCGTAGACGTAGACCGGCTGCTCCTTGTACATCGCCGGAACGATGTCGCGGCCGAAGTCGTGCGACGACTCGTCGCGCTCGGCGTCGGCCTCGATCGCCCGGACCAGCGCGTCGATGGTGAACAGGTCGTTGCCCATCGACACCAGCGAGTAGCCCGGCCGGCCGGGGATCTCGGGCGGCATCCCCGGCTTCTCCTGGTAGCCGATCATCCGCCAGTCGTCGTCGACCTCGATGCAGCCGAAGGCGCTCGCCTCGCGGCTGGGGACGGTCACCGCCGCCACGGTCAGGTGGGCGCGGCGCTGCAGGTGGAGCTCGAACATCTCGCGGATGTCCATCTTGTAGACGTGGTCGGCATTGAACACCGCGACGTGGTCGGGCGCCTCGTTGGTGATCAGCTCGAGGTTCTGGTGCATCGCGTCGGCGGAGCCGCGGTACCAGCTCGGCCCGAGCCGCTGCTGCGCCGGCACCAGCTCGACGTAGTTGTCGGCCACCGAGGCCAGGTGCCAACCGCGGCTGATGTGCGTGTTCAGCGAGTCGGACATGTACTGGGTGAGGACCTTGATGCGCAGAAAGCCGCTGTTGACCAGGTTCGACAGAACGAAGTCGATCATCCGGTAGCGGCCGGCGAACGGCACCGCCGGTTTGGCCCGCACTGCGGTCAGCGGCCACAGGCGTCGCCCGGCCCCGCCGGCCAGCACCATCGCCAGGACCCGGGGCGTCGCCATCGCCTTCTCCTGCGCTCGACGGCAAGAGGCCGCGGAACGATTGGCGCGCCCTGAGGGATTTGAACCCCCGGCCTACGGGTTCGAAGCCCGGCGCTCTATCCAGCTGAGCTAAGGGCGCGTCTCCGCTCTTCTAGCGCAAAGGTCGGGCGAGCGGCAAGGCGAAGGGGTTGAGCTCACCGCGCGGCCGGCATACAGGTTGGTCCATGATCCACGAGAACCTGATCTTCGTCGTCTGCTCACCGCGCTCCGGCTCGACGTTGCTGCAGCGGATGCTCGGCTCGCACTCGCAGATCTTCACCCACCCGGAGCCGCACCTGATCACGCCGCTCGCCTACCTCGGCTACTACGATACGGTCGACAAGGCGCCCTACGATCACATCAACGCCGCGCAGGCGCTGCGCGAGCTGTGCGAGGAGCTGCCCCGCGGCGAGGAGGACTACCTCGACGCCTGCCGCGCCTACGCGAGCACCATCTACGAGCGGGTGCTGGCGCCGACCGGCAAGCCGTACTTCTGCGACAAGACGCCCGCCTACGCGCTGGTCCTGCCTTTTCTGACCAAGCTCTACCCCAAGGCCAAGTACGTCGTCCTCACCCGCCACCCGTTCGCCATCCTCCACTCGCAGGCCCACTCCTTCTTCGGCGGCGACTACCGCGCCGCGCACGAGACCAACCCGATCGTCCGGCCGTACCTGCAGGCCATCGGCCGCCTCCTGGTCGAGCGGCCGGTCGACGCGGTGATGGTGCGCTACGAGGACCTGGTCAGAAACCCGGAGCCCGAGATGCGGCGCGTGCTCGAGCACCTCGGCCTGGCGTTCGAGCCGGCGGTGGTCGAGTACGGCAGCAAGAAGCACATCTCGAAGTCGTACGGCGATCCGAAGTCGGTCGAGAAGCACTCGCGGCCGGTGACCGACTCGCTCGAGACCTGGGCCCAGGACCTGCTGTCGCGCCCCGAGACGCTCAAGCTCGCCCAGGCGATCGCCGAGGAGCTCGAGCCGGAGTACCTCGAGGCCTGCGGCTACCCCAAGGCCGAGCTGTTCGCCGCGCTCGAGGGCAAGACGGGCCAGGCGACCAAGCTCTCAGCGTTCGACAGCTACCGACTCAAACGGATGGTCCTGCTGCGCCTGCGCCAGAACATCCACGAGAACACCTTCGGGCTGGCCGTGAAGAAGGTCCGCTACTACTGCGACGTCCTGCTCCGGACCTGATGGCTAATTGGCTGGAATCCAGCAGTATTTTTGCCCCGATCGCCGGTGGCCCGGCGAGGACACAGCCGTGTAGATACCCTGATCCGGGAGGCGCTCGATGGTGACCATCAATCGACTCGACGGCCCCGTTATCCCACAAGGTGTGACCCAGCCGACCGCGGTCGACGGCCCGAAGGCGCCCAAGGGCACGGCGCCGGTCACGCAGGACGGCACCGAGCGGATCGCCGGCGCGCAGCAGCGCTCGCTCGCCGAGCTCGGCCCGCCGCCGCTGCCGAAGGTGGAGCTGGACTCGGCCGCCTTCACCCACGCCGATTCGTTCACCGCGCAGCTTCGGGACATGGGCGCGCCGGCCCTCTCGAACGAGGAGCTGCTGGCCAAGTT
Source organism: Deltaproteobacteria bacterium (assembly GCA_041309305.1). GTDB lineage: Bacteria > Myxococcota > XYA12-FULL-58-9 > XYA12-FULL-58-9 > XYA12-FULL-58-9 > JBFYZW01. The sequence continues at coordinate 5,182 of JBFYZW010000107.1, read as the reverse complement.
CCTCAAGCTGCAGATGCTCGGCGGCACCTGGGATCTCATCAACCAGTACATGACGTCCGAGGCGTACAGCGCGCTGCGCCAGGACGCCTACGCGATGACCAAGTCGAACCGGCTCAACCAGGCCGACAACCTCCGCGCCCAGGCCGACTCGATCGAGCAGCAGGCCGACGACCTCATCGCCCGGGCGAGCGAGAGCGCCAGCCCCGAGGGCCAACAGGCCGCCGCCGAGGCGCAATTGCTCTACGACCAGGCCGTCGCGCTGCGCGAGCGGGCCCACGCGGCGACCGACCCGGCCGAGGCGGAGCGGCTCAACGCCCAGGCGGCCGAGCTCGAGGCGCAGGCCCAGGCAAAGCTCGACGCCGCGGGCAAGAACGGCGACGCCGAGGCGATCGGTCAGCTCACCCAGGCGGCGGCGCTCTACGAGCAGGCCGGCACGCTGCGCGATCAGGCCGGCGCGATCATCGCCGGCTACACCGACGGCCTCGCCGTCACCGCGATGGTGCGCAAGGGCTCCGACTTCCTGATGACCCAGGTGCGCAGCCAGGACTACCTGAAGGAGCTGACCAACAAGCTGCGGGCGATGCTCGACAACGAGCGCGCCGACAAGCGCGCCCTCGAGGACGCGCTGCGCCAGATGGAGGAGTCGCGCATCGAGGTCGCGGCGATGCTGCTCAACTTCATCGACCGGCACAGCCAGATGAACGCCGGCGCGACGCGCGCGCGCACCTGACGCTCAGCGCCGGACGCCCGGCCTGGCCGAGACCAGCACCTCGGTCACTGGCCCGCGCCGATCGGCGCGGCTGTTGATCGCCCGGCGGGCGTGGACGGTGTCGACGCGGAAGTCGCGGTACAGCTCGCGGATGAACGGCGTGTCCGAGTTCGACAACACGACGTGCACGCCCTGCCCGGCGAGATCGCTGAACAGGTCGCGCAGCCGGACCTGCTCGTCGCGGCCGAACCCGTCGCGCGCGTAGGTGGTGAACGAGGCGGTCGGCGAGACCGGGTCGTACGGTGGGTCGAAGTAGACCAGGTCGCCGCGCCGCACCCGCCGGCCGATGTCGAAGACGCTCTCGACCTCGATCGCGACGCCGCAGAGGGCCCGCGCCGCCAGGCGCAGGTTCTCGGGGTTGCACAGCCGCGGGTTGGCGTAGCGGCCGAACGGGACGTTGAACTGCCCCCGGCTGTTGACCCGGTACAAGCCGTTGAAGCAGGTCCGGTTGAGGAAGAGCGTGCGCACCGCCTGGCCCACCGGGCTGAGCCCGCGCGGATCGGCGGCCCGCATCTGGTAGTAGTGCTCCTCGTCGACCGACAGCGCCGACAGCTCGCGGATCACGGTCTCGACGTTGTCGCGCACCGCCCGGTAGGTGGCGATGAGCTCGGCGTTGACGTCGGAGATGATCGCCATCGCCGGCTCGAGCGCGAAGAAGACCGCGCCGCCGCCGATGAACGGCTCGTGGTAGCGCCCGAAGCGCTGCGGGAAGCGGGCGAGGATCTCCGGCACCAGCTTGCCCTTGCCGCCCGCCCACTTGAGGAACGGCCGGGGGCGCAGATCCGTCTCGAGCCGGGGTGAAAGACTGGCGACCATGCCCCGCCATCATAGGCGGGAGGATCAGCGCGACAAAAAAACCGGCCGGCGGCGGCGCCTCAGTCGGCCGCCATGTACGGGTAGCCGACCGTGCGCGGCGGATCGAAGGTCTCCTTGACCGACCGCGGGCTGGTCCAGCGCAGCAGGTTGAGCACCGAGCCGGCCTTGTCGTTGGTCCCCGAGGCCCGGCTGCCGCCGAACGGCTGCTGGCCGACCACCGCGCCGGTCGGCTTGTCGTTGATGTAGAAGTTGCCGGCCGCGAAGCGCAGAGTCCTGGCGGCCTCACGCACGGCGTCGAGGTCGCGGGCGAAGATCGCCCCGGTGAGCGCGTAGGGGCTGGTGGCGTCGCACAGCGCCAACGTCTCGGCGAAGGCGGCGTCGCGGTACTTATGCACCGTCAGCACCGGGCCGAAGATCTCCTCCTGCATCAGCTTGTGCCGCGGGTCGTCGGCGAGCACGACGGTCGGCTCGATGAAGTAGCCGTCCTTGTCGTTGCAGCCGCCGCCGATCCAGACCTTGCCGCCCGGGTTGCTCTTCGCGAAGTCGATGTAGCCCTTGATGTCGCGGAAGGCGTTCTGGTCGATCACCGCGCCCATGAAGTTGGAGAAGTCGCTGATGTCGCCCATCTTGAGCGCGCGCACCTCGGCCTCGAGCCCGGCCGAGAACTCGGGCCAGAGGCTCTCGGGCACGTAGAGCCGCGAGGCGGCCGAGCACTTCTGCCCCTGGTACTCGAAGGCGCCGCGCACCGCGGCGACCACCAGCGCCCGCACGTCGGCCGACGGGTGGGCGAAGATGAAGTCCTTGCCGCCGGTCTCGCCGCAAAGGCGCGGGTAGCAGCGGTAGTTGGCGATCTGCTCGCCGACGGTGCGCCACATCCCCTGGAAGACGCCGGTCGAGCCGGTGAAGTGCACGCCGGCGAGTGCCGGGTGCTTGAGCGCGACGTCGCCGATCACCCGCCCGGGCGCGTGGACCAGGTTGATCACCCCGGGCGGTAGCCCCGCCTCCATCAGGATGTCCATGATCACCTGGGCCGACAGGCCCGCGGTGGTCGCCGGCTTCCACACGACGGTGTTGCCCATCAACGCCGGCGCGGTCGGCAGGTTGCCGGCGATCGAGGTGAAGTTGAACGGCGTGATGGCCATGACGAAGCCGTCGAGCGGCCGGTAGTCGACCCGGTTCCAGGTGCCGGTGGGCGAGAGCGGCTGCTCGGCGAGCAGCTCGCGGGCGAAGACGACGTTGAAGCGCCAGAAGTCGATCAGTTCGCAGGCGCTGTCGATCTCCGCCTGGTGAGCGGTCTTCGACTGGCCGAGCATCGTCGCCGCGTTCAGCTTCATCCGGTAGCGGCCGGCGAGCAGCTCGGCGGCGCGCAACAGCACCCCGGCCCGCTCGTCGAACGACAGGCTCATCCACCCGCCGCGCGCGGCCAGCGCCGCGTCGATCGCCGCGTTGACCTCCTTGGCGCCGCCCTGGAAGACCACGCCGATCTTCTGGTGGCGCTTGTGCGGCGGGCGCACCTCGAGGGTCTGCTCGGTGCGCACCGGCTTGCCGCCGATGATCGGGCACAGCTCGCGCTGCTCGCCCGCCATCTCGCTGAGCGCGGCGCGCAGCCGGGTCCGTTCGGGCGAGCCCGGCCCGTAGGGCAGCACCGGCTCGTTCTTGGTCTCTGGGAGCTGGGACACGGCGTTCAGCATCGTCGACCTCCTGGGTGGTCCGTATAACCACTCATCGGCCGAGAGTCGATACCACCTCGCGCGGGCTACGCCCGCCGCACGCCTTCCGCCCACCGGCGCGCCGGGGGCGTTGTGTCCTCGCGCCACAGTTGACGCGCGTTGGTTGGCACCAGGCAGTGGGCGCTGCGGTACGCCCCTGGCGCGGCGGAGACCGCAGAGGCCTCGCGGCTGTTCATCTCCGGCTGCACCTCGGTGTATGATGGTCAGCATGGGCGTCAAGAAGGCCGGCGCCGCGACAGTCCAACCCGGCGGGTCGCCGCTCCCGCCGCCGGCGTCGGCCGCTCTGGTCGAGGAGCTCGGTCGGCGGCGGGCCCGGCCCAACCGCCTGCTGCGCGAGACGCGCGACCTGTTCGAGGCCTGTGGCGTCGAGGTCGGCGTGGCCACCTCGTTCACTGGCAACAAGAGCCAGCGCGCCCTGCTGATCAAGCCGACCGGCACCCACCCGTTGAATCGGCGCGCGGCGGAGCTGGCGGCGATGGCGGACATCCGCCTGCTCTACGATCCGCACGGCCTGGCGGCCCACGACCACCCGCAGGCCCTGCTCGACACCGCCGAGCGGGATCTGATCCTCCCCAACGACATCGCGCTCCGCCTCGACGAGCACCCGGCCTTCGTCCACGAGCTCGGCCACGCGGTCGTCTACGCCAAACGACGCGGCTCGGCGGAGGCGGCGCGACCCTTCCTGCCGTTCCTCGGCCGGCTCGAGACCACCCACGGCCGGTTGGGCGAGCCAGACCGCCATCTCCATCGCTGCTCGCCGCTGCCGGACGAGATCGCCCGCGACGTCCGCACCGGCTACAACAAGGGCTTCGACCTCGACGAGGTGCGCAGCTTCTGGCTCGAGGCTGCGGCCACGCTCTCCCCTGCGCTCACCGCCGCCTGCGCGCACGGCAAGGCGCCCGACCCCGCCGTGCTCGAGGGGGTCAGGACCGACCTGCTCGCCGCGCTCGAGCAGCTGAGCGACCGGGTCGTGCAGGCCGAGTACCTGGCCGCGCAGGTGGCCAGCGCGATCCACGTCGCCCGGCGGGGAGAGTCAACCTGGACGGTCCACTTCGACCCCGAGCTTGAGGTCACCTGCGCGACCTGCGCGCTGCCCGCGCTGTCGGCGAAGCCGCAACGCAAAGGCTCGCTTCGGCTCTCGCTCTACCTGCCCGAGGTTTCCCCGCCCTCCGCCGGGGAGCCCGTCGGCGACCTGCTGCGCGAGCTGCACAACACCCGCCTGCCACAAACGCTCCAGACCCACCTGACCCTGGCCCGACGCGCGCGGGCGCTGCACCGCGCGGTGAGCGCCTTGGCGCGCGCGTTGTTCTCCGCGGGCGAAGCAATAAGCCGCAGCGAATGGACCCGCATCCGCCAGAAGGCCGACGCGGTCCGCAGCGCGCTGTACTGGCACGCCCACCTCCGTGAGCCGCGTCCGCGCGACGCGCGAGCGGCCCGCGCCGGTCGTTCGGCGACCTGAACGGCCGGTTACGATTCCCGATCGCCACGGGCGACTTCGCCCGAGGGAGAACCGACCTCGATCCGCCGCTGCGTTCCAAGGCCGCGGTGCAGCCGGACCCAGAGCGCGCCCCCCGGCACGAGCTCGGGGAAGCGATCGGCCCACTCGATGACCACCAGGCCCTGCCGCCCGCCGACCAGCTCGTCGAGCCCCAGCGCGCGCGCCGAGGCGGCGCTGTCGAGGCGGTAGAAGTCGAGGTGGTAGAGGACGCCCCGCGGCCCCGGGTACTCGTTGACCAGCGTGTAGGTCGGGCTGACCACCTGGCGCAGGTCCTCGACCTCCCAGCCGGCCGCCAGCCCCTGGACGAAGGTCGTCTTGCCCGCGCCCATTTCCCGGCGAGCGCCAGCACCGCGCCCGGCCCGAGCTCGG
>JBFYZW010000106.1:0-3667 GCA_041309305.1 Deltaproteobacteria bacterium | reverse complement strand
TCTTCCGATCTCGCCTCGTGGCCCGGGCGCGCGAGTCGCGCGCCGCGGGCCTCGACGCGACGGCGCTGCATCGCCGCCTGCCGCCCGGTGAGGGGCGCAAAGCGATCGCCGTCCTCGAGCGAGGGGGACAGCTCGAGCGGCTCGACGGCGCCGGTGAGCGGTGGATCACCGGCGAGCTGGCCCAGCAGGTGGTCGGCCAAGTTCTCGAGCTGGTGCGCCGCCACCACGAGGCGGCGCCGCTCTCCCCCGGCCTCGCCGAGGCCGAGGTCCAAAGCCAGATGCCCGCGCCCGAGCAGCACCTCGTGGCACTCGCGGTGCGCCTGGCGATCAGCGCCGGCAAGCTGACCCGGGACGGCGCGCTCCTGGCGCTGCCCGGCAGCGGCTCGGCGGTCGATGCCCAGGCCCGCGCGCAGCTGACCGCGCTGGCCGACGCCTACCGCGAGGCCGGCCTGATGCCGCCTGGCGACGCCGAGCTCGGCCAGCGGCTCGGCCTGGAACGCAAACGCCTGCAGGAGCTGCTCGGCCTGTTGCGCCGCCAGGGCACGCTGGTGCGCGTCAACGAGGCGATGCACGCCGACGCCGCCGCGGTCGGCGAGCTGAGCGCGCGCGTGATCGCTCGCCTGACCGAGCAGCCCGAGCTGACCGCCCCCGCGTTCAAGGAGCTGGCCGGCGGGTTGAGCCGCAAGTGGGCCATCCCGCTGCTCGAGTACCTCGACCGCTGCCGCGTCACCGTGCGGGTCGGCGACGTCCGTCGCCTGCACCCCAGCCGCCGCTAAACGGGGGTGCGCGATCCGCGCACACCCCGTTGATCGTGACCGCCCGTTCAGGCCGCCCCGTGCCGTCGCGGCGCGCGCGTGGTAGGCTCGGGGCAGCATGACCACCGCCCCCGGCCCAGCGCTGGCGTCCCCGCCGGCCGGCGGACCACCGGCCGCGACGCGACTCACGCGTGACCAGCTGCGCACCGCCCTCGCGGAGGAGGCTCTCAACGCGGCGCGGCCGGTACCGCTCGTGTTGGCTGGGCTGTTCGCGCTCTTTCTCGTCTTCAACGCGGTCGCCTTCCCGGAGCAGACCCGCCTGCCGCTGCTCGTCCACGACCTGGCGCTCACCGGCCTGTTCTTGGCCCTGTGGTGGGCGATCCGCCGCCACTGGTTGCCGGCCCGCCACTACCACCTGGCGGTCGGCGGGTCGGTGCTCGCAGTCGCCTCGAACATCCTGCTCGCCGAGCACCTCTCGGCCGATCCGCTCTACACCGCCTACATCCTGGTGACGGTGATCGCGGCGAGCAACTTCGTGCTCTCCGCCCGGCTGCTCTGGCTGACCCTGACCCCGACGCTCGGCGTCTGGCTCCTGGTCACCGCGCCCTTGGTCAGCGCCGAGGAGCTCATCCACCTCGGCTTCGCGCAGCTGGCGGCGCTGACCGTCGCGGTGGTCACGCAGGTCTCGCGCCTGCGCGCGACCGAGCGGCTGCTCGAGGCCCGCCACCGCGACGCGACGCAGCAGCGCGAGCTCGAGGCGGCGCTGGCCGCCGCGGCGAAGGAGATGGCCGAGCGCACCCGCCTGGCCGCGCAGCTGCAGCAGGCGCAGAAGATGGAGGCGATCGGCAACCTGGCCGGCGGTCTGGCGCACGAGATGAACAACGTCCTGACCGTGGTCCTGGCCCTGGCCTCGGCCTGGCGCGACGACCCGGCGCTCGCGCAGGCGCTGCGCACCGACCTCGAGGAGATCAGCGGCGCCGCGCGCCGTGGCCAGAGCCTGACGCGCAACCTGCTCCAATTCGCCCGCCGCAGCCATCCGCGCCGCGAGTCGATCGCGGTGGGCGAGCTCGTCGCTCAGACGGCCCAGCTGCTGCGCCGCACGCTCGATCGACGGATCAACCTGACCCACGAGGTCGCGGCCGACACCGCGTGCGTGCGCGGCGACGCCCACCAGCTGCAGCAGGTGCTGATGAACCTGTGCCTGAACTCCGCCCAGGCAATCGACGGGGCCGGAGAGATCGCCATCCTGGTCGACAACCTGTCGCTCAGCCCCGAAGGCGCGGCGCCTGTGCGCCTGCCGCCGGGCGACTGGGTTCGCCTGCGCGTGCGCGACGACGGCCGCGGCATGGAGGCCGACGTCCTCGCGCACGCCCTCGAGCCGTTCTTCACCACTAGACCGCCCGGCCAGGGCTCTGGGCTCGGATTGGCGGTGGTCTTCGGCCTGGTCACCGACCACGGCGGCAGCGTCCAGCTCGACTCGGTGCCCGGGCGCGGCACCACGGTCACCGTGCTCCTGCCCCGCGCGGACCCGGCGGCCAGCGCCGTTCCGGCGCCGCCGCGCAGCCCCGCGCCGATCGGCGTTCTCGCCCCGGGGACGGTGTTGATCATCGACGACGAGGCGCCGATCCGCTCGACGGTCGAGCGGCTACTCAAGCTCGCCGGGCTGACCGTGCTGTCCGCCGAGAACGGCGAGCAGGGCGTCACGCTCTACGCCGAGCATCGCCCCGACGTCGTGCTGCTCGACATGTCGATGCCCGGTATCGACGGCGCCGAGTGCGCCCGTCGCCTCAGGGAACTCGATCCGGCGGCGGTGATCTGCCTCTCGTCCGGCTACGTCGACTCCGAGCGCCTGCGCGAGGCGGTGGCGCACGGTGCGCAGGCGGTGCTGCCCAAGCCGTTCGAGGCCGATGAGTTATTGGGGGTCGTCCAGCGGCTGCTGGCCACCCGGGAGCGGCGAGGCTGACGCTCAGGCCTTGCGGTACATCTCGATCTCGAGGATCAGCTCGACATCCTCGCTGACCACCGCCATACCCTCGGCGACCATGTTGAACTTCAGGCCGAAGTCCTTGCGGTTGATCTTGCCCTTGACCAGGTAGCCAGCGCGCACGGTCATCCCCTGACCGAAGTTGGCCTTCTGTGGGCCGAGCAGCTCGCCGGTCAAGGTCACGCTCTTGGTCTTGTCACGGATGGTCAGATCGACCACGGCGGTGACCTTCTTGCCGTCCCACTTGAACGACTTGCTCTTCATGGTCAGCACCGGGTAGGCCTCGACGTTGAAGAAGTCGTCGGTCTTCAGGTGCCCGTCGCGCTGCTCGTTGTTGGTCGTGACGCTCGCCGCCTTCGCCGTCGCCGTGAAGGCCGAGATCTTGCCGGTCGCCTCGTCGGCGGTGATCTGGGCGTCGAAGTCGCTGAACTTGCCCCGCACGTTGGTGATGCCCAGGTGCCGGACCGAGAAGCCGATCTCGGCGTGCGCCTTGTCCAGGGTCCAGGGCACCTCGGCGGCGCCGGCGGGGACAGCGAACAACGGGAGGATGAAGGTGAGCAACGCAGCGGTCTTCATGGTCAGTCTCCAGAGGTCACGGTTGTCGGCGCGTTGGCTGGTCGCCGCGCCCTCGCTGCGACCTGCGCCGATTGTTGTGCAGCGCAAGCTGCGCACCGCCGACCGCTCTGTCAACCCGGCCGACGGCTCAGCGAGCCTCCTGCAGTCCGTGCTTGGTCATCAGGTTGTAGATGTGCTTGCGGTCCAGACCGGCGAGCTTGGCCGCTTCGGTGACGTTGCCGCCGACCCGTTCGAGCAGACGCAGGACGTAGGCGCGCTCGAACTGGCTGAGCAGCTCCTCCTTGGCCTCTTTGAACGGCCGATCGAGCTCGCCGACCAGACTCACGCCGCCGGCCGCCGGCAGCGCGGCCGG
>JBFYZW010000105.1:0-5260 GCA_041309305.1 Deltaproteobacteria bacterium | reverse complement strand
TCTTCCGATCTGAGCGTGCCGGTGCAGCCGAGCCAGCAGATCGCCGCGACCGCGAGGGCGGCGCGGGTGAGCCGATTCAACGGAGCCACGGTTTGACCTCGATGCTGCGTTTGCCGGCGGTGCGCTCGGCGATCAGCTCATCGAGGCAGTTGGCGGCCAACGCCACCGCGCGCACCGCCTTGCGCAGGTGCTCGGGGTGCAGGTGCTCGCCGTAGAGGGTCTGGCCGACCGTGATCGTCCGCGCCTCGTCGAGCGCGAAGGTCGCCACCGGCAGCGTGCCGTTGGCCTGGAGCAGGAAGGCGAGGTCGAGCTGGTCCGGGGCGGCGTGGTAGGCGACCGGCGCGTGGATGCGCACCAGCACCTCGCCGTCCTGCTCGCGTTCGACCGCGACGAAGACCTCGGCCGAGCCTTGCACCGCGCGGTAGCGGCCGGAGTCGATCTTCTTGAAGAAGCCGCCGAACTCGTCCAGCGCCTGGTCGACCAGCCACTTGACCTGCCGTAGCACCTCGTCGCTCATCGCTCGCTCCTCTTGTTGCCTCAGGTGAGGATCAACTCGCGCAGCGCCTCAGCGACGCCGAGGCCGCGCGGCGCGCGCGTGACGTGCCGGGCGACCTCCTTGACCGCGTCGAGCGCGTTGGCCACCGCGACGCCGAGGCCGGCGGCGGCGAGCAGCTCCCGATCGTTGTTCGAGTCGCCGAAGGCGGCGATTCGGGCCAGCGGCACGCCGAGGTGCCTGGCCGCCTCGGCGAGCGCCGCGCCCTTGCTCACCCCCGGGGGCAAGATCTCGAGGTAGGTCGGCTCGGAGTGGACGATGGCGGCGCCGAGGCCGGCGGCGTCGAGCTCGCGCCACAAGGCGAGCAGCTCCGCGGTCTGGCCGATGACCAGCAGCTTGGTCGGCGGCGCGCGCAAGAAGGCGCCGAGGTCGCCGACCGGGCGCTGGACGACGCCGTCCTTCTCGGCCGAGGCGCGGGCGGTTTCGGACTCGCGGGCGATGTAGATCGCGTCGTCGAGGTAGAGGTTGACGTGCAGGCCGCGGGCGGCGGTGAGGCGCAGCGCCAGCTGCGCCTCGGCGAGCGGCACGGTCCGCTCGAACAGCACCGCCCGGTCGGCGAGCCGCTGCAGGCGCGCGCCGTTGTAGAGGATGAGCGGCGCGTCGGCGCCGATCGCCTCGGCGTAGGGCCTGGCCGAGGCGAGCATCCGGCCGGTGGCCAACCCGAGCCGGATGCCGCGCGCGCGGCAGGCGGCGAGCGCTTCGCCGAGCTCGGGGACGAGCAGGTGGTCCGCTCCGATCAACGTCTCGTCGACGTCGAAGTAGCAGGCGTCGATCGCGTAACGGCCGGACACGACGGCGACGGTAACATGGATCCGCGCGGGCTGTCAGGCGTGTTCACCGGCCGCCGGGGTTGGGTTACGCTGCCGCGAGCGGTGGAGGGCACGATGGCGGCGAAGGACGAGCTCTACGGGCGGACGATCAGGGTCACGGCGGTGGGCCTCGCGATCGGCGTCGCGTCGGCGGTGGCCGCCGCCGCGGCCGGGCCGGCGGCGCGGCCGTTCTCGCTCTACGGCGGCGCGCTGGGGCTGGTCTTCCTCACGACCCTGCTCTGGGCGTGGTGGCGGCGGCGAGAGATCGACGAGGTCTGGCGGGCGAGCGAGCGGTCGCGCGAGGGCTTCGGCTACCCGTACCACCTGATCCCGTTCGGCGTCGGGCTGGGCTTCGTGCTCTTCGCTCTGCTCCTCGCGTTGATCATGCAGCTCAGTCTGGCGATGAAGATCGCCTGGCTCTGCTCCGGGCTCACCGCGCTCATCGCCCTGGGCTTCACGTTGCCGGCGACGGTGAGGTTGACGCGCCATGTCCTGCCGATCCTCTGGGCGCGCGTCGCCGGCGCGCCGCGTGAGGGCTCGCCCTTCGCCTGGGAGGGGACGATCGTCTCGGGCTCGCTGACCCGGGCGCGCAGCTACCGCGCCAGCTCGCGGCAGGTGACCGAGACGCGCACCGACTCGAGCGGACGCAGCCGGCAGGTCTCGGTCAGCCGGACGATCTGGGACTGGCACGAGACGATCACCGCCACGCCGAAGTTGGTGCTCCAGGTCGGCGAGGAGGAGCTGCCGATCCGACTCGACCAGGCGCTCGGCGTCTCGCTCCACCGCCTGCACAATGCGCTGGGGGTGCAGGAGTGGATCGAGCCGGGGATGCGCCTGGTGGTCGCCCAGGCCCGCTACCTCGCGCCGAAGGGGCGTGGCGTCGAAGGTCAGCACGCCCGCCCGCTGCGCCTGGTCGCCGCGAAGGGGCCGGCGACCCGCGCCGCCGCGCTCGCCTGGCTGGCCGAGGTCGGCGCGATGCTCGGCTTCGCCGCGCTGGTCGTGCTCGCCTGGTGGCTCGCGGCCACCAATCCCGCGCTCACCTGGTATGCCGCCGAGCTGAAGGTGATGAAGGCGAGCGCGGCGCCGGTCGCGGTCGGCGACAGCTGCGTCGCGCGCCTGGGGTACGCACCCAGCTTCTTCGTCGGCTCGGTCGACCGCTCGCCGCTGCCGACCAGCGGCTGGGTCGGCGAGGGCGGCGCGGCGCTGAGCGAGCCAGCGCCGCAGGGCCAGGTCGCGCAGCCGGCGCCGCTCGGCGGGGAGGTCGAGGTCTTGCGCGGTCGCTGCTATCTCCGCCTGCGCTGCGCCGGTGAGCTGCTGGTCGGCGGCTTCGACGCCGGCGGCTTCGACTGCGAGCTGGGTATCGACCCGGCGACCGGCGCGCTGCGCGCCGCTTTCGGCGGCGACGCCGACGACCATGACGGCGACCCGGGCTGGCGCTTCGCCGCCGAGCGCTTCAAGCTGTTCGCCGACGCTCAGCGCCTCGAGGGGTGGTTGGTGTTGCCCTGAGCGTCGCGGTTCAGGGCGCCGGGCCGCTCAGCTTGCCGATGCGCCACAGCTCGCCGGCGGTCGAGCGCCAGTAGAACGCGGCGGCGTCGGCCGCGAGCAGGTGCAGCTCGCCAGTCGGATCGACGAACAGCTCGACGGGCGGCGTTCCAGCGGACGCGGCGACCAGGACGCGGTTCGGGCCGAGGCGGGCCCGGCGGACCCAGTAGACGACCTCGCCGTCGACGTGCAGGTCGAGCAGGTCGTCGGAGGTGCCGTCGGTGGCGACCACCTCGGTCGGCCCGCCCTGCTTGGCGACGCGCAGCACGCGGGTCCCGTCCAGCCAGTAGAGGTGGGTCGCGTTCTGGGTCAGATGCCGGGCGCCGAATGAGACGTAGGCGAGCGTCGGGCAGTCATGGCTGTCCTGGCTGTCGACCGGCACGCGGTAGAGGATCGCGCCGCAGGGGACGCCGGCGATGCCGTAGATCGCCTCCTCGTCGCTGATCATCCCCGGACCCTCACACGGGACGCCGCTGACCAGCGGCGTGGTGCCCGGCGTGCCGTCGTCGAGGCGGGCGGCGTAGAGCCCGCGCGGCTTGTCGGTCCCGGCGAAGGCGTAGAAGACCAGCTGGCTGTTGGCGGTGAACGCGGTGATGCTCTCCTCGCTCAGGTCAACCGTCGGCGCCGGCTGCTCGAGGCCAGTCCAGCCGACGTACGTGGCGGGCGGCAGCGGGCCGACCGGGCCGCGATCGAGCCACAGCGCGTGGTCGGCGGTGACCTGGAACTGGAAGGGTTGCTTGCCGGTGTGGCGCCAGATCGCCGTCGCGCCGTCGCTCAGGGCGGTGCGCCAGATCGCGCCGGGGCTGGCGTCGTCGTCGGGATCGACCAGGGTGAGCAGGAGGTCGCCGTGGATCGCCGCGCCGATCGGCTCGGGCAGGTCGGTGGCGACCAGGACCGGCCGGCAGCGCGAGACCCGACAATCGAAGCTCGCGGCGTCCTCCGCGTCGGTCGCGGTGATGAGCTCGTCGAGGTTCTCGACCCCGTCCCGATCGAAGTCGAAGGCGGTGGTGTTGTTCTCATACAAATCGACGCTGACAAAGTGCCCGGCGGCGACGCGGAACGGCGTGATGGTGAACTGGCGCAGCAGCGGCAGGACGTTGGGCGAGCCCCTTCGTTGCTCGGTGTAGAGCGCCTCGGCCCAGTAGCGGCCCGGCGCCAGCTCGAGCTCGACGGTGGTCACCGTGTCGCTCCAGCGCAAGGCCGCCCGCGCCGTCGGGCGGCCGCCGGTCGGGAACGTGGTGGTGCCCTCGGCCGAGAAGACGCGCAGCTCGCCGCCCGGCGCATCGTAGATGACGCCGGTCTGGGCGAGCTCGATCGGGGTCACCAGGGCGAGCTCGATCGGCGAGGCGCCGCACCCGGTGCACACGATGACGATCAGGATCGCGCGGCTCATGGGAGCACCCCCGGCGCGGCGGTGCGCAGGCGCGCGCCGCTCGGCTCCTCGCCGGCGCTGAGCAGCAGGGCGGTGGTGGTGCCGACCACCGCGCTGCCGACGACGGTCCAGAACCACCAGCGGGTCCAGAACGGCGGCGCGACCGGGGTGAGGCGCACGGTCTGTTCCGCGGCATCGCCGCCGAGGACGATGAACGGCGCGGAGTAGAGCTCGAAACCGGGCGCGGTGACGGTGAGGCGATGGATCCCCACCTCCAGGCCGTCGAGCGTCGTCGGGCCCTGTCCGCGGGCGACGCCGTCGATGGTCAGGGTCGCCTCGGCCGGCAGGCCGGTGAACCGGGTCGTGCCTGGCGTCAGCTCCTCGGCCGGGTAGATGAGCCGGAGCGCGGCGAGCTCGAGCAGGCGAGGCAGACCGCCGAGCGGCGCGGCGTACTCGAGCGCGACGCGGCCGCGCACGGCGGCGGAGCTGACATCGACGAGCTGCAGGCCGACGACCAGCAGCTCATCGAGCCGGGCGATCGAACCGCTGAGCGCCAGCTCGACGCCGGCGGCGGCGCCGATCGCCGCCAGGCAGTCGGTGTCGGTGCAGCCGAGCAGCTGTTTGTTCGCCTCGGCGTTGAGCATCGCGACCAGCTCATTGCGGGTGATCACCTCGTGCCGTCCGGTGCGCGCGATCGCCTCGGCCAGCGTGTCGATCGCCGTGGCGCCGATCGTCTTGTCGAGGCCGATGACGGTCAGCTCCAGGATGCCGATCCGCTCGGCGTCCGGGGCGGGCGTGACCGCCTCGGCTGGTGAGCCAACGAGCGCGGCGCAGATCAAGGCCAGGGTCATGGTCATCCCTTCGCGCGGCATCTCCCCCGAGCGCCGGCTACGGGCCCAGGTCTATCCGGAGGCGCGGGGCCGGGCAATCCGGCCGCTCAGCGGCGCCGCCGGCGCACGAGCAGCGCGGCGAGGGCGAGCGCCG
>JBFYZW010000104.1:0-3805 GCA_041309305.1 Deltaproteobacteria bacterium | reverse complement strand
CCCCGGCCCCGCCGGCCGCCGCGCCGGCGCCGCCGCTGGCCCCGGCGAGCCCGGTGCCCCAGGCGTTCGCGCCGGCCGCGCCGGTGGTCAACACCTTCCGCGACACCGGCTCCTTCTCCGAGGACGATCCGGCGATCCGGCGGCTCCAGGAGCAGGCGCGCCGCAATCGGCTGATCGGCCTGGTGGTCATCCTGCTGATCGCCTCGATCGCCGCGCTGCTCTTGTGGCTGCGCCCGGCGCTCGAGGTCGAAGAGGTCCTCGAGCCGGAGCGCTACAGCAACTTCGGCGCCGACCGCACGCCAGCGGTCGTCAGCCCCACGCCGGCGGCGGGCGATCCGGCGCCGACGGCGGGTGACGCGCCTTCGCCGGCCGCGACGCCGGCAGCCTTCCCGGCCGGCGAGGCGCGCGACGAGGGGCGTTACCTCTACCGTACGCTCACCGCTGTCCAGAGCCTGACCCAGGTGGCGAGCGAGGTCTACGGCGGGACCGGCGCCTTGGCGCTGGCGGTCAGCGCCAACCCCGGGGTGAGCGCCGAGCAGCCGCTGCCGGTCGGGACCGAGCTCCGCCTGCCGCGCTACGACGAGGTCGAGGTGAAGCCGGGCGACACTCTGGGCGGCATCGCCGCGGCGACGCTGGGCGACGCCAAGCGGTACGAGGAGATCCTGGCCGCGAACCGCGACGTCCTGCCCTCGCCCGACGATCTGAAGGTGGGCAGCCGGATCAAGGTGCCGCTGGTGCGTTGACCGTCCGGTTGGCGCGGCGCAAGAGGTCGAGGGGGGACGCCGCCCCTCCGTCGTCCGGGGCTCCGTCGCAGGGGGACAGAGGAGGATGGGCATGGCCGAGAAGTTCATCTTCACGATGCACGAGCTGCGCAAGACCGCCGGTGCCAAGGAGATCCTGCGCGATATCTCGCTCGCCTTCTTCTACGGGGCCAAGATCGGCGTCATCGGACCGAACGGAGCGGGCAAGTCGACGCTGCTGCGCATTATGGCCGGAGTCGAGAAGGAGTTCGGCGGCGAGGCGCGCGCCGACCCGGCGGCGCGGGTCGGCTATCTGGCGCAGGAGCCGGTGCTCGATTCGAGCCTCGACGAGCTCGGCAACGTCGAGCTGGCCCTCAAGCCGGTGCGCGACCTGCTCAACCGCTTCAACGCGCTCTCGGAGCGCATGGCCGAGTCGATCCCCGATGACGAGATGGATCGGCTGCTCGCCGAGCAGGGTCAGGTCCAGGACGCGATCGAGGCGTGCAACGGCTGGGAGCTGGATCACACCCTCGAGGTGGCGATGGAGGCGCTGCGCCTGCCGCCGCCGGACGCCGACGTGACCAAGATCTCCGGCGGTGAGCGGCGCCGGGTCGCGCTCTGCCGCGTGCTGCTCGAGAAGCCCGATCTCCTCCTGCTCGACGAGCCGACCAACCACCTCGACGCCGAGAGCGTCGCCTGGCTCGAGCAGCACCTGTCGCGTTACGAGGGAACGGTGATCGCCATCACCCACGATCGCTACTTCCTCGACAACGTCGCGCAGTGGATCCTCGAGCTCGATCGCGGCCACGGCGTGCCCTGGCACGGCAACTACTCCTCCTGGCTGGAGCAGAAGCAGAAGCGGCTGGAGGTGGAGGAGAAGGTCGAGTCGGCGCGCCAGCGCCAGCTCAAGCGCGAGCTCGAGTGGGTGCGCCTCTCACCCCGGGCGCGGCAGGCCAAGGGCAAGGCGCGCCTGGCCCGCTATGAGGAGCTGCTGCGCCAGAAGGCCGACGTCGGCGATCCGGCGGGCGAGATCTACATCCCACCCGGTCCGGAGCTCTCCGGGCTGGTCGTCGAGGCGCAGGGGTTGTCCAAGGCCTACGGCGATCGCCTGCTCTTCTCGGACCTCTCCTTCAAGCTGCCACGCGGTAGCATCATGGGCGTCATCGGCCCGAACGGCGCCGGCAAGACCACCATGCTCCGGCTGCTCACCGGCGCCGAGCAGCCCGACGGCGGCGTGCTGCGCCTGGGCGAGTCGGTGAAGCTCGCCTACGTCGACCAGAGCCGCGACGCGTTGGTCGCCGGCCACACGGTCTACGAGGAGGTCTCCGGCGGCGCCGAGTTCATCGAGCTGGGCAAGCGCACGGTCAACGCGCGCTCCTACCTGGCCGGCTTCGCCTTCCGCGGCACCGACCAGCAGAAGCGGGTCGGCGATCTCTCGGGCGGGGAGCGAAACCGGGTCCACCTGGCCAAGATGCTGCGCGCCGGCGCGAACCTGATCCTGTTCGACGAGCCGACCAACGACATCGACGTCGCCACGCTGCGCTCGCTCGAGGAGGCGCTCGGCGAGTTCGCCGGGTCGGCGATCATCGTCAGCCACGACCGGTGGTTTCTCGACCGCGTGGTGACCCACATCCTCGCCTTCGAGGGGGACAGCCGGGTCTTCTTCTTCGAGGGGAACTTCCGCGACTACGAGGAGGACAAGGTAAAGCGGCTCGGCGAGGAGGCGCTGCAACCGACGCGCATCCGCTACCGGCCGCTCACCCGTCGTTGAGCGCGGCGCTCGGCGCTCAGATCGAGGCGAGGGTGGTCGGCTGGCCAGCCTCGCGCCAGCCCATGATCCCGTCGCTGAGCACAAAGACGTACTTGAACCCGGCCTCGATGGCGCGGGTCGCCGCCTTGGGCGCGGCGCTGCACTTGCTGTTGGCACAGTAGAAGACGAGCATCGCGCCCCGATCGGCCGGCAGCTCCTTCGCCAGGTCGTAGCGGTCGTAGCTGGACAGCAGCACCGCGCCGGGGATGACGCCGAACTTGGCGCGCGTGTCGGCGTTGTTGGCGTCGAGCACCGTCAGCGCGTGGTTGACCTGCAGCGCCTTGAGCTCGGCGGTGGTCACCGGCTTGGGCTCGAGCTTGGCGGTGGTGCTCTTCATCTCGCCGCAGGCGAGGGCGAGGGCGGGCACCGACAGGGCAATCAACGAGAGGGAGGTAGAGAGCATCAGGCGCATCGTCGACTCCGCCGCACCCCGACAGGGGGGTGCGAAGATAGAGGTGGACTTTGAAGCAGGGGTGCTTACCCTGAGCGCTTAGGTTAAGCAGCGCGCCGGGTGGCGCAAGGGGGGGCGAGGCGGATGATGGCGAGCGGCGAGCCGACGACGTTGTCACTCGAGGTGCGCGAGCTGCTCGACGCGTTCCCGATGGCGGTCGTCGCGGTCTCGGGCGATCGGCGGCTGCTGGCCGGTAACCGCGCGCTCGCCGAGCTGTTCGGCGACCCGACCGAGGTGATCGCGCGCCAGGGCGGCGCCGGGGATCTGGCGCGCTGCGTCAACGCCATCACCCGGAGCGAGGGCTGCGGTCACACGCCGGCGTGCGCGCAGTGCATGCTGCGCCTCTCCGCTGAGCAGGCGGTGCGCGGCGCGCGCATCGTCAACCGTGAGGTGCACCTCAAGCGCCAGAGCGCCGGCGGCTTCGCCGACCAGGTGTTCCTCATCTCCGGTGCGCCATACCACCCGGCCGGCTCGCCGGTGTGCGCGCTGCTGTTCATCCAGGAGATCACCGCGCTGCACCGGCTGCGCGGGCTGGTGCCGATCTGCGCCTCGTGCAAGAAGATCCGCGGCAGCGACGAGGACTGGCAGCGGCTGGAGCGCTTCATCGAGGAGCACTCCTACGCCTCGTTCACACACTCGGTCTGCCCCGAGTGCGCGGTCAAGCTCTACCCCGAGGCGATGGGGCCGCGCTGAGCGCTCCGAGCTGGGCGAGCACGCCCTGGTCGACCGGATCGCCCCGCACGAACTGACGCAACAGCGCGGCCAGCGCGGGGCGCGGCAGCGCGCCGCCGGCAGATCGGAAGA
>JBFYZW010000103.1:0-8318 GCA_041309305.1 Deltaproteobacteria bacterium | reverse complement strand
CGGGCGGTGGCGGCGGCCGGGCGGGCAACAGCTCGCGCAGCGCCGCGGCGAACGGCTCGCCGAGCGGCCGGCCGCCCTCCTCGGGGGGCAGGCTGGTGACCGAGGACCAGGGGACGCCCGGGTAGATCGCGTCGGCGCGGTCGACGCCGCCCCACAGCGCAAGCAGGAAGCGGGAGATCTCCTGCGACCAGTTGTGCGAGACGCTCCAGGCGTTCAACCGGCCGAGGGCCATCGTGTCGAGCGGGCGCCACGGCTCCGGGGTGACGCCGAGCAGCCGATACTCGATCGGCCGCCAGCGCTCGAGCGCGGCGTTGACTCCGTCGGTGAAGGCGGCCAGCAGCGCGCGATCATCGGCGGTCATGCCGGCGACGTCGGCGTCGGCCAGCTCGCCCATCCGCCAGCCGCGCATCGCCAGATCGAGCTCCGCCGTCGTGCCGGTGACGAACGGCTGCTCACCGACCAACTCGGAGAGCCGGCCCTGCGCCAGCCGGCGCATCACGTCCATCTGGAAGAATCGGTCACGCCCCTGGACGAAGCCGATCGCGCGCAACAGGTCGCGTTCGCTCTCAGCCCGGATGTGTGGCACGCCCTGCGCGTCGAGGTGGACGATGACCTCGGCGCCGAGGCCGGCGAGGGCGAAGGTCTCGCTCTCGTCGGTGGGGTAGTCGGGCGCCAGCCGGTACCAGAGGTAGGAGCCGGAGGCGCAGCCGGAGAGCGCGGTGAAGAGCACGAGCGAGAAGGTACGCATCGACGAGCTGGTCATGGGGTCACCACACCTTCACTGGCACGCGGGCGCCGATGAACCAGACGTTCGGGGCGCGGGCGTTCTGGCCGGGGATCCAGGTCAGGTTGCGCCAGCCGAGGTTGAGCTGCACCGGCACGCCGAGGCGCAACAGGCTCGCGGTCAACGAGCCGAGCAGGACGTTCTTGTAGCCCGGCCGCCAGAAGCGCTCCTGCTCCCAGTCCCACAGCGCCGAAGCCGAGCGCCAGTCGCTCTGGCCGATGGCGGTGAAGGTGTAGACCAGCCCCAGGCTGATCAGCGGCGGCAGGCTGTCGGGTGACAGGCCGCTCCGCTCGGTGAGCCAGGTCTGCCAGGCCGGGCCGATCCAGGCCGCGACGTCGACGCCGAGGCTCGCGCCACCGAAGTCGCCCGGGTCGAGCGTGTAGCGCCGGCCGACGAACGGGCGCTGGTTGGCGAGCAGCGGGTGGATCGCGCCGGTCCCCGACAGCCGCCGCTGGGGCAGGAAGGCCTCGTAGAACAGGTCGACGCCGACCGTCAGGCGGCCGTCGGCGATGCGACGCGGCGTGTAGTCGGCGCCGAGGTGCAGCCCGAGCTCGCCCTGCGCGTGCAGGTCCCAGCTGCTGGTGCCGGCCGCGACGACGTTCTCCGGGTCGGGCGGCGCGCCGGTGCGCAGTGTGCCGAAGGCGGTGACCGCCAGCGCCAGCCCGGTCCCGTCGAGGGCGGCGAGCAGATCGCTGAAGCGCCAGCGGCCGCCGAGCACGATGTCGGCCACCGCCCCCTCGTTGCCCGACCAGTTTCCCGGCTTCGGCTGGCCCATGCTCTCGGCCCAGGCCCAGAAGTCGTCGGCGCTGTAGCGCCGGCCGAGCTGGGCGCTGTAGTCCCCCTCGCGCCAGCCGAGATCGGGGCGGACACGGTTGCGCAGCACCACCGGCACCGCGCAGAGCGCGGTCACCGAGTCGGTGACGCCGTAGGCGAGCATGTTGACCAGGATGGTGAAGCGCGCCTCGACGTTGGGGATAATCGTCCCCTGCAAACCCCCGCCCGGCTCGTAGCGGATGATCTCGTCGATCAGCGGCCCGGCCTCACCCTCGTTGTTCCACTGGCTGTCGACCTTCGAGAGCACCAGCCGCTCCTCGAGCAGGAACAGGCCGCGCGGCGCGGTCTCGGTGAACGCGGCCTGCGCCGGCCACGGCGCGACGACCAGGAGCAGGAGCAGAAGGTGCTTCACGGCGTCCCTCCGCCGTCGACCGCCGCGGCCAGGTCGAGGGTGACGAACGGCGCGTCGGTGGCCGGCACCCGGCCGAGGGCGAAGCGGACCACGCCCTGCTCGGGGAGGAAGACCGCCGCGTTCATGCTGTCGCGTCGGTCGACCAGCGCCGGCAGGCGCAAGAGCGCCACCGCCTCGTCGGCGTCGAGCCGGCCGTAGCGGTCGGCGAGCGCGTCGCCGAGCAGGCCGAAGGCGCGCAAGGAGCGGTGCCAGAAGCCGCTCCAGCGCCGCTGCGGCGGCACCTGCATGCCGAACACCTCGGTGTCGATGTCGTCGCGGTTGAGCTGGTAGTGCCCGGCGACGCGCAGATCGTCCGGGCCGACCGAGGCGAGCGGTCGGCCGGCGCCGTCGAGGTCGCCCGGTGTGATGGTCAGGGCACCGCCGTGTGGCTGCGCGTCGCCGTTGGCGTCGAGCTCGAGGATCGCGAGCTCGCGGGCGCGGTCGGCGAGCAAAAAGTTCCAACCCAGGCTCGGCGGCATCGTGCGCAGGTGGGCGACGGCCTCGGGGGTGGTCTCGGCCCAGGTCAGGACCTCGCGCCCGAGGATGCCCAGCATCGTGTCGCTGGCCTTCAGCTGTGCGGCGATGGCGAAGGCGCGGAACTCCTCGAGCTGCGGGTTGTCGAGCGTGTCGGACATGTTGGCCGCCCAGGTCAGGCCGGCGTCGTTCATCCCCGAGGTGCCCCAGATCACACCGGTCAGCCCGAAGGTGACGTGGGCCCGCCCCTGGTCGGGGACGTGGACCAGCGCCGCGGCGTGTTTGTGCGCGACGCCGGCGTCGAGCAGCGCGAAGTGGTGGCCGACGACGACCTGGCCGCCGGCCGTCGCCGTGCCGCGGGCCGCGAAGGCGAGCGCCGGCGGGGGGAAACGATCGTCGTCGCGCGCGCGGTTGGGCAGGTCCACCGGCCGCGCGTCGAGGCCGACGGTCGCGAAGGCGAGGAACTGATCGCGCATGAAGCGGGCGTGCGCCGGCGGCGGGTCGGTGACCAACGAGCGATCGCCGGCCTGGACCTGCACGACCACGATGCTCGCCTCCGGCAGCGGCGCCGGGCTGACCGTCACCTGCAGCCGCGTCGCGTCGAGCTCGACGACGCCGACCGCCGGGTCGCCGGCAGCGTAGAGCCGCTCGCCGACCTGCACGCGCACGGTGGCCGGGTCGACGCCGTCCGGGTCTTCGAGCAGGAGCTCGAGCTGCACCGCTTCCGGCAGGCCGACCAGCAGCGCGTGGTCGCTCGGGTCGTAGGGCTCGAGCGTCGCCTCGTCGGCCTCGTCCGCCGTGCCGTCGCCGTCGTTGTCGAGGCCGTCCTGCTCGAGGCCACCCTCGACGCGGACGCGGGTCAGCTTGGGCGCGTGGTGCCGCCAGAGGAAGTGCTGCACCGTGCGGACGCTGAGCACCGTGTCGACGAAGGTGTTGAGGATCAGGATGTCCTCGAACGGCATCCCGGCGCCGTCGGCGATGCCGTGCATCTCCTCGACGTAGGCGGGCGGGATGAACGGCAGGAGGCTCTCGGCGCTCTCGAGCAGCAAGCGGCGCGCGAACTCGCCGCCGTCGTAGCGGCGGTCCTGGTAGCGCAGCAGGATGGCGGCGATGTCCGGCCGGTCGCGGTTCATCGACGGGATGAGCGAATTGGTGAGCAGCTGGGTGTAGAGCGAGTGGATCTTGCTCGTGAACGCCTCGCCGTGCTGCAGGCCGCGCTCGTAGGGGGTGCCGCGCACGACCAAGAGTTCCCAGTAGGGCGGTGGCTCGGCGGCCTGACAGGCGGCGAGCAGCAGCAACGAGAGACAACCGAGACGACCTGCAGTCTGCATCGTGTTCACCTCGCCGCGCGCGGGCCGTGGCCGAAGCGCGCGGTCGGGTTTGAGGTTGTGTTCATACCAGCAGCGCCCCTCCGGCGACGAGCAGGCAGCCCTGCACCAGCCGGCGGAAGCCGAGCGGCGAGATGCGGCGATGCAGCCGCTCACCGATCAGGATCCCGAGCACCAGCCCGGGGACGAGGTAGAGCAACAGCCCACCGCTGGCGGCGTCGATCGCGTCGCGTCGCCAGGCGATGGCGATCAAGGTCGTGTTGAGCAGCAACCACAAGGTCGACAAGGTGGCGCGGAAGCCGTGTTTGTCGAGGCCGACGCGGCTGAGCGCCAGGACGACCAGCGGGCCACCGGTGGCGAACAGCCCGTGCACGACGCCGGCGGCGGCGTAGATCGTGAGCTCGAGCGGGCGCGCGAGCGGCGGTCGCGGGAGATCGCCGCGGCGCAGGCGCCAGAGCTCGAGCGCGGCGGCGACGACGATGAACAGGCCGAGGGCCAGGCGCAGCTCGGCTTCGGCGAGGTGGGCGCGCACGAGCGCCCCGCCGCACAGTCCGGCGCCGGCGGCCGGCAGCACGCGCGTGCCGAGCAGCCGCCAGGCGATCGCTCGCCAACCGCGGGCGACCAGCCAGACGCTCTGCAGCGCGCCGACCACGACCAGGGCGAGGATCAACTGCTCGAGCGGCACCAGGTGGGCGCCGAGGGCGAGGCTCAGCACCGTGGCGCCGAAGCCGGTGATCGTCTCCACCGTGTGCGCGACG
Source organism: Deltaproteobacteria bacterium (assembly GCA_041309305.1). Classification (GTDB taxonomy): domain Bacteria; phylum Myxococcota; class XYA12-FULL-58-9; order XYA12-FULL-58-9; family XYA12-FULL-58-9; genus JBFYZW01. Next base: position 3,749 of record JBFYZW010000103.1, on the reverse strand, counting down.
GCGGCGATGGCCACGAGGCCCCACATGCTCATCGCTCAGCTCTTCGGCGGCAAGATCTGGCCGAGCAGGTCGAGCAGGATCTCGCGCAACGGGGCGCGGTCGGTCATCGCCCCGGCCATGCCGTAGATCGCCGCGACGCCGCCTTGCGGCGCCGGCGGTGCGGCGCGCACCTGAGCGACCGCGGCGCCGAGGTCGGCGAGGAAGGCGTCGACGATCGGCGCGTGGGTCGGGTTGACCATCAGGTGCAGCGCTGGCGGCAGGTGCTGGGTGTCGAGCTGCCAACCGCGGGCGCGCATCAGCTCGCCGACGGCGAAGATGTCCAGCTCGTCGCTGGTGAAGGCGAAGACGCTCATCACCGGCTCGCCGAGGATCCTCAGCCCGGGGATGGCCCGGATGCCAGCGAGCAGCGCGTCGGTGGTCTCGAGGATCTTCGCTGCCGCGCGGCGGTAGCCGTCGGCGCCGAGGGCGTGCATCGCCGCCCAGGCGGCGGCGATCGGGCCCCCGGGGCGCGAGCCGCTCATGCTCGGCGAGACGTAGAGGCCCCCGGGCCAGTCGGTGTAGGCGAAGAACTGGTGGCGGCGCAGCCGCTCGTCGGCGTAGAGCACCGTCGAGGCGCCGCGGGCGGCGAAGCCGTACTTGTGCAGGTCGGCGGAGATCGAGGTGACGCCCGGCACGGCGAAGTCGAACGGTGGCACCCTCCGGCCGAGCTGGCGGAGCCAGGGGAGCAGAAAACCCCCGAGGCAGGCGTCGACGTGACAGGGGAGGCCGTGGCGCTGGGCCAGCGCCGCGAGCTCGGGGATCGGGTCGACGACGCCCTGCGGGTAGGAGGGCGCCGAGCCGACGACCAGCACGGTGTTCTCGGTGACGAGCTTCTCTGCCGCGGCGACGTCGGCGCGGAAGCTCTGGTCGACCGGCACGTGCACCGGGGTGAGGCCGAAGTAGTGCGCCGCCTTCTCGAACGCCGGGTGGGCGGTCACCGGCAGGAGCAGCTCGGGGGCGCTGATCTGCCGCTCGGCGCGCGCCAGGTCGCGCGCGGCCTTGACCGCCATCAGGATGCTCTCGGTGCCGCCGGAGGTCATCGTGCCGCAGGCGCCCGGCCCGCCCTGGAGCAGCTCGAGCGTCATCGTCACGACGTCATGCTCGAACTGCCGCAGGCTCGGGAAGGCCATCGGCGACAGCCCGTTGGCGGTCAGGAACATCGCCGTCGCCTGCCTGAGCGTCTCGCCCAGCTCGTCGTCGACGTAGTAGACCAGGCTCCAGGTCTTCCCGCCGCGCCAGTCGGCGTCGTCGCGGGCCATCTCCTTCATCCGCGCGAGCAGCTCGGCGCGCGAGGTCCCGTTCTCCGGCAACACGCTCATCGTGTCTCCCTTCGTTTCCTGGTCGTGAGCAGCGGCGCGATCAGCTCCTCGGCGACGGTGGCCGCCGAGGCGACTCTGGCGGCAGAGGCGCCGAAGCCGCACAGCGTCGTCTGGGCGGCGTCGCGCACGAGCGCCGGCAATTCGAAATAACCCGGCCGCAGGCGGTCGAGCTTCTGCAGCTGGGTGGCTCCGTGCAGCACCGACCAAAAGATCATCGTTCGCTGGCCGGCGTCGCCGGGCGCGAGCGCGCCGGCTCGCGCGGCCGCCTCGAAGAGGTCGGCGGCGGCGTCGAGGATCGGCATCAACGCCGCGGTGACTCTAGCCTCGGCGGCGTCGCTGGTCAGGCGCCGCGGGTTGGCGAGGTTCTGGCTGACGAGCCAGTAGCGCTCGGGCCAGAGCCTGGGCTGTTGCCGGTAGAGAGCAGCGAGCGCGAGCAGCGGGACCAGAGCGGCCACACTCGGCGCGAGGTCTCGCTCCTTCACCTTTATAATGATGTGGCCCATCGCCCGGCCGATGAGTCGGCCGAGGTCGGTGACCACGGTCTGCTCGATCTCGGCCAAGATGGCGTCTTTTGAGGGGAAATAGCGATAGAGCGCCCCGACGGTGTAGTCGAGCTCCTCGGCCAACCGGTGGATGGTCAAGCTGTTCAGCCCATCCTCGGCCAGGATCCGCATCGCGGTGGCCAGGATCTGCTCGGTCCTGGCCTGCCGCCGCCGGCCTCTGGGGCTGCTCTCTACTTTGTGAATCACATTTGTTTTGTAAACAATGTTCACAAAACAGTCAAGCGTCAACTGTTCTCCACCGGAGCGACGAGAGGGCGCGGGGAGAGGAACGCTACCGGCAGGTCCAGATGGTCCAGCGGTCGCCGAGGTTGGTGACGCCGCCGGAGCCTTCGCCGCCGCCGGCCGCCCAGCGCCCGTGCCAGGTGAGCAGCGGTTGGCGCATGTAGCGCAGGCCGAAGTAGTAGCCCGGCGTCCAGGAGAGGATGTAGCCGTTCGGGTTGCCGCCGGCCGAGTCGGTGTTGTTGTCGGCGGTGATGTAGGTCACCCGACCGCAGATGCGGTAGTCGGTGCCGCCGGTCGAGTCGCCGTCCCACGCGGCGTAGGAGCCGGTGGCCAGCCCGATCCCGGTGTCGGTCGGGTTCACCTTGCGCGCCAACCCCGAGCGGTCCCAGCAGATCCAGCCGTAGGCGAACAGCTCGGCGCGCTTGGCCGCCGATGGCCAGTAGGTGGTCGTGTTCGTTCCGGCCTCGGTGAAGTCGAACTCCTCGTGGCAGGTGAGGCCGCCGACGCTCGAGTAGCCGTCGAGCTTGCTCTTGTCCGCGCCGCTCATCATCCCGTCGGCGCTCGGCGTCGCGACCGCGTGGCCGTGATCCGAGCGCGACGCGGTCGGCGCCGACCCGGAGCCGCCGAAGGCGCCGCTGCCGAGGTGGAACGAGGAGATCACGCCGGCGGCGATGTCGGCGCCGCCGACCGCACCGTCGGCGATCGACGCGCCGTCGACGCAGCTCGCGCACGGCACGCCGGCCGGGCCGGCCGGACCGGCCGGGCCCACCTCGCCCTGGAGCACCGGCAGGTCGGCGCAGGTCGAGCCCGCCTGGGTCGTGACGGTGAGCAGGTAGGTGGCGTCCTGCTGCAGGTCCTGTGGCAGCGCCAGGGTCAGCGACGTTGGCGCCGAGCCGCAGACCTCGAGGGGGCGCGCGCCGCCGGGGCCGTCGAGCGTCGCGCTCGCGCCCTCGAGGTTCGCGCCGGAGAGGGTCACGCGGCTGCGCACGTGGTTGGCGGTGTGACCGGCCGCGCCGTCGGGCGCGCCGTTGCCGTCGATCGCGTCGATGCGGGGCAGATCGCTCGCCGCGCCGGCGATGCAGACGTTCTGCCGGCACAGCGGCGTCGCCGCCGGGCAGTCGACATCGCTGCGGCAGATGGTCGCGCACGCGCCGGCGTTGCAGATCTGCCCGGCGCTGCAGTCGCTGTTGTCCTCACACCCGCCGGACGGGGTTTGGCTGCTGCACGCAGTCGCGAACAACCCGGCAAGCCATGCTGGTGATCCACGCCGCATGTTCACCTCCCTCAGTCCTGGTAGTCTAACCCGGTCGCGCGTGCGGCTCCACCACCGACCGGCCACCGGTCGGCCGGCGTCGACGCCGTACCGCCCAGAGCGCGAGCGCAAGCGGCCCGGCCACGGGCGAGCCGACCGCCCGGCAGCCCTCGTCCTTCTTTCTCTTGCAGCGAGGATCGCAGGCGCAGCCGGGCTCGCAGGCGGCGGAGGTGTCGCACGGGCACGGCTCGTCGAACTCGGCCAGCGCGGCGAGCGCGGCGGCGCGCAGGTCGGGCAGCCGGGCGTGGAGGTGGTCGCCCGGGCAGGCGGTCGCCGCGGCGGGGAAGTCGCGGT
>JBFYZW010000102.1:0-6457 GCA_041309305.1 Deltaproteobacteria bacterium | reverse complement strand
GACGCTCATGACACCCCCCTCGCTGTTGCGCGCCGTGAGGTCGCGCCGCGGCGACGGGCGCGGGGCGTCACCGCGGCGAGCCCGGAGCCGGCGACGGAGCCGAGACGCAGTCGTCCGGGCGCCCCTCGGCGCCAGACCGGTTCGCAACCTGCGCTGCCCGTGACGACGGAGTCCCCCCCCGCGTCGGTCCCTTGCTCAGAGTGCAGCATGCCGCGCTGGCTCGCGTTCGGCAAGCCCAACCGGCGCGGCCGCGGCGGGGCGCAGAGCTCTCTAATAGAGGTTGACGAACCCGCCGAGGAGCAGGTCGAGGCCGGGCCGGGCGACGGCCGCGGGGTCGATCTCGAGCACGTGCTCGGCGTCGCAGGGTGGGGCGTAGATCTTGCCGTTCGGCGCCAGCGCGCCGCCGGCCCACCGGCCGCCCCCCGCCGGCGGCGAGGGGATAGCCACCGCGCTGGTCGTCCGCCCCGCCGGCTGAACGACGAAGACATCGTTCACGTCCCACGGGACCATCACCACCGCTCCGCTCGGCGCCCAGACCGCGCCATCTCCCCCGTTGGCGGTCGACGCGAAGGTCTCGATGCCCACCGGGTCGACGTTGGGGTCGATCACCAGCACCTCACTGACGTTGTCCGGCGCGGCGTAGATCTTCCCGTCCGCGGCGAGCGCCGCGCCGTACCACTTGCCGCCCACCCCGGCCTGCAACGCCGGGCCGACCAGCGCCGTCGTGCCGGTCCTCGGATCGATCTCGAGGACCTGGCGGGTCGTGAAGGGCACGGCGTAGATCTTGCCGCTCTGCGGCGCGAACGCCCCCAGCCCCCACAGGTCTCCGCTGCCGTCCAGGTCCCCGACCGCCCCGATCGGCAGCTCGCTGAGCCCGGGCGGTTCGGTGGCCGGATCGATCACCAGCACCGAGAGGCGCGTCGCCGGGAGGCCGTAGATCTTGCCGTCGTAGGCGCGGATCGCCCCCGACCACTTCATCGCGCCAGTGAGCGCCGGCGGCAACGCCAAGGTCGAGACCACCGCCGGCACGGCGTTGGTGTCGATGCGCAGCAGGTCGTTGCTCCAGTAGGGGATGGCGTAGATCACCCCGTCGGGTGCCAGCGCGCCGCCGACCCACTTGCTCGAACCGTTGAGCGCCGCGGAGACGACCAGCTGACTGGTCGCGACGCCCCCGCTCGGATTGATCTCGAGCACCGCGGTCGCGTCGGCGGGGATGGCGTAGATCTGACCGTTGACGCCCAACACCGCGCCGTTCCAACCGCAGCCGCCGGTCCACGGCCCGTCGGCGAGCTGGGTCACGCTCGGCGCGCCGCTCACCCCCGCGCTCGCCGCGGCCTGCATCTCGGCCTGGGCCAGCGGCCACTGCTCGGCGCTCATCAACCGCCAGTCGAGCTCCGGCCCGCCAGCCTCGTCCCCGGACCCGCCGGCTTCACCGCCGGCCGCGTTCGGGTCGCCGGCCGGGCGGCGCTCGTCGCCCGCGCTGAGCACGGGGAGGGTCAGGTCGCTCCGCCCGACGCAGGCCAAAAGCGCAACGCTCGCGACCAGCCCGGCGACGTGCAGCCGCTCCCTCGCCCACATGCGCCCAGGCTAGCAGAAGCCCCTCGGTGTGCCCAGGCCGCCGGCCCGCCCGCCCCGGCCGGCGCGGCTCACAGCGCCGAGCCGAGCACCGGGAACAGCTCGCGCAGGCCGTTGGCGACGAACTGGATGGCCATCGCCGCGAGCAACAGGCCCATCATCCGCGAGATGACGTTGATGCCGGTGGTGCCGAGCAGCCGGTGGATGTGCCCGGCGGCGGCGAGGATGAGGGCACTGGCCAGGCAGACGAGCAGCAGCGCCAGGCCGACGACGACGTACTCCGCAGTCGTGTCCGCCTGACCGAAGGCGAGCACCACCGAGGCGATGGTCGCCGGCCCGGCGAGCAATGGCACCGCCAGCGGGACGATCGAAATGTCCGGCTTCTCGACCCCTTCGCTGCGCTCCTCGGCGGTCTGCTTCGCGCCGGTGACGTGAGCGCTGAGCATCTCGAAGGCGATGAGAAAGAGGAACAACCCGCCGGCGACGCGGAAGGCGCCCATCGTGAAGCCGAAGAAGCTGAACAGCCACATCTGGGTGACGCCGAAGAAGACCAGCACCAGGAACGCGGTCAGCGCCGCGCGGCGCACCATGCCCCGCCGCTCCGGCTCGTTGTTGCCCTGGGTCATCAGGATGAACAACGGCACGACGCCGATCGGATCCATCACCGCGAAGAAGCCGACGAAGGTCTTGAAGAAGAGGGTCAGCAGGACCATGGCGCACGCTCCAGCGCCGCCCGTCTCCCCGTCGCGCACCTCGTCGGACGCCGGCGGCGGGTCGGAGCGTACACCACCGGCGCCCTCGGCCGCCACGCGCGCGGTCGTCTTCGCGGAGCCGGAGCTACTGCACCGTCACCGCGCCGAGCGCATAGCTGCCGTCCACCGCGCGACCGCGGATCGCCAGCGGCAACGGCTCGCGGTAGCCGCTCGGGTCGCGCACGACCAGGACGAGCTGGTAGGTGCCCGGCGCAACCGTGGCCGGCAGGGTGAAGAAGTCCTGCGCCTCGGTGGCGCTCGCCTGGGGCACAAAGCCCCGCGGCCGGAAGGCCGAGATCCCCGACCAGACCGTCCGCTGACCGGCGTCGCGCAGCTCGAGGACCGCGTCCCAGGTCTCGTAGGTCGGGGCGACGCCGAGGTTCTGCCAGCGCAGCGCGACCACAAACCCGCTGCCGGCGCTGATCGCCTGCGGCGCGGCGCCGCCGGTCAAGACCAGGCGATAACCGGAGCGCTTCATCGCCGCGCGGTAGTTGGTCGACAGCGCGACGTCGCCGCCGCGGCAGAAGTTGCCGTTGCCGATCATCGCCGCGTGGTAGAGCTCGACCTCCTCGAGCAGCCCGCCCTGGTCGCCACCGTAGCAGCCCGGCTCACCACCGACCGGCGCGAGCTTCCAGCGCTCCATGATCGGGATGCGCAGCGGCACGCCGCCCGGGACGCTGCGGTTGTTGTTCTCCAGGTAGTCGTGAATGTACTGGTCCCCGGAGCCCCACTGGTCGCGGCGGATGCCGACCGGGCCGACGTTGTTGCGCACGTCGAGCACGTACTGGGCGATCTCCGGCGGATTCCAGGTGTTGTAGAACCACTCGGCGTCGAAGATCGACATCAACGCGAGCAGCTGGAAGTCCGGGTAGCCGCGCACGTGGCTGTCGACGATCCGCTTGAGCGTCGCCAGCGTCGGGCGCATGCCGACCGGCCAGCTGCCCGGGCTGCCGTCGGGCGCCGGGGCGTTGTCGATGAACGGGTAGTGGTGCCACTCGCCCCACGAGCCGAAGCCGCGGATGTCGACGTAGCCGATCGCCGTGGCGTAGAGCACGCCGTTGTAGCGCGTGCTGTGCAGCCACTGGTTGATCGCCCGGTTCAGCGCGTCGAAGCGATCGAGGTAGTACTCGCTGTTGTAGTTTGGCAGCCACCACCCGGCGGCCGGGCAGTTCCAGTCGGTCGCGCCGTGGTTCTTCGGGTCGGCGGCGTTCTGCATCAGCTGGTGCAGGTAGAGGGGATAGCTCATCCCGACCCCTTGCGCGCTTGGCGACGGGTTGGTGCCGTCACCCGGGTAGATGGTCATCAACCCGAACGAGAGCTTCTGGCCGCGGTCGATGGCGCGCTGGAGCTCGACCTCGAGGCGCGAAAAGTCGTAGGCGCCCTGCGTCGGCTCGAGGCGCGCCCAGGTGAACCAGCTGCGCTGGTAGACGTCGAGCGGCTGCTGCGGGTCGGCCTCGCTCGGGACGGCGACCGTCTGCTGGTCGTGCCAGTTCTCGGCGCCGCGGCCGGGCGCGACCAGGTCCGGCTCGCTGGTCGGGATCGCCGTGAACGACAGAGCCCGCTGGCCGGACGGATCGACGTCGCAGGCGCCACAGTCGGCGGGACACGAGGCGCAGCTCTCGAGGCCTTCGCAGCGACTGTCGCCGCACTGCGCGCCGCCGGTGGCCGGGTCGCCGCCCGGACCGACGTCGGGGGGCACATCGGGCTCGGGCTCGGCGCCCGGGTCGGCCGGCGGCTCGCCGCCGCCGCCGCCGCTGCTCGCCGTGGCGACGATCGCGTCGACCCAGTAGTTGGCGGCCTGGTACCCCTGATTGGGGAAGGCCGGCGTCGCACTATAAAGGTAACGTCCGTTCGGCCCGGCGGCGCCGTCCGCCGGCGCGGTCAGCACGCCCCGGGTCAGCGGCGCGGTGAAGAAGCCGGTCGACGAGACGTAGAAGCCGGCGTCGTTGAACACCGCGGCGACGAAGCGCTCGCCCGCCGCGATCGCGACCGGCGAGGTGAAGCGCGCCTCTTGCCACCCGGTCGCGCTCTCGCCGGCGAAGCTGACCTCGGCGAGCAGCTCTCCCGAGCTGCGGTACAAGAGGCCAACGTGAGCCCCCGTGTCCGAAGCGCCCTTCAGGAAACGCACCCCACGGACCTCACCGGCGGAGAGGGCCTCGAGCAGCACACCGGTGACGATGCCGTCGGTGCCGTCGTCCTGCGCGACGAGGCTCGCGGGGGAGTCGCCCGCGGCGAAGAACGTCTGCTCGACGGCCGGCGGATCGTCCTCGGGGTCGACCGGCGGCGCCGCGTCGCCGGTCACCGTCACCAGCACCGCGTCGCTCGCCGAGGCGCCGGTCGACAGCAGCGTCGCGGTGGCGGTGATCTCTGCCTCGCCCGGCGCCATGCCGCGCACCCGTCCGTCGCGGACGGCGACGATTGCCGGGGCGCTGCTCGTCCAGGTCATCACGTACAGGCCGGTGACCGGCGCGCCGTCGGTCATCGTCGGCACACCCTGGATCTGGACCTCCTCCCCAACCGCCAGCGCGAACCCGCTCGCGCCCAGGTCGAGCTTCAACCCGGAGGAGGGGTCGACCACCTCGGTCTCGACCATCGAGACCGGTAGGCAGCCAACAACGAGGCCGGCGAGGGCGAGGGCGGTGAAGGTCAGGCGCTGGTACATCGTGGGCTCCTTCCCTGCTGGAGTGTCCTGGGATACCCAAAGCACGCCCGATGCCACGGTTTTAGTCGAACCAAAACGAGAGGATAGAGCCACGCCGCGCCGCGACGCTGACGCAGGGAACCCACAGGTTGTCGGATCGATCCAACACCGGCGAGGGCGGGCCGGCGCCCGCGCGCCCGGCTACGGCCGAAGCTCGCCGGCGTAGGCGAACAACGCCGGCGCGCCGCCGGTATGCCAGAAGAGCACGCCGCGGGCGTCGCCGAGCGCGCCGCGCCGGACGAGGTCGATGAGGCCGGCCATCGCCCGTCCGGTGTAGACCGGGTCGAGCAGCAGCCCCTCGTGCCGGGCCAGGAGGTGGATCGCCTCCCGCTCGGCGTCGCCGAGCACGCCGTAGCCGCCGCCCAGGTAGTCGTAGGCGACCTCGAAGTCGCCGGCGTCGAGGCGGGCGGGAAGGCCCACCCGCGCGAGCGCGGCGTTGCCGATGGTCGCCATCTGCGCCTCGTACCGCTCCGGCTCCCGCTCGCCCTTGTCGACGCTGACGCCCAGGATGCGCCCGTCGTAGCCGAACGCCTTGGCGCCGGCGACCAGCCCGGCCTGCGTGCCGCCGGAGCTGGAGGCGACCACCATCAGGTCGACGCGCAGCGAAAGCGCGGCGAGCTGCGCCAGCACCTCCTGCATCGCCAAGAGGTAGCCGAGCGCGCCGACGCCGTTCGAGCCGCCGTACGGAACGACGTACGGCCGCTCGCCCCGGCGGCGCAGCGCGTCGGCCACCTCGTCGAGAGCCTCGCCGCGCCGACGCTCGCCGGTCCAGTGCAGCTCGGCGCCGAGCAGCGCGTCGAGCAAGAGGTTACCGGTGGCGGTCGCCGGCGGGCCGCCGCCGAGCGCGAGGACGCAGCGCAGCCGGCAACGGGCCGCGGCCGCGGCGGTCTGCCGGCAGTGGTTGGACTGCGCCGCGCCGGCGGTGAGCAGCGTGGTGGCGCGCTCGGCCTGCGCGTCGGCGACGAGCAGCTCGAGCTTGCGCGTCTTGTTGCCGCCGAGCGCCAGGCCGGTCTGGTCGTCACGCTTGACGAACAGGCGCGGGCCGCCGAGCAGGCGACCGAGCGCCGCCAGCTCCTCGATCGGGGTGGGCAGGTGCGCCAGGTGCACACGCGGACCGACGGGTTGCATCGCGTCACCTCGTTGAAGCGCCGACGCCCCGTCGTACGCCGCGCGCCGCGCGGGCGCAACCGCTGCGCGGCCGAGCCGGCGAGTCCCTCCACCCTTGCATCGGCCGGGCTGCGTGATCCAAGATGCGGCCGAACTGGGGGCATACAGACACGCGGCGGCCACGCTGGCGGATCGACGGGAGCCGGTCGATGGTTGACGGTGGTGGATCGGCGGCGGGCACCGGGCGCGGCGCGGTCCTCGCGCAGCTGGTGCGCTCTCTCGATGCGGCGGCGGGGAGTGCGGACGCCGCCGTGCTCGCGGG
>JBFYZW010000101.1:0-3462 GCA_041309305.1 Deltaproteobacteria bacterium | reverse complement strand
CCCGCGCAGCCCGACGGCGCGGCGGCGGTGGGCTCCCAGGCGGCGTCCGACGCGCCGGCGACGCCGCGGGTCGATGAGCCCAAGCGCAACTGGTTCAAGCGCTGGCTGGACAAGACCTTCGGCGCCAAGGCGAGCCCCGACGCTCCGGCGTCGACGCCGGCGACCCCTCCGGCCGCCGACCTGGTCACGGTCACCGACCTGGTCGACACGCCGCCGACCGCGGCGCACGAGCTGCTCAAGCGCCTGGCCGAGCGGGACTTCGCCACCGCGAAGGCGTTCAACGACTTCACCCAGACGCCGGAGATGGCCGACAAGGCGTTGGCCGAGCGGATCGAGGCCTTTTTGGTCAGCCGCGCCGGTGGCCGGCTCGACGCGCCGAGCATCGACGATCCGAGCCTGTCGAGCGACGAGCGGACGCACCTGCGCAACGGCGAGGCGACGCCGGTCAAGGGGCAGTACGGCGAGAAGCTGACGCTGGTGGCCAAGTTCTACCGGGCGATCTGCGGCGGCGTGCCCACCGCCCAGACGCTGCGCGCCAACTTCTCCTCGGCGTACGGCGCCAAGCCGGAGCTCGCCGACGTGATCTTCGCGCTCGAGACCCGGGCGTCGCCCGGCGCGACGCTGCGCACGCTGACCCGCGCCCGCCAGGCGCTGCGCGCCGAGTTCGACAAGCACGCCGAGGGCTTCCGGCGCATGGCCATCTGGGACCTGGACAAGAAGCTCGAGCTGCTCTCCGCGTCCTACCTCGGCGAGACCGTCGAGGCGGTCGGCGAGCTGAAGACGCCCGAGCAGATGAACCAGGCGCTCGCCGGGATGAAGTTCGCGCTCGAGCAGGCGATCGTCTCCGGCCTCGACCAGATGCGCGATCTCGGCGATCCGGTGGCGCAGAAGGGGCCGACGTTGCGCGAGGCGGTGGCCGAGATCGATACGCTGTTCGGCGCCGGCCAGGTCGAGCTCGGCGAGTACCGCAACACGATGGCGCTCGCCTACGAGGCGGTGGTCAAGGCGACCGAGAACCTCGGCGCCTACTTCGACGCTCGGGTGCCGGACGTCTCCGAGGGCAAGCTGGTGCCGAACCCCGCCTTCCGCGACGACCTGATCAAGGAGGGCCCGCTGCACTTCGCCCGGGCGCTGGCGCAGAAGGCGCTCACCGTCGGCCTCGAGCAGGTGCTCACCCCGACCAAGATCGTCAACCCCGACGGCGTCTCGGTGCTGAACAAGCTCGGCCGGGTGGTCTTCAAGCGCCTGCTCTTGGCCGAGGACATGAAGCAGCTCAAGGAGCTCGGCGCCGGTCGCCAGGACATGTGCTGGGTGCGGACGCTGAACGAGAAGAAGATGATCGCCGTCGGCGGCATCATGGCGCCGTTCCCGGGCGGCTACTGCCACGGCGCGGTCTACGCGCGCGGCGCCGGGATGGCGGCGCTGGCCAACGCCGAGATTGGCGCGGCCTACGAGGAGTTCGCCGCCCAGTGCGCCGGCAAGCCGATCTACTACGATGACACCGGCGGCAAGATCGTGATGATGCCCTTCGACCAGGCGGTCGCCGACGGGTTGGCCCGGCCGGACGAGCTCGAGAAGCTGGCCCCCGGCGCGAACCGCGAGATCGAGTACGTCGGCTGGGACGAGGCCGAGAAGCAGTGGAAGACGATCGGCCAGCACAAGGTCATGGTCCACCCGGACCGGCCGGTGCACCAGATCAAGATCTACACCCCGGCCGACACCATCCAGGGCATGGGCCACGCCTGCCTGTCGTTCGAGGTGGCCGGGGCGTTGGGGATCGACGGGCGGGGTCTGGGCGGGGAGAAGAACACCGTGCTGGCGATGATGGCGGTCGAGGAGACGCTCAAGGACCTCATCCCGCCGGGCAGCTACATCCCGAGCAGCCGCTGCTGGGACATCCTCGATGGCGCCGGCGTCGGCCAGGCCTGGCGCGAGGTCTACACCAAGGATCCAATCGTCGGGCCGATCGACGACACCAACTTCCTCCAGTCGCGTTTCTACACCGACCCCGAGTATCGCACCCGGGTGCGGCTGGAGATGAACGCGCTGGTCAAGCAGAAGGTGGTCGAGCACCTGGTCAAGCCCGACGGCACGCCGACCGAGGCCGGCCAGAAGCTGCTCGACGAGCTGCGCGCCAACCCGAAGATGAAGGAGTGCAAGAACTGGATCCTGCGCTCGAGCTACTCGGCCGAGGACCGGCCGTACAAGTCGGGCGCCGGGCAGTACGACTCCTTCCCCAACTGCCGCACCGACGCCGAGATCCTGGTCGGCGACGCGCTCTCAGGCGGTGAGGTTGGCGGGGTGGTCGGCGTGCTCGCCTCGGCCTGGGAGGCGCCGCCGATCGAAAACAACGTGCTCGAGGAGTACAACCTGATGCACATCGCGCCGTCGATCACGGCGATGAAGTGCCTCAACTCCGAGTACTCGGGGGTCGGCATCTCGCGCGACACCGACACCGGCTACCGGCGCACCGCGTCGGTCCAGGTCGTCGAAGGCTTCGGCGGCGGCGTCGAGCACGGCAACACCGAAGAGGGGCGGATCACCGAGAACGGCTACACGCTGAAGAAACAGATCGACGGCAAGGACGGCAGCATCATCGCGCCCGAGATCCAGAAGCAACTCTGGCAGGCGATGATGAACATCGAGCGGCTGTTCCACAAGAAGGTCGAGCCGGGCAAGGGGTTCGCGGTCGACGTCGAGTGGGTGTTCGACAAGGACGATCAGAAGCTCTACATCGTGCAGGCACGCACGGTGCGGGTCTGAGGAGGCGGCGATGGCGACGAGACCGACGGCCGAGGCGCTGACCGGCAAGGTGCTCGAGCGGCTCGGCCGCAGCGAGCTGAAGGCGTTGGTCAAGCTCGAGCTACGCGGCGAAGTACCGGCGACCGTCTGGCTGCGGATCGACGGCAAGGCCGAGCTCGTCTCCGGCCCGAGCGCGGGCCAGCATCCGGACGTGATCGTCACCGCCGACCCGGCGACGCTCGCCGCCCTGCTCGAGGGGCGGAGCAGCTTCTCCGATGCCTTCGTCGCCGAGCGGCTGGCGCTGGCCGGCGACATGACCAAGATCGTGCAGCTCAAGCGGGCCCTGGCGGCCTGAACAGGGGAGTGCCGAGATGAACGAGGAGCATGCCTACCACCCGCCGAAGGTCGACCTGTGGGCCGTGCATTCGGCGAAGGACAACCGGCCGGTCTTCCGTGGCTGGGCCAAGACCGAGACCTCGGCCCGCGAGCTGCTCGATCGGCTCAAGGGCAAGGACGTCGAGCAGGAGGACGAGTACTGGGTCGAGCAGATGACCCAGCACGACTTCGGCGTCTACAAGGCGCTCGGCATCATCCCGGAAGAGATCAACGTCTGACGCGCGGAGGACGCTCATGCCCTGGTTCGACAAGCTTCGTGATGTGTTCACCCATAAGCCCCGGGACGTGCAGCCGCCGCCGGCGACGCCCACCTCGACGGCGACC
>JBFYZW010000100.1:0-3671 GCA_041309305.1 Deltaproteobacteria bacterium | reverse complement strand
TTGTCGTGCACGATCACGGTGATGTCGGCGTTGCGCTGGGCGGCGAAGACGAGGTGCTCGAGGCCCTCGGCATAGGCGCCGCCGTCGCCGACGTGCACCACCACCGTGAGCTCGGGGTTCGCCAGCTTGACGCCGACCGCCGTCGGGATCGCCCGGCCGTGCAGCGAGTCGAAGCTGTTCACGCAGATGAAGTCCATGATCTTGCTGCTGCAGCCGATGTCCGCCACCACCACGATGTCCTCGCGCCGGGTGCCGCCGGCGATGAGGTCCTGGAAGACCGCCTTGATCGCGTTGAGCACGGCGAAGTTGCCGCAGCCCGGGCACCAGGTGTTCTTCGCGTAGGTGCCGAGCTTCACGGCCGGGGCGGCAGCCTGCGCGCCCTTCTTCTCCACGCTCACTTCAGCGCTCCCTCGACCTTGGCCCGCAGCTCGCCGACGCCGAAGGGCCGGCCGTCGTACCGGTTCACGGCGGCGTCGACGTGCAGGCCGTACCGCCGCATGAGGCCGGCGAACTGCCCGGTCGCATTCATCTCGACGACGACCGTGCGCTCGCTGCCGGCCACGGCGGCCTCGAGCTGGCGCGCCGGGAAGGGCCAGAGCACGACCGGCTGTACGACGCGCACGCCGATGAGCTCGCCGATCTCGCGCAGCGCGCCCACCGGCGAGCCCCAGGTGACCACGGTCCGCGCCGCACCCGGGTCGCCGTACACGTTCACCAGCTGCAACGCGTCGAGCTCCTCGGCCATCGCCCGCCCCTTGCGCAGCCACTTGTCCTGCATCCGCACCGTCATCTCCGGGTCTTCGGTGGTGACGCCGTACTCGTCGTGGGTGTAGCTGTTGGCCTTGACGACAGCCCCTTCGCGCCCGGGGAAGGCCAGCGGCGAGACGCCGTCGTCGGTGATGAGGTAGCGCTGGTAGGCGAGGTCGGGATCGTCGTTCATGGGGGCGCCGTCCCAGTCGAGCTGCCGCAGTCGCGGCAGCTCGGGCACGGCGCCCATGTCGAAGCTCTGCGAGCTGTCGTGCAGGGTCCGGTCGCCGAGCACGATGACCGGCAGCTGGTACTTCCACGCCAGGTCCATGGCCAGAGTGCTCCAGGCGTAGGCCTGCTCGACGTCGCCGGGGGCGATGATCGCCCGGGGGAACTCGCCCTGCCCGGCCGTGAGGGCGAACTCGAGCTCGGTCTGCGAGGTGTACGTCGGCAGGCCGGTGCTCGGCCCGGGGCGCTGGCCGAGCACGACGACGACCGGCAGCTCGGCCTGACCGGCCATGCTCAGCCCCTCGACCATGAGGGCGAACCCGCCGCCCGAGGTACCGACGGCGGCGCGTTCGCCCGCGTACGCGAGGCCGAGCGCCATGAGCATGGCGGCGATCTCGCCCTCGGGCTGCACGACCTTGAGCTCGAAGCGCGGCGCGTGCCTGGCGAGGAAGTGCAGGAGCCCGGTCGCCGGCGTCATCGGGTAGCTCGCGTACGCCTTGAGGCCGCCGCGTACCAGGCCGAGACCGACGGCCTCGAGACCGCTGAGGATCGGCTGCGCCACGCCGCCCGGCAAGTCGACCATGAGCTTCTCGGTCGCGAGGTCGTAGCCGCGGCGCGCGACCTTGAGGTTGAGCTCCGTCTTCTTCGGCTGGTAGCGCATGATGACGTCCTCGAGGACCTCCCACGGGATCGAGATCGCCTTGCAGAAAGCGCCGAGGATGGCCGAGTTGCGCATCACCGGCGGCGCCTCCTCCTGCTCGAGGATGGTCTTCACCGGGATGCCGGTGCGGAACGGGTGCAGGCTGGCCGGCAGCCCAGCCGGCTTGATCGCCTCGGAGTCGAACACCGTGATCGGCCGCTGCTTGAGCCGCCACTCGTGACGCTCGATCGTCTCCGCATTGAGCGCGATGAGGACGTTGACGTGGTCGCGGTGGGCGCTGATGCGCTGCCGGTGGGCGCGCACGATGACGAAGTTGTGACCGCCGCGGATCAGCGACGGCGCCTCGACGTGGCGGAAGAGCCGGTAGCCGATCGCGTTCATCAGGTGCGCGATCATGCCCCCGGCCTCGGTGATGCCGTCGCCCGCCTTGCCGCCGATGAGTACCGAGAAGGAGTCCACTGGGCGTCACTGTACCCCGAGGCGGCCGCTCGGCACACGCGGTGATGCCCGGGGCGCCCGGGTGGCGTCGGCCGAGGCCGCTTTGATGCGCCCCGGCGGCGTCAACCGACGAGCCGACGCCCCTGTGACGTACGGTCGGGCGCGGGCGGCAAAGTGGCGTCGGCGACGAGCAGCCCGACGACGAGACCGGCGGCGATCACGAGCGCCGCGACGAGCAGCTCGACGCCGGCGGTCGCCCCCATGAGGGCGGCGGAAACGCCGCGCTGGCCTAGGGAGCCCGGGACGAGCACCGCCAGGCCGGGCAGCAGCGCGAGCGCCGCCGGCCGCCGCGAGACGCGCGCATAGGCGTTGCTCCACAAGCCGACGGCGAGACTCGCCAGCGCGACGCCGAAGGTCGCCCCGAGGAACCACGCCCCAAAGCGCGCGCCCACGAGCGCCACGACGACGGAGACCACGACGAGCCAGAAGTCGGCGGGGCGCGAGTTGGTGGCGATCAGGAGGGCGACGCTCGAGAGCCCGGCCGCGACGGCGAGCATCCACAACGTCGCCGCCTCGGGGGGCGGACTCGTGGCGGGCATCAGGTCGAACTCGGCCACCAGCTTGAAGCCGAGGAAGGAGCCGATGCTCAGGTTGAGCAGGGTCATCATCGCCCCGGCGAGACGCGCGGTGCCGGCGGTCAGGTGGCGCGCGGCGACCTCGGCCACGCCCAGCGTGATGCCGAGTCCGGGCAACAGCAGGAGCACGCTGGCGAGCGCCACGTTGGCAGGGCGGATCTCGGGGACGACGTGGCCGGCCGCCAGGGCGAGGACCGCGGCGAGCAGGCCGGCGAGCAGCTCGGTGAGACGGGCGAGCCGACCGAAGCGCCGCCCGAGGACGATCATGACGCCCACGGCGAGCCCGACCAGGCCCGCGACGGCGGCCTCGACCCAGCGGCCGCTGAGCAGGAGGTCGAAGGCGGCCGCCCCGATGCCCGAGGCGAGCACCGTCATGAACCAGGGGAAGCGCAGCGGGGACCCGGTGATGAGGTTGAGCTCGGCGTACGCCTCTTCGGCCGTCAGCCCGCCCTCGATCACCCCGTCGAGCACGCTCGACACCAGCGACAGGCTCTGCAGGTCGATGGTCGCCTCGTGCGTGCGCAGCAGGACCACCCGCTGCCTCCCGGGCACGCCGAACGAGGCCATAATCGAGGTCGGCGTGACGTAGAAGTCGGCGCGCAGACCGAGCGCCCCGGCGGCCCGCGTGAGACCGCGCTCGGTCGCGTCGGCGTCGAGGCCGAAGCGGCTCAGCGCGCCGGCCATCGCGCTCAGGAACTCGATACGGACGTCCCGCTCCACGGGGCCAGTCTATCGCGAGCGCCTTGGGCCGCGAGGGCCGCTCAGGACGACGGGACGGGGCGGCGCAGCGGCTTGGGGGACTGCGCCAGAGCGACGGGGGGGCGCCGGGGACGGGACGGCGGTTGACGCACGTCAATGGCGGCGGGTCCCATCTCCTCTTAGAGTAATCACTACACTCGAAGTGTTTAACCGCCGCTCCGTCGCGCCCACGAGCGCGGCCGGGCGGCGAGAGGAGAGGACGA
>JBFYZW010000099.1:0-5437 GCA_041309305.1 Deltaproteobacteria bacterium | reverse complement strand
TCCGCGCCGCAGGCCGCGTTCGGCGCGGCGCCGGCTGGCGCGATCCTGGCCCGGTGAGGCGCCGCCGCCCTCTTGCCCGCCGCGGCCGGCTGAGGTAGCCGGGGCCCATCCTCAGCCAAGGAGTCTCACCGTGGTGCGGCATTTCTTGAGCGACTTCGACCTCTCGGTCTCCGAGTACGATCTGGTCCTGCGACGCGCGGCGGCGATGAAGGCCCGGCCGGCGGCGTTTCGCCAGGCGCTCGCCGGCAAGATCCTGGCGATGATCTTCCAGAAGAGCTCGACGCGCACGCGCGTCTCCTTCGAGGCCGGCATCGCCCAGCTCGGCGGCTCGGCGATCGTCCTGTTGGGCAAGGACATCCAGCTCGGCCGCGGCGAGCCGATCACCGACACCGGCGCGGTGCTGTCGCGCTACGTCGACGCGATCATGATCCGCACCTTCGGTCACGACGAGGTCGTGGCGCTCGCCGGCGCCAGCACCATCCCGGTGGTCAACGGCCTCGACGATCTGCTCCACCCCTGCCAGGCGCTGGCCGATGCGCTGACCGTGCGCGAGCAGCTCGGTGGCGTTGCCGGCAAGCGGCTGGTCTTCGTCGGCGACGGCAACAACGTCGCGCGCTCGCTGGTCTTCTGCGGCGCGCGCACCGGCATGCACGTGCGCGTCGTCTCGCCGGCCGGCTACCTGCTCGACGAGTCGAGCCTCGCCGCCGCCCGCCGCGAGGCCGCGGCGACCGGCGCCGAGCTCGAGGTGACCACCGACCTCGCCGGTGTCGACGGCGCCGACGTCGTCTACACCGACGTCTGGGCCTCGATGGGCCAGGAGGCGGAGAGCCAGAAGCGGCTGGCCGCCTTCCGCGGCTATCAGGTCAACGCGGCGCTGATGCGCTCGGCCAAGAAGACGGCCATCTTCCTGCACTGCCTACCGGCGCACCGGGGCGAGGAGGTCACCGCCGAGGTGATCGACGGCCCGCAGTCGCGGGTCTTCGACCAGGCGGAGAACCGCCTGCACGCGCAGAAGGCGCTGCTCGACTTTTTGGTCAACGGCGCCGCCGCCGGCGCGAAGAAGCCAGCGGCGAAGCGCGCGCCAGCGGCGAAGAAGCAGGCGGCCAAGAAGGCCACAAGGCGCCGCTGACCGCGCTGGCGCCCGGGCGACGCGATAGGGTAAGCAGCCCCTGGGGGAAGGTGGCTCCGGGAGGGGAGCGCGATGGTGCCGGCGACACCCGTCCTGTTGGTCGACGACGAGCCGGTGTTCCTCGACACCGTGCGTCTGGTGCTCGCCAGCGCCGGGATCGACAACACGCTCTGCTGCACCGACAGCCGGCAGGTGGCCGCGCTGGTGCGTGAGCACAACGTCGCGGTGACGCTGCTCGACATGATGATGCCGCACCGCTCCGGGCTCGAGGTGCTCGCCGAGCTGAACGTCGAGGTCCCCGAGCTGCCGGTGATCATCGTCACCGCGGTGGACGACGTCGACCGGGCGGTGGAGGCGATCCGGGGCGGCGCGTTCGACTATCTGGTCAAGCCGGTGGACGAGGCGCGGCTGACGACCGCGGTGCTGCGCGCCATCCGCGTCCGCTCGGTCCAGGACGAGAACGCGGCGCTGAAGCGCTATCTGGCCACCGGTCGGCTCGAACGGCCGGAACAGTTCGCGGCCATCGTCACCGCCCACCCGACGATGCTGTCGATCTTCTCCTACGTCGAGGCGGTGGCGCGCACCGCGCAGCCGGTGTTGGTCACCGGCGAGACCGGCGTCGGCAAGGAGCTGGTCGCGCGCGCGATCCATGCGCTCAGCGGCCGGCCGGGCGAGCTGGTCACCGTCAACGTCGCCGGCGTCGACGAGCCGCTGCTCGCCGACGCGCTCTTCGGCCACCGCCGCGGAGCGTTTACCGGCGCCGACGCCGATCGCCAGGGCCTGGTCGAACGGGCGCGCGACGGGACGCTCGTCCTCGACGAGATCGGCGACCTCAGCGCCGTCGCCCAGGTCAAGCTGCTGCGCCTGCTGCAGGACGGATCCTACTACCCGGTGGGCGCCGACGTCGCGCGGCGCTCGAGCGCGCGGGTCGTCGCCGCGACCAACCGGCCGCTGGAGCTGCTGCGCAGCGCCGGCGGGCTGCGGCCCGATCTCTTTTTCCGCCTGGCCACCCACCACGTCCACCTGCCGCCGCTGCGCCAGCGCAAGAGCGATCTGCCGCTGCTGGTCGAGCACTTCGTCGCCCGGGCGGCGGCGGCGCTGGGCGTCAGGCCGCCGCGAGTCCCGGAGGAGCTGCTCACGCTGCTCGGCTGCTACGACTTCCCCGGCAACGTCCGCGAGCTCGAGGGGCTGATGTTCGACGCGGTCAGCCACCAGCGCGGCGGCTCGCTGTCGATGCGGCGGATGGCCGAGAAGCTCGGCCTCGAGGGGCGGGGCGAGCCGGAGGGCGACAAGCGGCGGGCCGGCCTGCTCGAGCTCGGCGAGACGCTGCCGACCCTCGAGCAAGCCGAGGAGCTGCTCATCGCCGAGGCGCTGCGGCGCGCCGGGGACAACCAGACGATCGCGGCGCGGCTGCTCGGCCTGTCGCGGCAGGCGTTGAACAATCGCCTGCGCCGGCGGCAGAGATGAGCGCGGCGCACGGCCCGGCGCGGGCGCAGCTGATCACCGGCCAACGCCTGGCGGTGCTCGGCGGTCTGGCCTCGTCGCTGGGGCACGAGATCAACAACCCGAACACGGTGATCCTGCTCAACGCCAAGCTGCTGCAGAAGATCTGCGCCGACCTGTGGCCGATGGTCGAGGCGCAGGTGCGCGAGCTGGGCGACGTGCGCATCGGCGGGCTCACCGTCGAGGACGCCCGGGCGACCGTCGAGCAGGCCACCGGGCACATCGTCGACAGCGGTCAGCGCATCGCCCAGGTGATCGCCAACCTGCGCGGCCTCTCGCGTACCGGGGGCGGCGCGCAGCTCGTCGGCCTGAACCCGCTGGTCGAGCAGGCGATCGCGCTGCTCGAGCCCATGGTACGCCGCTCGACCGACGCGCTGCGCCTCACGCTCGCCGCGGCCGGGTCGAAGGTCCACGGCCAACCGCAGGCGCTGCTGCAGGTGATCGTCGGCCTGGTGCACAACGCGCTCGCCGCGTTGCCGGCGCGTGATCGCGCGCTCACCGTCGGCACCGCCGTCGACCCAGACGGTGCGCCACGCCTGTGGATCGAGGACCAGGGGGTCGGGATGAGCGCGGAGCTGCTCGCCCGCGTCGGCGAGCCGTTCTTCTCCACCCGCACCGCCGAGGGGGCGCTCGGGCTCGGCCTCTACGTCGCGCGCGAGGTGATGCGCGACCACGGCGGCGCGCTGGCGATCACGTCGACGGTGGGGCAGGGCACGCGGGTCGAGCTCCGCTTCCCAAACGCCGCGCTCAGCTCAGCACCTTGACCAGGCGCTCGATCGCCCAGTCGAGCTCCTGCTTGCTGATGCACAGCGGCGGGGCCAGGCGGATGGTCTGCTCGTGCGTCTCCTTGCACAGGAGGCCCTCGGCCATCAGGCGCTCACAGTAGGGGCGGGCCTTGCCGGCCTCCAGCGTCAGCTCGAGGCCGATCCACAGCCCCTTGCCGCGGATCTCCTTCAGCTTGGGCAACGCCGCCTGGCGCAGGCGCTCGACCAGGTAGTCGCCCAAGACCGCCGAGCGGCGCTGGTACGCGCCGGTGGCCAGCAGCTCGATCACCTTGCGGCCGATGGCGCAGGCCAGCGGGTTGCCGCCGAAGGTGCTGCCGTGTTCGCCCGGCTTGAACACGCCGAGGATCTCGCGGCTGGAGACGACCGCCGAGAGCGGGATGATCCCCCCGGCGAGCGCCTTGCCGAGGATGTAGAGGTCGGGCTTCACCCCTTCGTGCTCGCAGGTGAAGGTCTTGCCGGTGCGCCCCAGCCCCGCCTGGATCTCATCGGCGATGAACAGCACGTTGCGAGCGCGGCACAACTCCCGCGCCCCCTTGAGGTAGCCGGGCGGCGGTATCACGATGCCGGCCTCGCCCTGGATCGGCTCGACCAAAAAGCCCACGGTCGTGTTGTCGAGCGAGCGCTCGAGCGCGCCGAGATCGCCGTACGGGATGACCCGGAAGCCGGGCGTGTACGGGCCGAAGCCGTCCTTCGCGGTCGGGTCGGTGCTGAAGCTGACGATCGTCGTCGTCCGGCCGTGGAAGTTGCCGGCGCAGCAGATGATCTTCGCCTGGCCGGGGGCGACGCCCTTCTTGACGTAACCCCACTTGCGCGCCGTCTTGATCGCCGTCTCGACCCCCTCGGCGCCGGTGTTCATCGGCAGCACCGCCTCCATGCCGCACAGCTTGGCCAGCGCCTGGCAGAACGGGCCGAGCTGGTCGTTGTGGAAGGCGCGGCTGGTCAACGTGACGCGGTCGAGCTGGGCGCGGGCGACCTTGAGCAACGCCGGGTGGCGATGGCCGAAGTTGATCGCCGAGTAGGCGGCGAGCATGTCCATGTAGCGCTTGCCGGCCACGTCGGTGACCCAGACGCCCTCCGCCTTCGCGACGACGATCGGCAGTGGGTGGTAGTTGTGCGCGCTCCAGGTCTCCATCAGCCCGATGTGCTCGGCGGCGGAGAGCTTGCCCGGCTTGCGCGCCCGGGACTTTTTCGTGACCGGCTTCTTGGTCGTCTTCTTGGTGCTCATGGCCGGCCTCATAGCATGGCGCCGGCCGCGTGCCCACACCGTCAGCTGGAGCGGCGCAGGTCGGCGATCTTGAGCTGGAGCTCGTTGCGGCCCTGCCAGTCGTTGCGCGTCAGGTTGAAGGCGACGTCGACCCGCGGCGGTAGCGCCTCGGCCAGCTCGCCCAGACCAAAGGCGATGGCGTCGAGTCCGGGGTCGCCGAGACGCAGCTTCAGGTGGCGGTCGCCGACCACCCGCTTGGCGCGCACCGCCAGGCCGCGGGCGACCAGAAGCGGCTCCGGGTTGGCCTGGCCGAACGGCTCGAGCTTCTCGAGCGCCGCGAGCAGCTCGAGGCTCAGGCCGGCGGTGTCGATCTCCAGGTCGGGGGCGAGCGAGGCGACGAAGGGGGGCCGGCCGAGGCGGCGCTCGACCTCGGCGGTGAAGGCGGCGCGGAACGCGGCGAGCGACCCCGGCTTGAGCGTGACGCCGGCGGCGGCGCGGTGGCCGCCGAAGCGGTCGAGGTGGTCCGTGGTGCGCTCGATCGCCGCGAACAGATCGAGCTCCTCGAACGTTCGGCCGGAGCCGCGGCCCCCCTCGCCGATGACGATCGCCGGGCGGTGGAAGCGGCTGACCAGGCGGGTGGCGACCAGCCCGACGACCCCGGGGTGCCAGGTGGGGTCGGCGACGACCAGCGCCGCCTGGCTGTCGAGGCCGAGGTCGCGCACCTGCGCGATCGCCGCGGCGAGGGTGTCGCTCTCCAGCTCGCGGCGGGCGCGGTTGGCGGCGTCGAGCACCGCGGCCAGGGCTCGGGCGCGCTGC
>JBFYZW010000098.1:0-2739 GCA_041309305.1 Deltaproteobacteria bacterium | reverse complement strand
GGATGTGCGCCTCGGCCTTGGTCGCGCCCTGGCGGCGCGTGCGGCAGCGCTTGATCGCCTGACGAGCCAGGCTCTCGGCGCGGGCCGGGTCTCGGCCGAGCAGGGCCTCGCCCAGGTTCAGCTCGGTCTGGGCCAACCCGTCGGCATCACCGGCAGCCTGGCGGAGCGCGAGCGCCTCGTTGAGCCAGGCCTCGGCGCGTTGGTCGCGGTCGAGCAACGCGACCTGGCCGAGCGCGTCGAGCACGACGGCGCGGCCGTGTTGGTCGTCGGTCTCGATCTTGACCTGGAGCGCCTGCTCGAAGTGGTGCCGGGCCTGCTCGAGCGCCCCGGTGTCGAGGGCGAACAGGCCGAGCGAGTGGAGCACGTAGCCGACGCCGCGCCGGTGCCCGAGGCGGGCGTAGAGCTGCATCGCCTCGCGCAGCGCGGCAGCCGCCTCGGCGGGATCACGCTCCTGCCAGCGGATCAGCGCCAGCGTACGCAGGCCGTTGGCCAGATCGAGCGGGTCGCCGAGGCGCAGGCGCGCCAGGGCCTTGCCCGCGATGCTGCGGGCGCGCGGCAGGTCGCCGGCGAGCAGGTTCAGGCGGGCGGCGCGGTGCAGCGCGACGCCGAGGCGCCGCTCGTCGCCGATGCGCTCGGCGAGGGCGACCATCTCCTTGATATCGGCGCGTTGCTCGCGGCGCAGGCCGCGTGCGTCGGTCAACCGCTCGCGCGCGGCGAGCAGGTCGAACCGCGCCTGCGACGCCTCGGGGCCGCCGTCGTCGGCGAGGGCCAGCGCCTGCCCGGCGATGGCCAGGCCGCGCTTGTGGTCGTGCAGGAGCAGGGCTCGACGCACGGCGTGGACCGCGGCGGTGAGCGCGCCGGTCGGGTCGTGGCTCTCGATCGAGTGGCGCAGCAGCACCGCCGGGATCTGGCGGTGGGCGTTCGGGTAGCGCTCGCGGTAGGCGACCGCGGCGAGCCGGTGGGTCTCGCGCCGTTCGTCGGCGGTCTGCAGGTGATAGGCGGCGGCGCGGACGAGCGGGTGGGTGAAGCGCAGGCCTCGACCCGGGTCGCGCTGGACGAAGCCGATCTCGGCGAGTAGGCCGACGGTGCGCTCGAGCTCGTCGCGAGCCCAGCCGCGGTGGACCCAGGCGAGCTCGAGCGCGCCCCAGAGCAGCGGCTCACCGACCGTGGCGGCGATCTTGAGCAGGTCGGCGAGCCGGTGGGGCAACCGGCGGATCCGTTGCGCCAGCGCGTCGCCGATCTTCTTGGGCAGCTCCGCGGCCCCGACCGGCGCGCCGCGTTCCCACCGCCCGTCGCGGCGTTGGATGGCGCCGGTCTCGACCAACAGGCGCGTCAACGTCAGGGCGAGCAGGGGCGAGCCGCCTGCGCGGTCACTGATCAGGCGCAAGAGGTCGCCGGGCAGCTCCTCCTGATCGAGGGCCGAGCGGACGAGCGCGTCGATCTCGGCTCGGGCCAGCGGCTCGAGCGTGATCTCGTCGGTGGAGATTTCCGCCAGGCCGGCCGGTGGCCGGAACGCGCCGCGGTAGGTCAGGGCGATGACCAGCTGGGCCGCGCCCTGATAGGCGAGCGCCAGGTGGGCCAGCGCGTGCAGGGTCGGTGGGTCGGCGGCGTCGGCGTCGCGGACGACGACGACGAGGGGACGATCCGGCGCGGCGTCGGCGGCGGTCTCGACCAGCAGCCGGAAGGTGGTGGCGATCTGGGTGCGCATCGCCGCCGGATCGACGAGCTCGAGCAGCGCCTCGTCGGTCTCCTCGGTGCCGAGCAGCGCGCCGATCGGCGCGGCCAGGCCCTTGAGCGGCGCGGTGCTCGCCGACGCGGCGCCGAGGCGGTCGAGCGCCTGCTGCAGCTGGTGGTCCTGGACCGGGCCGTCGGCGAGGCCGAGCAGGCGGCGGCAGATGGTGACGACGGGCCAGTAGGGGGCGGCGGCCAGCGGGTGCGGCTCGCCGACCAACACGCGTGCCTCGTCGATGCCGAGATCGGCGAGCGCGGCGCCGAGCAGGCGGAAGCGGCCGGAGCCCGGGCGGCCGCGCAGCCGGATCAACGCCACCTTGCGCCCGGGCGAGCGCAGCTGCGAGCGCAGGCGCTTGAGCGGGGCGCGTTGGCCGCACAGCTCCGGCTCGTTGACCAGCGCCGCTTGCTCCCAGCGGTCGAGCCACTGCGGTTGCTCCGGATCGAGGCGGAAGGCCGGGACCGCGGCGCTGACCGAGCGGAGAGCGAAGGTGCGCCCGGCGACCTTCTCGAGCGCCTCGTCGGTGAGCACGACCCCGGGTTTGGCGACCTCCGCCAAACCTATTGCCCGGTCGAGCCCGGGCCCGCTGGCCTGGTCGGCGCCGGTGACCCGGAGCAGTCCGCGGGCCAGGCCGAACCCGGCGGTCGACAGCTCCGGCCGCCGGGTGAGGCCGAGCGCCAGGTCGAGCGCCTCGGCGACGTCGGTGTCGTCGACCCGGGCCGCGAAGCTCGCCGCGAGCAGCGCCGGGTGGTCGACGGCCAGCTCGGCGCCGGCCGCGGCGAAGGCGGCGAGGCAATCGGCGCGCGCGGTCGGTGTGCTCTCGGCGCCGGCACCGGGATCGTCGCGGACGGCGATGGCGATAATCGTCGCCGTCTGCGTCGCCACGCCGGCCGAGGCGAGCACCTCGCGGATGTTGCGGATCACGGTCGGCTCGCGGCCGAAGCCGGGCGCGGGCACCGCGGCGGGCGGCGAGGGCGGCGGGTCATCGCTCGGTGGCGGGGCGGCGCGGG
>JBFYZW010000097.1:0-24689 GCA_041309305.1 Deltaproteobacteria bacterium | reverse complement strand
GAGGCCTTCGCGCGGGTCCGCGCGCACGAGGGCCCCGCGGCGACCGCGGCGTGGGAGGCCGAGCTCGCCCGCCTGGTGCGCGAGCAGAACGACGCCAAGCAGGCGAGCGCTGCGGTGTCGCGCTCGGCCGACGCGTTCGCCGCGGCGGTCGAGAGCTACGCCAGCACCGAGGTGGCCTGGCACCAGGCGTGGGGCTGGCTCGACCGCTTGATCGGCGGCGAGAGCGCCGAGGGGCGCCTGTATCGGACCGGCAAGGGGCAACGCGACGTCCAGCTGGGCGCCTCGGCCGAGCTGGCGCAGCTCGCCGCCGGCGCTGGCGACGACGTCATCCTTTCGATCCACAAGTACCTGATGCAGGTGCCGGTCGAGGAGAAGTACCGCGCCGACTTCGCCGAGCTCGGGCGGGTCCAGCCGGCCTACCTGGCGCTCGTGGCGACGATGAAGGCGGCCGACGAGGCGCGCACCGCGCTGGCGCGGGCCGACCAGGCGATCCTGTACCGCAACCTGCTCGCCGCCTCCGAGCCGTACCCCGAGTACGAGAGCGTGCCGGTCTACGACAGCGAGGGCAAGGTCTCCCACCACGAAGAGCGGGAGACCTACGCCCACCGATCATGGGAGTCGCAGTACGACGCCGCCAAGATGCAGGCGCTCTACTGGTCGAGCCAGGCCGAGTCGGCGATGCGCGATCTGGCCGCCGAGCTGCCACGGCTGAAGCAGGCCTTGCAATCGGCCGGGTTCCAGAGCTTCGTCGAGACCAACATCGCGACCGACCTCGACCCCCTGCTGCACTACTTCTTCGACCTGAGCTTCATGTGGTTCAGCTTCGACGCCAGCAAGGTGAACCAGATGCAGAGCGACGTCGCCGAGGTCGTCGGGCAGTTGACCGTGCTGCGCGCCCAGGTCGAGCCGAGGTACGTGCACTTCCGCTCGGCGGTCGACGAGCGGCGCCAGCGCGAGTACACGCGGTTGCTCGGCCTGTAATGGTTGAACGGGGGCCCGGCCTTCGCCGGCGGCGCGCCGCGGCCCATCCGCCGTCGGGCGAGGTCAGCCGAACGCAGCCAGGGACAAGGCGAACTGAGGAGGGGTGATGGCGAGGGGAGCATCTCCGGTGGTCGGGTGTCAGGTTGCATGTCTGGCGGTGGTAACGCTGCTGGGCGGGTGCCTGGTGGGGACCGAGGTTCGACCGGGGACGCCGGTGCATTGCCTGGCCAACCGGGAGTGTCCGGATGGCTTCGTCTGTCGCGTCGAGATCGAGCTGTGCGTCGAGGTCAAGAGCAAGGACGATCGACCACCCGAGTTCGTTGGCGCCCCGGGTCTCAACCGCACCGTCGGGCGAGCCGGGACCGAGTTCATTCTCACCTTCACGATTGATGAGCCGGTTGCGATCTCCCCGGTGATCACCCTCGACGTCCCGGAGGCGCCTCGCGTCTTCACGCTGAGCAGTCAACCGCCTGATGACGCGGCAGCGCAGACCTATCGCGCGAGCTGGACCGCCGGCGGCGACGAGCCAGAGGCGGAGCCGCTGGCGGTGCTGGTCGAGCTCTGGGACCGACAGGGCAACCACGCCACGCGCAACGCCGGTGTGATCGCGCTCGACTTCACGGCGCCGTCGATCTTCGGCCCGGACTGGGCGCTCGAGGAGGGCCAGACGGCGGCGAAGGCTGACGACGTGCTCGCCTACGGCGCCAGCTCCGAGCTCGGCCTCGTCGTCGCCGGGGCGCGGCTGCTCGACGGCGGCGGTACCGTGTTGCTGGCCGACATCTCTGCCGGTGTCGACCTCGATCTGACCGGCGCAGCCGCGCAGCTCGTCGGTGAGGTCTCGCTCGCTGGGGTCGACCTCCTGCCGGTCGCGGCCCTCGTCGTCGAGCTCGACCTCGAGGACGCGGTCGGGAACCGCGTGCCGGGCACATTGGCGCGGACCCCACCGCTGGCCGTGGACCTCGATCCGCCGACCGGCGCCGCGATCGTGGTCAATGACGATGACGCGAGCACCTTCTCTGTGCTGGTCGAGGTGGCGCTGACGGTCGATGGCGCCGAGCAGGTGATGATTCCGGTCGGCGCGGACGTCGCCGAGGGGAGCAATACGGGCCGCTGGTTGACGCCGGCGGGGGGCTTCCCGACCACGCTCTCGGTGAGCCTCACTCCCACCCCGGGCGCGAAGACGGTCACGGCCCGCTTCCGCGACGCGGCGCACCACGAGGTGACCGCGGCGGACGCGATCACGCTGGCAGCGGACTCCGTGCCACCGGAGATCACCCGGTTCGAGGTGTCGCCGGCGGAGTTTGCCAATCAGCGCACCCTGCAGGTCACCCTCGAGGCGACCGACAACTACGGCGAGGTCGCCTACTACCTGGTCACGACCATCGCCGGAGAGCCCGAGGCGGGCGACTTCGTGCTCACCTCGCCGCCGGTCGAGATCGTGTTGCCGGACGGCGACGGCAGCTACCCGCTGTTCGCCTGGGTGCGCGACGCAGCGGGGATCCTCGCCTCCCGCGTGGGGCCGACGGTCCTCCTCGATCGCGTGCCGCCGACGGTCGACGATTTGACCATCGACACCGCCGATCCGGCGAGCAGTCGGATCCTGCCGATCACGCTGAGCGCGGGCGACCTCGGGTATCCGACCACCGGCAGCGGCGTCGCCCGGTGGCTGGTGCGAGAGGGCGCCACACCGCCGGCCCCGGCCGAGCTCGTGCTCGCCGCGCCGCCGGCCACGGTGACCGTGGCCGGGGACGGCGAGGCGAGCGTTTATGCCTGGGTTGTCGACGCGGCGGACAATGTCAGCCCGACGTTCGGACCCGTGTCGATCTTCGTCGACACCACCGCCCCGGTGGTCGACAGCTTCGTCGTGCCGGCCTTCGCCGGCGCCGATCCGGTGCCGGTGACGCTGACCGGCTCCGACCCCGGTGCGCCGACGACGGGGAGCGGCGTTGCGGGCTGGTTGGTGACCATCTCGAGCACGGTGCCGGCTCCGGCCGCCTTCCTGGGCAGCGCGCCGACTGAGTGGTCGCTCGGCGGCGATGGACTGCACGAGCTCTTCGGCTGGACCATCGATGCCGCCGACAACGTCAGCGTCTCGCAACGGCAAACGGCGATTCGGGGCGAGTTCCGGGTCAACGCCACCACCGCCGGCGGGCAGGGTGCGCCGGACGTGGCGATGAACGAGGGGGGCACGGTCGTGGTCGTCTGGAGCGACGGTGGCGACTCGACCATCTGGGCGCGCGTCGTCCGTCCGAACGCGCCCGCCTCTCAGGAGCTGTCGGTTACCGATCCGGGGGACGGGTTGGCTGACGTCGCACCGGCGGTAGGCGTCAGCGATTCTGGTGAGGCCGTCGTGGTCTGGGAACGGGGCAGCTTCGGGAACCG
Organism: Deltaproteobacteria bacterium; assembly: GCA_041309305.1. Lineage (GTDB taxonomy): Bacteria > Myxococcota > XYA12-FULL-58-9 > XYA12-FULL-58-9 > XYA12-FULL-58-9 > JBFYZW01. The sequence continues at coordinate 21,326 of JBFYZW010000097.1, read as the reverse complement.
CGACATCATCGGGCAGCGGCTCGATGCGTCGGGTGGACGCCTGGGCGGCACGTTCGTCGTCAACAGCGACTCGGACTGCGACTACTTCAACCCGGACGTCGCGCGAAACGGCGCCGGCGCATTCGTCGTCGTCTGGCAGTCGAACCCGGCCTCGGGTTACGACGGCGTCCTCCACCGCCGGTACGACAGCGTGGGAGTGGCCCAGGGCGGCCACGCCCGCGTCGATACGAGCGGTGCCTTCATCGACGCGCGGACGCCGGCGGTGGCCACCAACCAGAGCGGCACCTACGCGGTCGTGTGGATGACCGGCGCGCTCTACATCAAAGGCCGGCTCTACGCCGCGGATGGCGGCGCGTTGCCGGACCCGGCGCCATCAGGGGAGCTGACCGTGTCGACCGGCGCCGCGGTTGGCCTGGCGCTGCCGGACGTGGGGATCGACGCCAGCGGGTTGTTCGTCGTCTGCTGGACCACCGACGGAGGGACCAACCTGAACAACGTGGTGGCGCGGCGGTTCGACGCCGAGGGTGCCCCCCTGACGGCCAACCCGGGCACGGTGCACGGGACGATGGAGGGGGCGCAGGGCACCTGCCGGGTCGCACGCCACGGCTCCGGTCCCTACGTGATCGCCTGGGCCGGCAACGGCGCGCAGACCGGCCAGGTGGACGACGCGGGGATCTTCTTTCGCCGCTACTCGGCCTCGGGCGCGACGCTCGGCGAGGTGCTGGTCAACACGACCATCGCCGGGACGCAGGACGCGCCGGCGGTCGCATTCAAGGCCTCGGCGACGCCGGCCGAGGAGCACGTGGTCACCGTGTGGCAGAGCGCCGACGGGGATCAGGGTGGAGTCTGGGCGCGCCGATATTGATCGCGCGGCGATCGCGAGCTCAGTATCTCACTGCTCGCGGTAGCGCACGGTCACCTCGACGTAGTCACTGGCGATGCGCGTCCTGGCGCCGCCGCCGGTGCCTTCCGGTACCGCCGCGATGGTCAACGTGGGGCTGGTGCCGACGAAGGCGCGGGGAAGATCAGCGGCATCGGCGTTCCAGGCCAGCCGCCATGGGCTGTCCTCCAGGTCACTTCCAGGTGCGGTGCTCGGCTCGGTCGCGTGCTTGTCGACCGCGCGCCACCCGCCCTCGTACCAGAGGAGGAGCTGGACCCCCGGTTGGCTGCCCTGACGTCCAGGGGCGGCGACCAGATCGATGACCAGTTGAGTGGGATCGGCGTGGCTGACGTCGACGCTGACGTTCACGTCGGACGCGAGCGGGAGGTCGGCGACGGAGAGATCCATCGCATCGGAGACCACCCGGCCGCCGGGGAGTGGGAGGTTGGGACTGCGGCACTGCGGCGCCTTGCCTTGCGGGATGACGCACCATCCGTTCAGGACGCCAGGGGCGGTCGCGGACGCGTTGCGCAGGAACAGGCGCCAGACCCGGTTCTGGGTCTGGCCGTAGAGCGTCGACAGGTCCACCGCCGGGTCGGTCTCGGTGTCGTAGGTCCGGACGAGGTCGGCGCCTCCGGTGCTGCCGCGGTCGTGCAGGCGCACGGTGCGTCGTTCGAGATCCCACCCGTTGCCGGCGGCCGCGGCGAGCCAGGTGACCGAGACCCCGGCCAGGGTAGGGGACGCCGCCTTGCTCGCGGCCAGGGGCACCTTGAGCACGTGGGCCGGGCGTTGGCCGATCTCATCGCGCAGGCGCCAGAGGTTGTGCGGGAACACCGCGTCGATATCCCCGCCGATGAGGTGCACTCGGCCATCGGTCTCGGCGAAGACCAACTCGGCGTTGACGCGTGGCTTGGGAGTCTGGTCGCCGGTGTAGTCGATCGGCGAGACGTCGGTCCAGGTGGTACCGTCGAAGCGGTAGGTGCGGTCGCTCCGGCCGTTCGGGCCGCACCCGCCGACGAGGTAGACGTCCCCGGTGCGCGGGTGGTACGCGGCGGCGGCCTGGAACCCGAGGCCGTCGGGGACCTGGCTGACGAGGCGGCGCCACGCTGCCTCGTCGAAGCGCCACTCCCACATGTCGAGGTACGTGGGGTAGTCGCACTCGCCGTAGTCGGGGTAGAGGTTGTCGGTCCCTCCGAGCAACAGAACGCGATCGCGGCCGCTGTCGTAGACCAGCGCGTGGCCGTAGCGGGGGGTCGGGACGTCGACGCCGCTGGTGCCCACCGGCGAGACGTCCGACCAGGTCGTGCCGTCATAGATCCAGGTGTCGTCCTGCGCCCCGAAGTCAAAGCTCAAGCCGCCGAATAGCAGCGCGAGTCCCCGGCGGTCGTCGAAGGCGATGGCTGATTGATACCTCCCCAGCGGATAGTCGACCCCCTCGATGCCGATCGGGCTGACGTCCTGCCAACCGGAGCCATCGAACCACCACTGGTCCGAGAAGCCTTGCTCCTCGCCGATCCCGGAGAAGAGCACCGTCAGCCCGCGGCCCGGATCGTGGTAGGCGGTGCGCCAGCTATAGCCACACGGTGCCTCTGCGGGCCCGATGCACGACGCCGGGCAGACCTCCACCAGCGGATCGCAGCTCACGCGCCAGCCGCCGCCGGCGTGGCGCAACCACATCAACCCTGGCGCGTCGAAGTACTGGTAGGCGCTGAACGTCTGCAGCTGGCTTCGGTTGATGTCGTAGACTGCGGAGTGGGACGCCAGCCGGTCGTCCTCGGCCAGGGTCACGCCGCCCGGTGGAGCGTAGCGACTGTGCTCGGTCCACGCCGCGCCGTCCCACGTCCAGCTGTCCTGCCAGTCGGGGCGCATCCCCGACGTGCTCGCGCCTTCGCCGCCCACCAGCAGAACCGCGCCCTGGCCGTCGGCGACCGCGCGGGCGTGGCTGCGGGGGCCGGGGTGGGAGTGGTTGAACAGCGGCTCGAGCACTGGGCGCCACTGCCCGCCGTCCCAGGACCACAGCTCATCACACAGGTAGGCGAGCAGCGGGATGGCGCGAGGCGAGCCACAGTCGTTCGACGGGTGAAGTCGGCCGCCGAAGAGCACGACGGTTTGGCTATGGGGGTCGTAGGCGAGGGCCGGGTTGCGCAACGGATAGCCGGTGCTGCCCGGCTCGGTGACCAGCTTCTCCGTCCAGACGCTGCCATTCAGCTCCCAGGTATCGCCGCACACGCCGTTAGAGATGTTGGTGCAGGAGAGGTCGCCAGGCGTGAGGATGCCGCCGTACATCACGGTGACGCCACGCGAGGGGTCGAAGACCATGCTCAGCTCACGCCGGGGCGAGGGCCCGCAGGCCGGGGCTGAGCCGCCGCACACGAGAGTCCAGGCGGCACCGTCCCAGGCCCAGGTGTCGCCCAGAAACTCGCCCGAGGCCCCCTGCCCGCCGAAGACGAGGGTGCGCCTGCGGAGCGCGTCGTAGGTCATCGCGAAGTACGAGCGCGGCGCCGGGCTCGCGTCCGGGGCGCTCTCGCTCCACTTGTGCAGCAGCTCCCAGCTGTTTCCGTCCCAGGCCCATAGGTCCGCGCAGGTGTTGCCGGTGGTGCTGCAGCCAGTGGCGGTGCCGCCGAACATCAGCGTTCGTCCGGCCCCTGGGTCATAGACCAGGTTGGTCCCGTCGCGCGGTCTGGGGTTGCCGTCGGTCTCCGGATCGGCCGGGACCACGGACTCCCAGCGCTGGCCGTCCCACTCGTAGACGATCGACTCGGTGTCCTCGCCCCAAAGGACCGCACGACCGCGCGCGCGGTCGAAGGCCAGCCCGAAGCCGTACGACAGGCCGGGGAGAGTGCCGGGCTCGAGGTCCTTCTCCCAGATGCTGACCAACTCGTCGCTCGTGTCATCCCCGAGACGCGCGAGTCCCTGTGGCGCGCCGCCCTCGCTGACGTATTCGCTCTGCTGTATCGCGCCGTTGAAGACGCGCCGCCGCTCGAAGACCAACGGGTTAGAGCTGTCCCCCGGGGTCTTGAACCCGAGGGTCGCCGTCCACTCGACGTCACGCACCGCCGCCGCGACGGACTCGTTGCCGGCCTGATCGACGAGCGACACCCAGACGCGCGCGACGTCGACCGCGATGAGCGGGATCGGCTCGAAGCCGCCGAGGCCGTCGCTCCCACCTCGGCCGAGCTCGATACGCGGCGCGCTGGCCGAGGCGTGGACCAGGACCGTGCCTTCCTCGGCCAGCGCCCCCGGGGCACCTTCGACGACGAAGAACGGCTGGCCGTCGGTCGCGGCTCGGCCCCAGGGCGTGCGACGGTGGACGATCCGATCGGCGGCATCGACGTCGGGGGTGAGCGGCGCCGTCGTGTCGACCTCAAGGCCGGTGCCGGTGAACACCACCGGCCGCCAGGCCTCGTTGCCGGCGACGTCACGCAGCCAGGCCTCGAGGGTATACGTCCCTTCGACCGGCGTGGCCTGCAGCGTTCGGGCGAAAAGGAGGGCCGTGCCGCTCGTGGTGAGTAGATCGAAGATCATCTCGGCCGGAGCGGTGCTTCGCAACGCCGGCGTGGAGTCCTGCGCCAGCGGCTCGGTGACCGAGAACCCGACGTTGACGGTGGTGCCGGCCCGAGCCTTGCTGACCCGCAGCAGCGGGTTGTCGGCCCCGGGCACCATCGTCACGCTCTCGGACCCGGACAGGACCTGCGGGGCGGTGAAGTCGAACACCAGGCTCGCGCCGAGCGCGCCGCGCGCCAGGTTCCCGAACGTGTCGCGCATGCTGATGGTCAGCGGATTAGCGCCCTCGGCTTCGGTCCCGTCAGGAGTGTAGGAGTAGACGAAGCGCCGTGCGCTCGGGTCAGAGGCCTGGGCCTCGAAGGCGAGCTCGGTCTCGAAGCCGTCGACGAAGAGCTGCGGCGGCGCGGCGAGTTCCTCGCTGACGAAGAACGACACGGTGAAGACGGCCGTGGCGTTGCCGACTGTGGGGCTCACGGTGATTGGCGGTACGACCGCAGGTGCCTCGAGATCCGAGGTGCCGTCGCGAACGCATCGCCCGGTCTCCAGGTTGCAGAAGGAGCCGGTCGGACACTCGTTGTTGCGCGCGCAGCGGACGAGCGCCTTGTCGGGGAGGTCGAGGCCGACCGAGCAGGTCGCGAGTCCGGCGTTGGACGCAACAACAGCGAAGAGGGTTCGGGCGTATCTCATCGACGTTGACCCTGCGTTGAGGGGGGGCTCGCCTCGCGGCGCGCTCGCGCGGTGTTCTTCTGCTTGCGTGCGCCGTTTTCGCTCCGCGGCGCAGGGCGGTCAAGGACGCGCCGCGGGCGCACCTTCACTGGCGGGGGCTGACGCTACACCGGGTCCTCCGCCCAGCAGCTGCACGGCGCGCTGTCGTCGCAGAGGGTGAACGTGCCGCTGATCACACAGGTGCTGCCCGGGCAGCAGGGGTTCGCGGTCGAGCAGGCCTGGCCGACCAGCGCGCAGCCGCCGCCGGTGGTGCAGGTGCCGCTCAACGAGCCGGCCGGGATGATGCAGGTCAGGCCGACGCAGCAGTCGCCGTCGGTGGTGCAGGCGTCCCCCTCGCCCTGGCAGGTGGTCGCGCCGCAGACCCCGTTGACGCACAGGCCGGAGCAGCAGTCGGCTGCGGTGTCGCAGCCGGCGCCGTTGGGCGCGCAGGTCGGATCCGGGGCGCGGCAGGCGAAGCCCGCGCCCGTGGCCAGGCACTCGCCGCTGCAGCACGGAGCGCCGCCGGCCGGGTCACACGGGTCGCCGAGCGGGATGCAGTCCGAGCCGCCGCAGCGGAGCACGCCGTTCACGTCGGGCAGGCAGAGCAACCCGGCGCAGCACTGATCGCGGAACTGGCACAGCTCCCCCTCGGCGATGCAGCACGGCGGCACGCCGGTGTAGCCGTCGGGACACTCGGTGCTGCCGCCGCCGAAGCAGCGCGGGATGCCGGCGGCGTCCAACTTGCACACCGCCTGCTTCCCGTCGCAGCAGTTCTGCGAGGCGTTGACCGAGTAGCTCGAGCCGTCGGGGAGGATGAAGGTCGCCCCGCAGATGTTGCCCACCGGGTTGCAGGCCTGCCCGTTGTCGCAGCGGCCGAACGTGTCGTCGGGCTCGGCCTTGACGCAGCTGACCGTGCCGTTCGGGTTGGTGCCGCCGCCGCAACACGACTGCGCGTCGATGCAGGCGAGGCCGGTCATTCGGCAGCCGCTGGCCGGCAGGCAGATCGTGGCGCCGGTGCCGGGGTCGGCGCAGATGCGCGTGCAGCAGGTGGAGTTGTTGGTGCAGGGCATGCCGCCCTGACCGCAGCCGCCCGGGGGCAACACGCACGCGCCCGGCGTCCCGTCGTTCCGGCTGCAGATGCTGGTGCAGCAGTCGAGGTCGCCGAAGCACAGATCATCGGTCGCCCGGCAGCTGGCCTGCGGGGCGCAGAAGCCGGCCGGGCAGGCGGTCGAGCAGCACTCGCTGCCGAGGCTGCAGGCCTGGCCGACCACTTTGCAGCCCCCTGCGTCCGGGATGGTGCTGCACTGATCTGCGGTGCAGACGGCGGTGCAGCACTCGCTCGCCGAGCTGCAGGTTGCGCCGACGTCCAGGCATTGCTCGGCCGAGCAGACGCCGCCGTCGCAGCGGAACGAGCAGCAATCCAGGTTGTCCCGGCAGGTCGCGCCGGTCGCCCCACACCCGGTGACGCCGGTGCTGCAGATCCCCTCGACCGAGCAGGTCCCCGAGCAGCAGACGCCCCCGCCGGCGCAGGACGAGCCGAGCGGGACGCAGGTGGTCACCGGCGCCGCGTCGCCGCCGGCCGGGTCGCCGTCGGCGCCGGCGGTGACCTTCGACGAGCAGGCCGCGCAGGCGGCGCTCAGAGCGATGAGCAGGATCGTGGTGGCTCGGCGTGTCGGCATCACCCCTCCTCTTCCCTGGGCGCGACGGGGCCGCGCCCGGGCGATGCGATCCAGCATATACCCGGTTTGTCGCGCGATGGCATCGGCCGCGTGGTCGCATCCGGGGGCCAAGGGCCTCCGCGGTTGACACCACTCGGGTAGCCGCCTATCGATCGGAAATCTCGTTCGAGCGGCTCGGCCAGACGGCACCAGGGCCAGCGGGGAGGCTTGATGAGCTTGCGACGTCGCATCTCGGCTCTATTCCTTCTCGGTGCGCTGGCCTCGGCGTGTGCTCCCGACCTCGTGCTGTCCGAGGAGGTCGACGTGGCCTGCCGGAGCGACAAGGCGTGCACTCGGGGAACCGTCTGCCATCCTCTGTTGTTCCGTTGCCTGCCCGCGGCGGCCATCGATCGGTCGGCGCCGGAGATCCTCTCCGTCTCGGCGGCGAGTGAGACCACCGTCGATGTCTTCTTCGGCGAGGTGATGTCGGCGGGGGTGCTCGACCGCGATGCCTATGCAATCGTCGATCCGTTCGGCCAAACGCTCGCGGTCGTCGATGTGCGCGCCGACGACGGCGAGGCGCCGCAGCACGTCACTCTGGTCACGGGCGCCCAGGTCCCGGGGGCGCTCTACACGTTGACCGCCCACGGGCTGGCCGATCTCCAGCTCAATCCGCTCCCCGAGCCCGCCTCGAAGGCTTTCGTCGGCTTTGGTGTGCCGGACACGACTCCACCGGAGCTGCTCGGCGTGGCGGCGCTGACCAGCGCGACCGTCTCGGTCACGTTCAGTGAGCCAATGGCTCGTCTGCAGGTCGTCGACCCCGCGGCCTACGCCCTCGAGCGGCTGGGCGGCAGCCCGGTCGCGATCGCCCAGCTGTTGACCGAGAATGACCAGAACGTGACGCTGGTGACCGAGCCGCTGCAGCCGGGTCGGGCCTATGTGCTGTCCCTGAGCGCGATCGCCGACCTGGCCGGGAACCCGCTGCCAGAAGCCGAGCGAAGCCAGGTGTTCCTCGGCTTCGGCGAGCCTGACGTGACGCCACCGGAGCCACTCTGGCCCCAGGCCAACCTGGAGGTCGATCCCGCGGGCCTGCTATTCATCTGGACGGCGCGCGCGGGCGCGGAAGGTTACACCCTGCAGGTGGACGACGATGCGGCCTTCGCCGAGCCCGTGCTGCACCAGGTTGAGGTCAACGCCCAGGATGGCGCCAACCTGACGCTCACCGCGGCGGAGGCGCCGGCGCTGTTCCAACCGATCACCTATTGGTGGCGAGTGCGGGCCGACGTCACCGCCGACCCCTTCTCCTCGCCTGTTTATCCTCTCGGTAGCTTCGACGTGATCACCGACGCCGTCTACGTTCGATGCCCGGACGACCACGCATGCTCGGATCTGGGGCGGGTCGGGAACCGGAGCAAGCCCTACGCGACGGTCGCCGGCGGGATCGGAGCCGCCTACACCTTGGGGCTGCATGAGATCCGCGTCGCCAGTCGCGGCGGCGGCGCTGCCTACCGCGAGAGCCTCAACCTGATCGACGGGGTCTACCTGCGCGGCGGATACAGCCCCGACTTCTCGATCCAGGACAGCCTGGCCTACCCGACGCGCATCGCCAATGACGACATGACGCTGGTCAACGCCTCCGAGATCGGACCGGCCGGGGCAGGGGTGGAGGGCTTCACCTTCCTCGGCGGCGGCGCCACTCGCCAGGAGGCCTACGGTATGCAGGTCGCCAATGTGTGTCGTTTCACGCTGCGCGATTGCGTCCTGGCGCCCCGACCGGCGAACACCAAGAGCGTCGGCCTCGCGATCCTCTCGAGCGGGGTCCGAGACGACGACCCGGCCAGCGTCCACTATTGCCCCGAGCCCGAGCTCATCATCGAGGGCAACCGGATCGACAGCGGCTACGCACGGGAGTGGCAATACGCGAGCTCCATCGCCGTCCAGATCTCGGACAGCGACGTGACCCTGCGTCACAACACCATCGTCGGCGGTGACGCGTCGACACAGTTGTCGAACCTGGGTTCCTACTGGGCCATCGGCGTCAAGATCGTCCGTGGCGCCACCGTGCTCGAGGGCAACCAGATCCACTGCGGCGACGTGATCTTGGATCCGGGAACGCCCAACGGCGGCGCCAACGTCGCCGAGTTCGCGGTCACCACGGACATCTACCTCGGCGACCACGTGCTGACCAACAACCTGCTGGTCGGCGGGCACGCGGCTGACGGGGTCGCGGGCCTCTACCTGACGCCGTACGGCATCAACGGTGACACCAGCCCGTCCGGGGCGGCCATCGTCAGCAACAACACCGTGGTGATGGACGCGAGCCTCGCGAGTGGGGCGACCGGCACCGAGTGTTACGGTGTCCGCTTCGGCTGCGGCGATCGCAGCCACGTCTCGCTGACCAACAACCTCGTCGCCGCGACTGGCCTCGCTGTGGCCTCCGACTTCCACGCCTTTCGCAAGCTGCACAACGCCGATTTCCCCGACTCGATGGAGAACAACGTCGCCGCCGGCTTCGCCTACTTCTACTGGAACTGGGGACCGAACCTGACCGCGAACCAGGTCGACGCCAACTACACCCAGGCGAGCAACAACCGTGAGTACGGGACGATGGCTGAGGTTTTCTTCTCCGCGCCGGAGAGCGGCGACTACCACCTCACCGCGAGCACCCCTGCGGCCATTGCGCTGGGTGGCAAGGACACGTCCGAGGAAACCTGCGGTGCGGGGAACAGCCAGAGTTGCGGCGCCGTGTTGACCGATCTCGACGGCGTGGTCCGCACCGGCGCCGGCGCGGGGAGCGCGTACAGCGTGGGAGCGTACGAACGCGACTGACCGACCGCCCCCCCCTTCACAAGCTCGCCGTTTTTTCCTATGTAGCCGCCTGTCTCGGGGAATAAGCGGCCCGCGCTGGGCGTTGCAAGCGGCGCGCGGTCGAGACTGCTCGTTTTCGTTACCGTTTGGAGGAGTTGATGAGCCAATCGACATCCAGTCCGATGGTGGAGGCTCGGGGGTTGCGCAAGGACTACGGCGCCACCCGGGCGGTCGACAACATCGCCTTCAAGGTCTCGCGCGGCGAGATCGTCGGCTTCCTCGGGCCCAACGGGGCGGGCAAGACGACGACGATGAAGATGATCACCGGCTTTCTGCGCCCGAGTGGCGGCAACACCTTCGTCGCCGGGATCAACGTCCAGGAGGAGCCGCTCGCGGCGCAGAAGCGCATCGGCTACCTGCCCGAGAGCGCGCCGCTCTACAACGAGATGATGGTGATCGACTTCCTGCGCTTTGTCGCCGACATCCGCGGCATCCCGCCCGGCGAGCAGGACGCGCGGCTCCGGGCGATGTGCCAGCGCTGCGGCTTGATGAACGTGCTGGGCAAGGACATCGGCCAGCTGTCGAAGGGCTACCGGCAACGTGTTGGCCTCGCCCAGGCGATGCTCCACGACCCGGACCTGCTCATCCTCGACGAGCCGACGAGCGGTCTCGATCCGAACCAGATCGTCGAGATCCGCGAGCTGATCAAGGAGCTCGGCCGAGAGAAGACCGTCATCCTCTCGACCCACATCCTGCCCGAGGTGCAGGCCACCTGCTCGCGCATCATCATCGTCAACGAAGGCAAGATCGTCGCCGACGACAACACCGAGCACCTGACCACCGGCGACGCCGGCGCGGTCATCCGGTTGGTGGTCAAGCGCACCGACGGCGCCGACTACGACCGGCTACGCTCGCTGCTCGCCAACCTGCCGGGCGTGCGCGCCGTCGATCGGCACGACGGCGAAGGGGAGGGGACGCACGGCTTCACGCTGCGCGCCAGCGGTGACCCGCGCGAGGCGATCTTCTCGACCGCGGTGAGCAACAACTTCGTGCTCCTCGACATGCACCGCGAGCGCGCCTCGCTCGAGGACACCTTCCGCCGCCTGACCCGCGGCGAGGGAGGCAGCCATGGCTAAGATGTGGACCATCGCCCGGCGGGAGCTCAAGAGCTACTTCGACTCGCCGATCGCCTACATCGTCATCGTCGCGTTCCTCGCCGTCGCCGGCTGGATGTACTTCAGCTCGCTGTTCCTGATCGGCCGGGCCGACATGCGCACCTTCTTCCAGCCCTCACCCTTCTCCCCGTCGATGCTGCTCATCATCCTGGCCCCGGCCTTGACGATGCGGCTGGTCGCCGAGGAGAGGAAGACGGGGACGATCGAGCTGTTGACGACCATGCCGATCCGCGACCTGGACGTGATCCTGGGCAAGTTCCTGGCCGCGCTGCTGCTCCTCGCCGCGGCCTTGGGCCTGACCCTGGTCTACGCCTTCACCGTCGCGGCGCTCGGGCCGCTCGACTGGGGCCCGGTGATCGCCGGCTACCTGGGCATGCTGCTCTTCTCGAGCAGCCTCGTGGCGGTGGGCTTGCTCTGCTCGACCTTCACCGACAACCAGATCGTCGCCTTCATCATCAGCTTCCTCGTCTGCGCCGCGCTCTACTTCGTCTACTGGCTGCAGTTCTTCATGCCGGAGCTGATCGCGCCGGTGGTCGAGTACCTGTCGGTCAGCTTCCACCTCGACAACATGGCCCGCGGGGTGATCGATTCGCGCGACGTCCTCTACTACCTGACCCTGACCGGTGGCGCGCTGTTCCTCGCGGTGCAGTCGCTCTCCCGGCAGCACGCCTGAGGAGGAGGGTCATGAGCCAGATCAAGAACACCGACTTCACCGTGCGGACGATCGCCATCGTCGGCGCGCTGATCTTCGTCAACATCATCGCCGTCTCGCTGTTCGTCCGCCTCGACCTGACCGAGGACGGGGCGTTCACGCTCAGCCGGGCGAGCAAAGCGACGGTGCGAGATCTGAAGGATCCGCTGACCGTGCGCGCCTTCTTTACCAAGGACCTGCCGCCGCCCTACTCGAGCAACCGGCGCTACGTGCAGGATCTGCTCGAGGAGTACTACGCGGCCTCGAACGGCAAGCTGCGCTACGAGTTCATCGACCCGGTGGCCGAGGAGACCGAGGAGGAGAAGGACAAGAAGAAGGAGGTCAAGGTCGACATCTTCGGCCGCGCGGTGCGCGAGGCGACGGCGATGGAGCGCGAGCTGCAGACGCTCGGCATCCCGTCGGTGCAGGTGCGGGTCAACGAGGACGACAAGCTGGAGGTCAAGCGCGCCTACATGGGCTTGGCGCTCAAGGTCGGCGACAAGTCCGAGGTCATCCCGCTGGTCAAGGACACCAACAACCTCGAGTACGACCTCACCTCGCTGATCCGCAAGATGACGCGCGAGCGCACGCCCAAGGTCGCCTTCGTCACGCCGATCGAGGGCGAGGAGTTCTTCAAGACCTACGGCCGGCTGCACCAGCTGCTCGGCCAGGTCTACGAGGTCTCGACCATCAACCTGGCGACGACGCCGACCATCGCCGACGACCTCGACGCGATCATCGTGCTGAACGGCAAGGAGCCGTACACCGCGGCGCAGGCGCGCGCGATCGACAGCTATGTGATGACCGGCCGGTCGGCGGCGTTTCTGGTCGACGCGGTCAAGCCGGATCTGTCGACGATGAACGTCGAGGAGGCGAGCTCCGGCCTGGGCGAGATGCTGCAGAAATACGGCGTGGTCATCGGCGAAGGGCTGGTGCTCGACAAGATGTGCGCGACGATCAACATCTCGCAGCGCCGGGGCTTCATGACCATCAGCCAGCCGGTGCCGTACCCGTTCATGCCCCTGCCGCCGGCGCTCAACCCCGATCACCCGCTGACCCGCGGCCTGGCGCAGGTGGCCTTCCCGTTCGTCAGTCCGGTGAAGCTGGCCCTGCCCGAGGGCAGCGAGGTCAAGGGGGAGATGCTGGTCAGCTCGTCGGCGGAGAGCTTCGTCCACGTGCCGCCGTACAACCTCGACCCGTTCCACCGCTGGACCGCTGATGAGCTGGGTGAGCCGGGCAGCAAGGGCCTGGTGGTGACCCTCTCCGGCGCCTTGCCGAGCGCCTTCGCCGCGCCGGCCGCCGGCGAGGAGGGGGGCACGCAGGTGGCGAGCGGCGCGCGGGTCATGGTCGTCGGCGGCTCGTCGATCGCCAACGACCAGTTCATGTCGAAGACCAACGAGGCCTTCCTGCTCAACCTGGTCGACTGGTTGGTCCTCGACGAGGATCTGCTCGCGGTTCGCTCGCGGGGCCTCGCCGCTGCGCCGCTCGGCAAGGTCGACGCCGAGGGCAAGGCCGAGGAGCTCCCCGACGGCGTGCGGGCGACGGCCAAGTTCGGCAACGTCGTCGGCGTGCCGGTGGCCTTCATCGTCTTTGGCATCCTGCGCTGGCGGCTGCGCGAGGCGCGGCGCGGGCAGGTCAAACTGTAGTCGCGCGAGGAGGCGGTTGTGAAGAAGAGCACACTGGTGGCGGTGGTCGTGTTCCTGGCCCTTCTCGGCGGGGTCGTCTGGACGATGAGCCGGGCTCCGGAGCGCGGCATCACCCGGATGTCATTCGCCGAGGTCGACGTCGCCGCGATCGACCGCCTGGAGATGACCGGCAAGCACGCGGTCGAGCTCAGCCGCGACGGGGAGCTGTGGAAGGTGAAGAGCGGCAAGGAGGCGGACAGCGCCGCCGCCAAGCGCGCCGCCGAGGCGATCAAGGAGATCACCTCCTCCGATTTCGTCACCTCCGACCCGGCGCGCTACGCCGAATTCGAGGTCGACGACGAGAAGGGCACGCGGGTCAAGGCCTACGCCAAGGGCCAACCGGTTGCCGAGTTCGTGGTCGGCAAGACCGCCAGCGGCGGGTCGCACATCCGGGTCGGCGGCGACGTCTTCGTGGTCAAGCGGGTCTACACCTCGACCTTCGCGCGCGAGGGCTCGCAGTGGCTCGAGCGCAAGCTGTTCGGCGACAAGCTGGCCGACGCGACCCGGGTGGAGGTCTCGCTCGCCGGCCAGGCGCCCTACGCGCTGGTGAAGAAGGAGAGCAAGTGGGAGCTGGAGAACGCCGTCGGCTTGCCGCAGGGGTTCCGCTTCGACGCGGCCCAGGCGAGCTCGTTGGTCTCGAGCCTGGTCAACGCCCGGGCCGACGAGATCCTCGACGCCGATCCGGGCCTCGAGACGACCAAGCTCGGGCCAGAGAGCGACCTGCTCGCCTTCGTGGTCGAGACCGGCGAGGGGGAGAGCAAGACCTCGGTGCGGCGTGAGCTGCGCCTCGGGGCGAGCAAGGAGGACAAGAAGGTCTACGCCCAGGTGAGCGGCAAGCCCGACGTCGTGACGCTGGCCGAGTGGACCGCGAAGAGCCTGCGCAAGGCGCCGGCCGATCTGCGTGACCTCAAGTTCATGAGCCTGGAGACCGACAAGGTGGTCAAGCTCGACATCCAGGACGGCCGCGAGCGGCTGGTGCTCGAGAAGCAGGGCGCCGAGTGGAAGGTGAGCTCCTCGAGCGAGACGATCCCCGGCGACTTCACGCTCGACCCGGCCGGCGTCTCGCGGCGCCTCTCGGCGATCGCCAACGCGCGCGCCGCCGAGGTCGCCCCGGGCGTCAGCGCCGCCGCTGCCGGCCTGGCCGGGGCGAAGGCGCAGGTGATCGTCACCCTCGAGGACAAGAAGAGCGCGGTGATCAAGTTCGGCAAGGAGTTCAAGAAGGAGGACGGCCGCGAGATGCAGTACGCGGCCGGAAACGCCGACAACCTCGTCTACGCGGTGACCAAGTGGACGCGCGAGAACATCACCGGCGGGCTGAAGACGTTCAAGAAGACCGGCGATCCGTCCGGGCTGTCCAACATCGACCCGAAGGCGCTGCAGAACCTGCCCCCCGACGTGCGCGCCGGTCTGATGCAGCAGATCGAGGAGAAGAAGCGCCAGCAGCAGATGATCGAGCGGCTGCAGAAGCAGGCCGAGCGCAAGGCGGCCGGCGAGGCCGCGGCCGCGCCCTGAGCTGGACTCCGCGCCGTCGCTTTCCGCTCGCCGCGCATCTTGCTAGGGTGGGGAGCCGCGGCACCGCGCGGCCAGGAGGGGACGATGGCCGAGTTCCACCCACCCGATTGGCGGCTGCCGCTCGCGCTCGAGGCCCGTTTGGCCGCGGTGCCGGCCGACGCGCAGGTCAAGGGGCTGTTCTTCGCCACCGCGCGGCGGGTGGCCCAGGAGCACGCCGGGCGCGCGCCCGGGCGCGAGAGCTACTCGGCGTTGATCAACTACCCGACCAAGGAGCTGGTCACCGTGCTCGCCGAGTGTGCCGCGCTGGCCTTCCCTGACCTGCCGCCGCGCGAGGGGTTGCGTCGCCTCGGCCACGTCGTCTTCCCCGCCGTGCGTGAGAACGCGGCCGGCACCTTCCTGTTCAGCGTCGCCGGCAATACGCTGGCGTCGGCGATCCGCCTGATCGGCCGGGCCTACGCGCTGTTCAGCACCGCGCGTGCGACGTTGGTCGCCAACGAGGCGAACCGGGCGCTGGTCGAGCTGCGCAACGCCTGGACCTTCCCCGACTCCTACCACCTGGGGATCCTCGAGGGGGCGATGCGCTTTTACCACGCCAACGGCGAGATCCGGCTCGCGAACGAGAGCTACTCCGGCGCCGACCTCGAGCTGCGTTGGTCCTGATCGCGCGGTTGCCAAGCCGCTCCCCCCGGTGCTACATCCCCATCTCCGAACCGGGAAGCTCTGGAGGTGGTTATGCGTCGTGCCCTTGGGCTCGGTGTTCTGCTGCTGCTCGGCGCCTGCGGCGAGGAGGAGAAGGACCGGCCGCAGCTGCCCGACCTGATCGACATCTTCCCCGCCGACGGTGCGACCGGCGTGTCGATCGCGACCCGGGTGCAGGCGACCATCGACCGGGCCGACGCCGACCGCTGCCGCTTCGTGATGAACGAGACGACGGTGGTGGTGCGGCAAGGCGGCGCGCCGGTCGCCGGGGCGCTGGTCTACTTCATCGACGGGCTGCGGGTCGATTTTACGCCGACCGGCCTGTTCGACTTCGACCGCGCCTACACGGTGGAGGTCGAGACCAGCTGCGCGGCGCCGGCGGACGCGACCTTCTCGACCCTCGGCGAGCCGGCCGGGGCGCCGACCGTGGCCCCGGGCGACGCGTTCCGGATCGAGAACCTGGCCATCTCGGAGCCGCAGGCGATCGCGCCGATCCTGCGCGGCTTCCTCGCCGACGCCGAGCTGGTACTCAAGGTGATGGACTACGCCGAGGGGCGGATCGACCTGCTCGGCGCCGAGGGTCGGCAGGTGAGTGATCCACTGGCGCCCGACCCGGAGCTGCGCGTCTTCAAGGAGAACGCCTTCCTCTTCCCGATGACCGGCACGTTCAAGTGGCCCTACTTCCAGAGCATCGGCTCGCTCGGCATCCCGGTGGATATCGGCGGCGGACAGGAGTCGACCATCGACCTGGAGAACTTCGAGATCTCCGGGCAGCTGTTCGGGACGTCACCGGCGACCGAGATCGTCGGGGGCGTGATCCGCGCCTCGAGCCCGTGCGACCAGGTCTGCGCGGTGCAGGACCAGGACCTGCAGCTGGTCTGCGGCAACCGGAGCAGCATCTGTGACGCGGCCGGCATGCTCAACCTGGTCGGCAGCTTCGAGGGGCCGAGCAACGACCTGCGCGGCTACCAGCAGCTCACCGCCCGGGCGCCTGACGCCGACGCGACCGGCGTCGACGTCGGCGTGACGTTGAGCGCCACCTTCAGCCGCGCGGTCAACACCGCGCGCACCCGGCCGGTGATCTGGGAGCTACGCGACGCGAGCGGCGCGTTGGTCGCCGGGGAGACCACGGTCGCCGGCGACGGGTTGTCGTCGACCTTCGCGCCGACGGCGCCGCTGGCGGCCGGCGCGGTCTATGACGTTCTGTTGATCGCCTACGACGCGATCGCCTGGCAGTTCACGACGGCTCCGTAGGAGCGGGAGGGTGTCGATGCGCAAGGGCAGCTGGATGGTTCTCGTCGTGCTCGCCGGTTGCGGCGGCGAGGGGAGCAAGGATGAGGGGCCGGCCTTCCGGCAACGCGGCTACGACGACGCGATCAGCGCGGCGATGACCGCCTACCGCGAGGTCGCCGACGACACCTGGGAGGCGCGGGCGATCGACCACGACAGCTGCGTCGCCGACCCGGCGCCGGACGGCAACTTCTGTCCGCTCTCGGTGCAGGTGGTCGACTTCGAGGAGAGTCGTTTCCTGGTCGAGCTCGGCGGCACGACCGTCAAGGTCTTCCCGGCCAACCGCATCGATGACATCAACGCCGCGTGCGTTGCGCCGGGGACGGTCGGCGCCTGCGGGGCGACCCCGCCGGTCTGCTTCGTCGGCACCGCCGACGCGCAGGGGCGGATCGACTTTCCGTGCCTGCCGTGCAACACCCGCTACGCGGCGTGGACCTACAAGGAGAGCATGATCCCGGTGACCAAGAAGGCGGCGGAGTTCCACCGCTGGATCGACGCGACCACCGGCGTCGAGGACGTCTTCACCATCTCGGTGAAGACCTACAACCTAATCCCGGGGATCGTCGGCTTCCAGCCCGATCCGGCGCTCGGCATCGTCGCCGGCGAGGCGAACGACTGTGGCCGGCACAGCCTCGAGAACGTCGCGGTCAACATCGAGCGCGGCCGGCTCAGCGAGCCGATCTCGGCCGACTTCTCCGGCGACGACCCGATCTACGGCGTCGGCACCTTCTACTTCGTCAACGAGTTTCCGCAGAAGCAGCAGTCGTTGACCAGCCCGGACGGGCTGTGGGCGTTCGTCAACGTGCCGCCGGCCGAGGTGACGGTCTTCGCCTCCGGGCGGCGCAGCGCCGGCGGGGCGATCGAGGAGAACGTCGGCCGCGTGACCTTCACCGCGCTGCCCGACACGATCACCATCGGCGATCTGCTGGTCGAGGGGCCCTGAGCCGTGCGCCGCGGTGTGCTCGCGCTGGCGTTGGCGCTGGCTGGCTGCGGCGACGAGCCGGCGCGGCCGTCGTTGCCCTACGACCTCAGGTGTCCGGGGAGTCCCGGCTGCAAGACCGCGAGCGGGCCGCTCTGGGTCGGCGTCGCGCGACGTGACATCTCGCCGACCGTGACCGAGACCCTGCTCGACTGCGGGCTCGATCAGCTCTGCCCGGGCGACCTCGGCTACGTCTCACCCGACCCCGGAGAGGACAATGGCGAACTAGACGGCCACCCGCTGGTGCCGGATCCGGCGCCGGGCCTCGGCGAGCGCTGGACCGACAGCAACGGCAATGGCGTCTTCGACGCGGTCTGGATCGCCGGCTTCGGCAACGCCCGGCCGGCGCTGGGGGTGCACGATCCGATCTGGGCGCGGGCGTTGGTGCTACGCCAGGGGGAGACGGCGCTGGCGCTGGTCGCCGTCGACCTCGTCGGCTACTTCTACGACGAGGTCGTCCGCCTGCGCCAGGCGTTGGACCCGGCCCTCGGCATCGACCTGTTGCTCGTCGCCGCGACCCACAGCCACGAGGGGCCGGACACGGTCGGCATCTGGGGCTACGACGAGGGGTCGAGCGGCGTCGACCCGGTCTACATGGGTTGGCTGCGGGCGCAGATCCTCGATGCCGTCGCCGAGGCGGCCGCCACTGCGGTGCCCGCGACAGCGATCATGGCCAGCGGCGACGCCGGCGTGCACCCGGATCCGGCGGTCACCGCGAGCAAGGGGATCAACAACATCGTCGCCGACGGGCGCGATCCGGTGGTCATCGATCCCGAGCTGCGGGTCGTCCGCTTCGTCCGCGCCGACGACCAAACGACCATCGGCACGTTGGTCAACTGGCAGAGCCACCCCGAGGCGCTCTGCGGGCGCAACCGCTACATCTCGAGCGACTTCCCCCATTGGCTGCGCCTGGCGGTCGAGGAGGGGGTGCACCGCGGCGGCGTCGAGGTCGCCGGCGTCGGCGGGACAGCGATCTATGTCAACGGCGCGGTCGGGGGTCTGCTCGGGCCGCTCGACGCGGAGGTGGTCGATCTCGACGGTGAGGTCAAAGGGCCGCGCTGCGCGACGACCAACGAGCTCGGCGACCCGTTCTTCGACCGGGCGCGGGCCTTCGGCGAGCTCGTCGGTCTGGACGCGCTCCGCCTGCTCACCGACGGTGGTGAGCAGGTCAGCGCGCTGCCGCTGAGCTTCGCGACGCGGCGGTTCCGTCTGCCGATCGAGAACTGGGCCTACCACGCGATGTTCATCACCGGCGTCTTCTACAACCGGACGCTCTACGACTGGGACAGCACGGCGCAGATCACCGACGAGAACCTGCCGCGGCTCGAGACCGAGGTCGCGGCGGTGAGCGTCGGTCCGCTGCAGGCGCTCACCGTCCCCGGGGAGCTGTTCCCCGAGTGGTTCATCGGCGGCTACGATGGTGCGTACACCGGGCCCGAGCAGACGCTGATCAACGAGTGGTACAACCTGCCGCCGGACGCGCCGCGCAGCTGCGCGGTCGCCACCGACTGTGACGGCGCGCCGCTGGCGGGCGACCGGACGTGCGCGCCGGGCCGCTGCCGCTGCACCGGCGGGCTGTGCCTGAGCGACGAGTACAACCCACCGGACCTGGCGGCGGCGCCGTCGCCGCCCTATCTTCGCGATCGGATGAGCGCGCGCCATCGGATGCTCTGGGGGCTGTGCCCGGACGAGCTGGGCTACATCGTCGTGCCCTACGACTTCCAACTCGACCCGGTGTCGCCCTACGTCGAGCAGGCGCCGGGCTCCCATTACGAGGAGACGAATTCGATTGGCGTTCAGATCGGCCCCGAGGTAGTGAAACATCTGACGACCCTGCTCGGTGTGCTGTCGCCCTGAGGCGTCTCGCCTCACCATCGACCCACCGCGAGAGAGGATGACGATGACCCGGGAGTTTCTGTTTACCTCCGAATCGGTGACCGAAGGTCACCCGGACAAGATCGCCGACCAGATCTCCGACGCGATTCTCGACGAGATCCTGCGCAAGGATCCGCACGGCCGCGTCGCCTGCGAGACGCTGGTCAAGACCGGCATGGCGGTGATCGCCGGCGAGATCTCGACCGACTGCTACGTCGACATGCCGGCAATCGTCCGTGGCACGATCAAGGACATCGGCTACACCTCGTCGGCGATGGGCTTCGACTGGGAGACCTGCGCGGTGCTCACCGCGATCGACAAGCAGTCGCCGGACATCGCGATGGGCGTCGACGGCAACGGCGACAAGCAGAAGGAGCAGGGCGCCGGTGACCAGGGCATGATGTTCGGCTTCGCCTGCGACGAGACCGAAGAGCTGATGCCGGCGCCGATCCTCTACGCGCACCGCCTGGTCAAGAGGCTGGCCGAGGTGCGCAAGAACGGGCGGCTGACCTTCCTCCGCCCGGACGGCAAGAGCCAGGTCACCTTCCGCTACGCGAACGGCCGGCCGCAGAAGGTCACCACCGTGGTCGTCTCGACCCAGCACAGCGAGTCGGTGGCCCGCAAGGAGCTCGAGCAGGGCGTGATCGCCGAGGTAATCGAGGCGGTGATCCCGCGCCAGCTGCGCGACGACAAGATCAAGTACTGGATCAACCCGACCGGCCGGTTCGTGATCGGCGGGCCGCAAGGCGACTCCGGGTTGACCGGCCGGAAGATCATCGTCGACACCTACGGCGGCATGGGCCGGCACGGCGGCGGCTGCTTCTCGGGCAAGGACCCGAGCAAGGTCGACCGCTCGGCGGCTTACTTCGCGCGCTACATGGCCAAGAACGTGGTCGCGGCCGGGTTGGCGCGCCGGTGTGAGGTGCAGCTCGCCTACGCCATCGGCGTCGCAGAGCCGGTCTCGATCATGGTCGAGACCTTCGGCACCGGCGCGGTGAGCGAGGAGACGATCGTCAAGGCGCTCCGGCAGGAGTTCGTCGCCAAGCCGCGGGCGATCATCGAGCGGCTCGATCTGCTCAGGCCGATCTACCGGCGCACCGCCGCCTACGGCCACTTCGGCCGGCACCACGACGACTTCACCTGGGAGAAGACCGACGCGGCAGCGCGGCTCAAGGAGCTGGCGCGCGGCGGGGCGTCGAAGTCGCGCAAGAAGCCGGCGCGCAAGGCCGGGCGGGAGGCGCGCGCCTGAGCTTCTGGGACGGGCTGTGGCTCGGCCTGGTGCAGGGGCTCACCGAGTTCCTGCCCGTGTCGAGCTCGGGGCATCTGACCCTGGCGGGCCACTTCTTCGGGGTGACCGGGCCCCAGCTCGTCTTCGACGTGATGGTGCACGGCGCGACGCTGGTCGCGGTGATCGTCTTTTATCGCCGGGACCTGGCGCTGATGCTCAGCGAGAGCTGGCGGGCGCTGCCGACCCTCGGCGGTCTGGCCGGGTGGCGGAGTCTGGCGACCCAATTCCCGCACGCGCACCTCGCGGCGATGGTGCTGGTCGCCTCGCTGCCAACCGCGATCATCGGCCTGGTGTTCAAGGACCAGCTCGAGGCGCTGTTCGCCGCGCCGCGGGCGGTCGCCGGAGCGCTGTTGGTCACCGCCGGCGCGCTGGTCGCCTCGCGCTTCGCGCCGGCGGGGGACGGGCGGCTTGGCGTCGCGCGGGCGCTGATTGTCGGCGTGGTGCAGGGGGTGGCGATCATTCCGGGGATCAGCCGCAGCGGCTCGACTATTGTCGCGGCGCTGTTCTGCGGGGTCGGGCGGGAGGACGCGGCGCGCTTCTCGTTCCTCCTCTCGCTGCCGGCGGTGGCCGGCGCGGT
>JBFYZW010000096.1:0-5014 GCA_041309305.1 Deltaproteobacteria bacterium | reverse complement strand
ATCCTCTTCCAGGACGAGTTCTTCCTCACCAGTCCACAGCGCGTCAAACGCTTCTGCGCCGAGCTCGAGCGCGAGCGGCTGGACCTGATGTGGAAGGCCTTCGGTCGGGTGAACCTCACCGACCAGGAGACGATGCTGGCGATGGAACGCACCGGCTGCGTCGAGCTGCGCTTCGGCATCGAGTCGGGCTCGGATACCGTCCTGGCGCTGACGCGCAAGGGTTTCACCAGCACCGAGTCGGTCGACGTCGTACGACGGGCGGTCGACATCTTCCGCCGCGTCGACTGCTTCTACGTCTGGGGCTACCCGTTCGAGAGCATGGCCGACTTCTACGCCTCGGTCTTCCAGATGGTCGCCTTCCGCATGATGGGGGCGCGCATCCTGCCTTCGTTGCTCTGCCTGCTCCCGCAGACGGCGATCTTCCGCGACCACGTCCGTCCGGGTGAGCTCGAGTTCGCCGCCGATCTCTTCCCCGAGTACATGGTCACCGGCCACGAGGTCAGCCGCCTCGCCCACGTCGAGATCCGGCCGGAGCACCGAGGGGTGTTCGACTTCGTCGCCCGCCACCCCGACATCTTCCCGGGCTTCTTCCACGTTGGGCTCGAAACCAACATCCGGCCCAAGCTGCGCGTGCTGCAGGAGTTTGGCTTCTACCCGGCCACCGCCGAAGAGCTGCGCGCCATCGAGACCGAGTCCTGCGGCGCCCACTCGCCCCGGGTCAGCGTCGGGGTGCGCGAGCTCGCGACCCGCGCCTGAGCCGGTCGGAGCGGCCCCGGAATTCTCTGGCGGGCGGCGTTCTCAATTTCGTTGCCTCCGACGACCAATCCCCACAGACTGTCGCGCAAAGGAGATGACCATGACCCGCACCCACACCATTCTCGCCCCCGTCGTCCTGGCGGCCAGCTTCTCAACCAGCCCCGTGCTCGCCCAGTACACCCCGTCGGCCGGGCTCAGCGCACCGGTGATGGAAGAGAAGGTGCAGGTCCGCGACCAGAAGACCGGGAAGATGACCGAGCAGACGGTTCAAACTCGGCCGCAGGCGGATCGCTACGGCAACGCCCAGGGCAATCAGTTCGACCTCGCCGTCGACGGCGCCTTCTCCGGCCAGACCGTGGCCGTGATCCAGCTCTATCCCTTCCCCTTCGACGACGCCAAAGCGGCGTTGGCGCAGAAGGGTTTCTCGGTCTACCGCTGGAGCAACGCGCCACCGAGCCCCGAGGAGCTGGAGAAGGCACTGGCCAAGTCGTGCCAGCTGTGGATCATCGCCAACAGCACGCAGATGCTCACCGACAAGCACCTGGCGGTGATCAAGACGTTCTTCGATGCCGGTCACGGCCTGTACATCTGGGGTGACAACGAGCCCTACTACGCCGACGCCAACTTCGTCGGCCAGGCGCTGCTCGGCACGACGATGACCGGCGACGTACACGGCGATCAGGTGGTCGGCATGAACGAGGCAAAGGCCGCACCGGGTTTGACGCCCAACCTGCTGCTGACCACCGGCCTCGAACACATCTACGAGGGCATCACCATCGCGACTATTCAGCCCAACCAGACGCTCAGGCCGTTGGTCTACGGCTCGGCCGGCAACCTGGTCGCCGCCTTCTACGATCGCGAGGGCAAGCGCGCCATCTTCGACGGCGGCTTCACCCGGCTGTACAACAAGTGGGATACCGCCGGCACCGCCCGCTACGTCAAGAACGCCGCCGCCTGGCTGGCCAACGTCGAACGCTTCGGCGCCAAGCCGACGGCGAAAGCCGACAGCGTCGAGAAGAAGTGAGCCGCCGGTGACCTACTTCTCCCGTCGACTGCCGCACGTCCTGACCCGCGCCGACCTGGCCGCGCTCGTCGCCCCGACCTACGCCGCCGCCGCGGACGTCGACGACGACGAGGCCCTCGAGCGCATGGCCCGTGCCTTCGCCAGCGCGGGGGTCGCCGACGACTTCTATCGCCACGTCTCGCTGGCCCTGACCGCCGCACAGGGGAGTCGCAGCGAGGACGAGCTGATGGACAAGCTCGGCAAGAGCGTGCCCAAGCGGCGCGGGCGCATCAAGGCGCTGGCCTCGACACCGGCGCTCTCAGCGGTGATGGTTCGCCTCAACCTCGAGCTCGGCCTGGCGCCGGAGCAGCTGCGCGCGACGCTCGAGGCGGAGAAAGGCCGCGCCTTGCTCGAGCAGGGCCTGCGGGCCCTGGGCGCGCACCTGGTCAAGGACCTGCTACGGTAGCGCGGCGCCGCGTCCGCCTCTGCGTGGCCGGACTCCGGTTCCACCAACCAACTCCTCACATCCGCGATCTCCTCCCGGAGCCTGCGGCTGAGCTAATGACAGCGACACGGTCACCCCGATGCCGCTCGCAGACTATGGCGAAAGTCTGGCCCACGACCTGGCCTTCTGGATACTCGGGATGGATGACTCCGACTATCCTGCCGAGAAGCTGGGCAAGCTGAGTCTCGAGCTTTCCACCAAACTGCGGGGACTGGCGATCATCTCATCGATGACTCAGTTGGCGATCCCGACCCGCACGTCGTCGATGTAGACGCCAGGGAAGGCGCCGGAGGAATCGCTCTGGAAGGCGAAGCGCAGCCGGATGGTCCGGCCGGCGTAGGCCGACAGATCAGCTTGCACGAGCTGCCAGCCGAGCCCGGACTGGTGCCCCCCCCAGGCGGGCACGCCAGCGATGGTCAACGGGTAGGTCGGTGTGACCGTGCTGACGATTGAGTACTGCGCCCCGCCGTCGTCACTGACCCTCAGGTTGACGCCATCGTAGGTGGCGCCCTCGGTGTCAATCCACATGCGGAACGTCAGGAGGATCGGGGCCAGCGCGCTGGTCAGGTCGATGTCGGGTGAAGTGGCGGTCGTTGAGCTCCAGGTTTGAAGGTCGTTGTAGGTGCTGCCGAGCTGGGTGGCGAGGCACTGCGTGCCGGAGAACGCGGTCGCCGGACCCACGCCGGTTGGGCTACCGCACTGCCAATCACCGCTCAGCGTCCAGCCGTCCGGACACGCGCCCTCGAAGCGGGTGATGAACGCAACGGGGTTGACCACGAGAGTGAAGGTCGCCTCGTCGAAGTTCGAGGGCAAGGTGGGCTCCTCGACGTGGACGGTGAGGCGCGCCGGTCCGATCTCTTCCGCCGCTGGTGTGCCGCCGAGCTCGCCGGTCGCGGGATCGATCGCCAGCCAGGCCGTGTTGAGACCACCGGGCAGAATGTTCCACACCGCGTCGGTCGTGCCGCCGGCTCTGACGAGCTGAGCCGAGTAGTCGGCGCCGGAGTAGGCGTCGGGGAGGGGCGAGGTGGCGACGATGGTGAGCGGGTTCTGCGCCGGCTCGGCGACGACGAGGTCGTCGACATAGAGGCCAGGGAAGACCGAGGCGCCGTCGCTGCGGAAGGCGAAGCGCAGGATGACCTGATGGCCGACGTAGCTGATCAGGTCAGCGTCAAACCTCGACCACCCGTCCGCCGATCGATCACCGCCCCAGGCGGGATTGCCGGCGATGGTCAGGCTGTAAGCCGGGGTCACCGTCGTGACGATGTTGAAGCTCTGGCCCTCGTTGGTGCTGATCTGCAGGTTCCAACCATCGAAGGTGCCGCCTTCGGTGTGGTACCAGACCCAGAAGGATACCGTCGGGTTGGTGGCCAGGCTCAGATCGATGGGCGGTGAGTCGGCGAACGCGGTGGCGAAGGTCTGGTTGACGGAGTAGGGCCCGGCGAGTTGGGTAGCGATGACACCCTGGCCGGTGTGGGCCGTCAGGGGCCCGACGTTCGTCGGCGTGCCGCATTGCCAATCGCTGCCCAGGGTCCAGCCGCTCGGGCAGGTCTCGAAGCTCGTCTGCAGGAGAGTCTGACAGCCGACCACCGGCGCACCGCCGCACTCTCCGGCGAGGCATTGGTCCGCCTCGGTGCAGGCGTCGTGGTCGTTGCACGCGGTGCCGTCGGCCGCCGGCGTCGGGTAGCACAGACCGTCAGCGGCGTTGCAGGCGCCGACCTGGCAGCCGTCGTCGAACGCCGAGCAGTCCTTTGCTGCCCCGACGCAGTCGCCGAGGAGGCACACACCGTTGATCTGACAGAGGTCCGCGGGAGTGCAGGTCGCGCTCTCATTCGCCGGGGTGAGGTCGCAGGCCGCCGTCTCCTCATCGCAGAACACCGCGGCGCACTCAGATGGCGTGAGTCCGCAATCATTCGCCGGACCGCCGACACAGGTGCCGCCGGCGCAGGCGTCGTTGACGGTGCAGAACAGACCATCGTCGCAGGCTGTGCCTGCAGGTGAGGCAATGACGACGCAGGTATTGATAGGACCGAGCTCCTGGCCGGTGTTGCAGACGGCCACCTTGCATTGAGGCGTGGCCACCGTCGCACAGTCGATCGCGCACGGCCCGAAGTCATCGTCGCCGCGGCGGCCGGGGCCGGGGTTGCTCTCCGGTATGCAGGCGGCGACCCACACCAGCGGGAAGAGTAGCCGAACGCGCCAACGGCTTCGGTCATCGGATTTCATCGGGCCGGAGCGTAGCGATGGCCATCGGCGAGGGCAAGACCGCAGCAGGCGCCGATCAGGCTCGCACCGGGTTGGTGCTCGACGAGACCCCCGCACCGGAACTCGATGGTGAAGCGTGTGTTCACCGGAAGAGGCCCAACTGGGAGAATGGTGCCTGTCCTCGAGGGCAGGACACACGGTGACTCCGAAACCGCCGCGAACGGCAGGCGGATCAGCGTCGATGGTGACGGGCATGGTGCCCGCCATCATGGTATTGATGCACACGGCCGACGCTCAAACCGGCACAGCACGCCAACCTTGAGCGACAGGAGTCGGCCGGGTCGACATTCTCTCCGCTACGGCACCTCATTCAGGCAGCCTGGGAGGTTCTGATAGCCCACCACCACGCCCCGCGGTCCTTCGCCTCCGTGTCCCTCCGGCAACTGTGCGTGATTTCGTGATCCGGCCTGTGTAGCGTGCCCTCCCGGCGGCGTGGTGCCGCCCGCTGGAGGTGCGCGAAAATGAAGCTGAAATCCTTGCCGACTGAT
>JBFYZW010000095.1:0-3808 GCA_041309305.1 Deltaproteobacteria bacterium | reverse complement strand
CGCGACAACCTGCGCCAGGCGGCGGCCGACCACCTGGCGCTGCGCGCCGGCCTCACGACGCTCGACGCGGCCGTCGGCGCCGCGCTCGGGATCAGCGACCCGCTCGACGAGAGCCAGGTCTTCTTCATGGGTCTGTCGATGGGCGCGGTCTCCGGCGCGATGAGCTTCGCGGTCGATCCCGCGTTCGGCGGCGCGGCGCTGTTCGTCGGCGGCGCCGACTACCCGGCCATCCTCGCCGCTGGCTTCTTCTCCCTCTTCGTGCTCGATCTCGCCGCGTTGCCGGTCGAGGAGCACGCGCTGCTGATGGCGCTGCTCCAGACGCTGCTCAACGGCGCCGACCCGGCGACCTACGCCCGCCGCGCCGAGCTGGTCGCGCTGCCGCCGCGGCCGGTGCTGCTCTTCCAGGCCGCCGGCGACATCGTCATCCCCGAGCCGGCCAACGACGCGCTGGCGTTGGCCTTCGGCGCCGGGCTGGCGCAGCCAGCCACCCATGCCGTGCCTGGGCTCGTCGAGCTCGCGCTGCCGGCCGCGAATAACTTCACCTGGCCGCACGGCGGCGCCGCGGCGACGCGCCTGCTCATCCAGGCGCCGATGGCCGAGGTCTCGGCCGGCAGCCGCCACCCGGCGCTCATCCGCCAGGACTACGCCCAACAGCTCGTCGCCCACTGCCTGCGCACGCTGGTCGACGCCGGCAGCTGCGAGGTGATCGACACCGGCTTCGCGGCCCGCTGAATTCCACTCAGGCCTCGGCGGCCACCGCCGGCGGTGAGCTCTGCAGCGGCGGTGCGCCGGCGCGCTCGCGGCCGCGGTAGCCGAGCATCATCGCGTCCTTCTTGAACAGCTCGCGCCGGAAGAGCGGGTTGTAGGCCAGGTAGGTGAGCAGGCTCCAGCCGTCCTTCAGGTGCGTCTGGCGATCGCAGGCGCGGCGGGCGATCTGCCACAGCGAGCTGTGCCGCGCCCGCGCCTCACGGCAGGCCTCGGCCAGCTCGTCGGCGCTGCAGCGCGCCGGCACGATACCGGTCTCGCCGAAGCGGTAGTCGTCGTGCAACCACCAGCGGCCACCGTAGCGCAGCCGCCCGGCCGCGCGCATCCGCTCGAAGAACGGCGTGCCCGGGTAGGGCATCAGGATGTTGAACGCGGCGAAGGCGAACTTCTTGCTCAGCGCCCAGTCGCAGGTGCGGCGCACGCTCTCGGGCGTGTCGCGGTCGTAGCCGAGCAGGAAGGCGGCCCAGGTGAGCATCCCGGCGCCGCGCAGCCGCTCGACCGCGCGATCGTAGCCGCCGACCGCCAGGTTGTGGCGCTTGTTCATCTGGCCGAGGTTTTCCGGGTCGAGCGACTCGAAGCCGATCACCAGGCCGACGCAGCCGCTCTCGAGCATCAGTTCGAGCAGCGCCGGATTGTCGGTGCAGGTGATGTCGGCCTGGCCGAACCAGCGCAGGCCGAGCGGCCGCAGGGCGCGGAACAGCTCGGCCGCCTTCACCTGGTCGCCGACGATGTTGTCGTCGACGAAGAAGACCGTCTTGGCGCCGACCGCCGCGAGCTCGCCGACCACCTCGGCGACCGGCCGGCAGCGGAAGCTGCGCCGGTAGATGCTGCCGGTGGCGCAGTACTCACAGTGGTTGCTGCACCCGCGGCTGAACTGGCTGAGCCGCACCGGCAGGTAGCGCTTGCCGGCGAAGATGCTCCAGTCGGTGCGCACTCCGTCGAGCAGCGCCGCGCCGCCCGGGCCGCCCTGGTAGCGTGGTCGCAGCGCGCCGCGCGCCGCGTCGGCGAGCAGCTCGGGCCAGACCCCCTCGGCGTGGCCGACGACGAGGCTGTCGCCAAAACGCGCCCCCTCCTCCGGGATCATCGTCACGTGGTAGCCGCCGAGCACCACCGGCACGCCGCGGGCGCGGTACTCGGCGGCGATCTCGTACGCCCGGCGGGCGGTGTAGATCTCGGTGTTGATCGCCACCAGGTCGGTCGGCGCGTCGTAGCGGATGACCTCGAAGCGGTCGTCGATCAGCGTCACCTCGTGCTCCGGCGGCGTCAGCCCCTTGAGCACCGCGAAGGTCAGCGGCTCCATCCGCCCGGTGTCGACGTACGGCTCGCCGTGCACCAGGCCCATGTTCGGCTTGATGAAGGTCAGGTGCACGGTTCACTCCTCGACGCGCCGCCACAGCCGTCGGCGCGGGCTGCCGAGGCGCATCCGGTACTTGGCGTGGACGTCGGCGCGCGAGATCAGGTTGGTCGTCAGGTGGGTGAACAGGTTGTCGAGCGAGCGGGCGTTGGCGCGCCGATCCCAGGCCCGCACGGCGATGCTGCCGAGGGAGTGGAACGCCGCGCGGGTGCGCTGACACGCCTCGCCGAGCGCCGCGGCGCTCATGCAGCGCGGCTCGTAGGCCACCTCGCCGAAGCGGTAGGCCGGATCGAGCCACCAGGCGGCAAAGCGCAGCCGCCCCTCCCGCGCCAGTCGGTCGTACAGCGGCGTGCCCGGGTAGGGCTGCAGGTGATTGAAGTTGGCCAAGAAGAGCCGGTGCCGGCGGGCGAAGTCGAGCGCCGCGGCGAACGCGTCGGCGTCATCGTCGTCGTAGCCGAAGACGAACGTGCCCCAGACCATGATGCCGTGCCGGCGCAGCCGGGCCAGACGCGCGCCGTACTCGGCGAGCGGGCTCCAGCCCTTGCCCATCTGCGCCAGGTTCTTCGCCGAGAGCGACTCGAAGCCGATGATCACCGACTGGCATCCGCTCTCGGCCATCGCGGCGAGCAACGCCTCGTCGTCGGCGACGTCGATCGACAGCTGCGTCGTCCAGCGCAAACCGAGCGGCCGGATCGCCGCGAGCAGCTCGCGCGCCGCCTCGCGGTTGGCGAGCAGGTTGTCGTCGGCAAAGAAGACCCGGCGGCGGCCGGCGGCGCGGATCTCGGCCAATACGTCGGTCACCGGCCGCTGGCGCGGCCCGCCGCGGTAGAACGCACGTACGCTGCAGTAGTCGCAGGCGTGCGGGCAGCCGCGGCCGAGTTGCACGACGCTGAGCGGCGCGTAGCGCTTGCCGGCGAACACCCGCCGATCGGGCATCACCCCGGCGAGCCGCGGCTTGCGCGGCGAGTCATAGCACGCCCGCAGCCGCCCGGCCTCGGCATCGGCACAGATCGCCGGCCAGGTGCCCTCGGCCTCGCCGACCGCGACCACGTCGGCGTGCGCCGCCGCCTCGTCGGGGCAGGCGGTCGGGTGGAAGCCGCCGAGCACCACGGGCACGCCGGCGGCGCGGAAGCGGTCGGCGATCGCGTAGGCGCGTCGGGCCTGGAAGGTGCCGACCGAGAGCGCCACCAGGTCGAAGCGCTCCCGGTACGGGATCGGCTCGAAGCGGTCGTCGATCGCGCGCACCGCGTGGCCGTCGGGCGTCAGGCCGGCGAGCAGCGCCAGCGCCAGCGGCTCCTGGCAGGCGAAAGAGAAGAGCCGCCGGTTGTCGCCGACGCCGAGGCCGGGGCGCACGAGCAGGATCTTCATCGCCGGGGCGCATTATCCCGACCCGCCCGGGGAAAAGCCAGCCTTGTCCCCCTGCCGTCCGCGCCGCTATGCTGCGCCGGACCGCCGATGAGCACCACCCCGCCCGAGACCGCGCCCGACGTCGTCGGCTTCTACAACCGCTTCTTCGATGTCTTGATCCAGGTGTTCCCCGGGATCGAACACCTGCACTACGGCCTGAGCGACACGCCGGCCGGCGGGCCGCTCGGCCGGCTCGCGCGCCTGCGCCAGGGCAGCGCGCGGCTGCGCGAGCGGGTGATCGAGACCGCCGGTCTGCGCCAGCTGCCCCCCGTCGCGCGCGGG
>JBFYZW010000094.1:0-6625 GCA_041309305.1 Deltaproteobacteria bacterium | reverse complement strand
GCCGCGCTGGGGGTGCTGCTGGGCGCGCGGCCCTTCCGCGGGCGGCGCCGGCAGCGGGCCGAGGAAGAGGCGGCGGGAGCGCGCGGCGCCGGGCAAGGCCGCGAGCAGCGCGAGCCGTAGGTCGATCTCGTGGGCCTCGGCCGCGGGAGGCGGCACCGGGGCGCTGTACAGGCGGCCAAAGTCGGGGTGGTCGACGCCGACGGTGTGGGTCGCGCCGCACAGGCGGGTGAGGATGACCTGCGTCGCCGACGGGTCGGTCGGGTTGCCGGCGTCGAGCGCCAGATCGTAGCGGCGGGCGCGCAGGCGAAAGGGGGCGGCGAGCGGGCCGTCGGCGGCACAGAGCGCCTTCTTGCGGAAGGGCAAGAGCTCGTCGAGGCACGGGTGCCCGATCAGGAGCGAGGCGGCCTTGACGCTGGCGAGCAACTCGATGCGTGCGCGGGGGAAGCGCGCCCGCAGGCTGTCGAGCAGCGGCACAGAGAGCAAGAGGTTGCCGACCCGTTCGTCGAGGCGGATGACCAGGATGCGCGCCGGGTCGGGGAGCGCCACCGGCCGGCGGTGAACGCCGAGCAGCAGCGCGAGCAGTCGGACGAGCAGGCGCCGACCGAGGCGCTCGAGGCGTTGGCGCAGGCTCACGGTCGGGATGTTTGGCGCGCCCGGTTGGCGCTGATGAAGCCGCGCATGTACCCGAGGCCGGAGGTGACCGAGAAGGCGACCGAGAAGAAGGTCAGCCACAGGCCGACGACGTGGGCGTTGACGATCGTGCTCACCGGCCCGAAGTTGATCAGGTAGGGGTAGTGGAGCAGCAGCCCGCACATGCCGACGGTGCCGAAGACGGTCTTGAGCTTGCCCCCCTCCTTGGCGGCGATGACGATCCCCTCGGACATCGCGATCGCTCGCAACCCGGTGATCGACAGCTCGCGGCCGAGGACGACCATCACCAGCCAGAAGGGCACGCGCGGGCCCTGCAGCTGCAAGAGGGCGATCAGCGTGGTCAGGTACATCAGCTTGTCGGAGAGCGGGTCGAGGAACATGCCGAGGACGGTGACCTGGTTGCGTCGCCGGGCGATGATCCCATCGATGATGTCGGTCAGGCCGGCCACCGCGTAGAGGACCATCGCCCAGAAGCAGGTGTGCCGGTTTTCGATCCCCGGCCAGATGAGGAAGACGATCACCGGGATGACGGCGATGCGGGCCAGGGTGAGCAGGTTGGGCAGCGTGTTCCACATCAGCGCGCTCCCGCGGGTCCGTCGTTCAGGTAGTGGCGGTAGAGCGCCAGAACCCGGCGGACGTAGCGTTGGGTCTCGGGGATCGACGGCACGTCCTTCGCCCGGCTGACCGCCTTCGGGCCGGCGTTGTAGGCGGCGATGGTCAAGCGGACGTCGCCGTTGAACTGGTTGGCCAGAAGCCTGAGGTAGCGCACGCCGCCGTAGATGTTGTCGCGCGGGTCGAAGGCGTCGCCGACCTGCATCTCGCGCGCCGTGGCGGGCATCAGCTGCATCAACCCCTGAGCGCCGGCCGGGGAGATCGCCGCCGGCTCGAAGTTCGACTCGACGGCGATCACCGCCTTGACCAACTCCGGCGGCAGCGTGTAGTAGACCGCCGCCTCGCGGATCAGATCGTCGTAGTCGCCGACGTCGACGCGGTAGACCTGCTGCAGGTTGCCGACCTCGTCCTTGAGCCGGTAGGTGTTCTGCTTGCCGTCGACCAGGTAGGGCCGGTAGCGCGGGTCGTCGGGGACGTTGGTCAGGTGGAGCACGCCGTCTTTGTCGACGTAGGCGAAGACGTCCGCCTGGGCCAGCCGCGGCCCGACGGCGCACAGCGCCGCCGCCACCGCCGAGATGACCGCGCGGCCGCTCATACCGCGGCGCCCAGTTCGACCGCCACCGCGTCGCCGACGCCGCGGTGGGCGATCGTGTCGTGACGCCAGGCGTCGCTCGCCTCGGGGCAGTCGCGGTTGAAGTGCAGCCCGCGGCTCTCGCGCCGGAACGCGGCGCTGGCGACGATGAGCTGCGCGACGGTGGCCAGGTTGCGCAGCTCGACCAGATCGGCGGTGAGGCGGAAGTTCCAGTAGAACTCCTGGATCTCCTCGCGCAGGATCTGGATGCGCCGCGCGGCGCGGTTGAGCCGCCGATCGGAGCGGACGATGCCGACGTAGTTCCACATGGTCCGGCGCAGCTCGTCCCAGTTGTGCGAGACGACCACCATCTCGTCCGGATCGGTGGCGTCGCCGGCGTCCCACTCGGGCACCGCCTGGTGATCGACGCCGCGCACCCGCTCGCTCATCGCCTGCGCGGCGCGGTCGGAGAGCACCGCCGCCTCGAGCAGCGAGTTGGAGGCCAGGCGGTTGGCGCCGTGCAGACCGGTGCAGGCCGCCTCGCCGGCGGCGAACAGGCCGGCGAGGTCGGTGGCGCCGTCGAGGTCGGTGCGCACGCCGCCGCACTGGTAGTGAGCGGCCGGCACCACCGGGATCGGGGTGCGGGTCATGTCGATGCCCAGGGCCAGGCAGGCGGTGTGGATGTTGGGGAAGCGCGCGGCGAGGAAGGCGGGATCGTGGTGCGTCATGTCGAGGGTGACGTGATCCGCGCCGGTGCGCTTGAGATCCTGGTCGATCGCCCGGGCGACGATGTCGCGTGGGGCGAGGTCGCCGAGCGGGTGGATCTCACGCATCAGCACCGAGCCGTCCCGACGACGCAACACGCCCCCCTCGCCGCGCAGCGCCTCGCTGATCAGGAAGGACTTGGCGTGCGGGTGGTAGAGGCAGGTGGGGTGGAACTGGAAGAACTCCATGTTGGCGATGCCGACCCCGGCGCGGAACGCCATCGCCACGCCGCCGCCGGTGGCGACGTCGGGGTTCGAGGTGTAGAGGTAGACCTTGCCCGACCCGCCGGTGGCCAACAGCGTCGCCCGGGCGCGGACGGTGAGCACCTCGCCGCGCTGGTTGTCGAGCAGGTAGGCGCCCAGGCAGCGATCCTGCGTGCCGCGACCGAGGCGGCGGGCGGTGATCAGGTCGACGGCGGTGTGCCCGGTCAACAGGCGCAGGCGGGGGTGGCGCTGCGCCTGCGAGACGAGGGCGCGCATCACCTCGCGGCCGGTGACGTCCTGGGCGTGCAGGATGCGCCGGGCCGAGTGTCCCCCTTCGCGGCCGAGGTCGTAGGTCCCGGCGTGATGATCGAAGTGCACGCCGAGCTGCACCAGGCGCTCGATTGCCTGGGGGGCGTCGTTGAGGATCGAGCGCACCGCCTGCTCGCGGCAGAGCCCGGCGCCGGCGGTCAACGTGTCGGTGACGTGCGCCTCGATGCTGTCGCTGTCGGAGATCGCTGCGGCGATGCCGCCCTGGGCGTAGGCGGTGGCGCTCTCGCCCAGCTCCCGGTTGGTCGCGATCAGCACCTCGCCCTGCTCGGCGAGGCGGAGCGCCGCGTTCAGGCCAGCCAAACCACCGCCGAGGACGAGGAAGTCGACGTCGACGACCATCGCAGCGGTATAGACGAGCTGGGGAGCGAACAAAAGGCCGGCGGTCGATCGCTCAGCTCGGGCGCCGGCTTGCCTGGCGGGCTATCCCCTCGACCAGGGCGGTCTCGCCCGGGTCGAGCTCGTCGGCGACCGAGCGGATCTCGAGCAGCTGGCGCATCATCTCGACCAGCGCCTCGGCGCGGAACGGCTTGGGCACGAACTCGTCGGCGCCGGCCGACAGGCACTGGTTGCGCGCGTCGCCGGCCGAGAAGGCGGTGAGCATGATCACCGGCAACCGCGCGGTGGCGGGGTTGCCCTTGATGCTGCGACAGACGGTGAAGCCATCGCAGCGGGGCAGGTAGGCGTCGAGCAGGACCAGGTCGGGGGCGCGGCTCTGGATCAGGGCGAGCGCCATGTCGCCGTCGGCGACCGCGTCGACGTCGAAGCCGGCCTTCGCGACGATGGCCGAGAGCAGGAGCCGGCAGTCGTGATCGTCATCGACGACGAGAATGCGGTGCCGGTCAGCCACCATGCGTGCTCCCCCGATCCTTCGAACCGGAAGGGTAACAACAATCTCGCGACTTGGCCACCTCCGGCTGGCACAAAAAAGCCACAATCTCTCCACCACCTCGCCGCCACGCCGCGGGCCGGGGAGGCGTATGCTGTGCGTCAGGTCAACCAGGAGGAGGTCCGCATGATCTCGATCAAGCGCATCGTCGGCATCGTCTTCGTATTCCTGGCCACCACCGTGGCCTGGCTGATCTTCGGCGGCGTGATGACGATGCGCGCCCACGACCAGTCGTCGAACCTGCGCGGCGACGTCGCCGAGCTGTGGGGCAGCCCGCAGCGCCAGGTGGCGCCGACGTTGATCTTCCACTGGACCACCTGGGAGGACCAGGAGCGGACCGAGAAGGTCGAGGGCAAGACCAAGACCGTGCGCCAGCGCGTCGCGGTGCATCACTCCGATACGGTGCTGCCGCGCAGCACGGCGATCGAGGTCGGGCTGGACCTCGACCAGCGGCTCAAGGGGTTGGTCTGGTACGCGCTCTATGACGTGAGCTTCGCCGGGCGCTGGCGCTACACCCACGAACGGCCTGAGCCGGGCACCCTCGAGGTGATCTTCCCCTTCCCCGAGGCCAGCGGGCTCTATGACGACTTCTCGCTCACCATCGACGACCAGGACCGGGCGCGCGACGTTCTGCCGGTCGAAGGTCGGGCGGTGACGCGGGTCGAGGTGGCGCCCGGCGCGACCGTCGTGGTCGGTGCGTCGTACAAGAGCCGCGGCATGGACCAGTGGACCTACGTTCCGTCAGAGGGGGTCGGGCGGCTCGAGCAGTTCACGCTGCAGATGACCACCGACTTCGACGACATCGACTTCCCGGCCATGAGCATGTCCCCGTCGCGCAAGGAGCGGCGCGCCGGCGGTTGGGCGCTCCACTGGGAGTTCGAGCGGGTGATCACCGGCCACCAGATCGGCATGGTGATGCCGGCGCGCATCCAGCCCGGCGAGCTGGCGGCGGCGCTCTCCTTCTCAGCG
Organism: Deltaproteobacteria bacterium; assembly: GCA_041309305.1. GTDB lineage: Bacteria > Myxococcota > XYA12-FULL-58-9 > XYA12-FULL-58-9 > XYA12-FULL-58-9 > JBFYZW01. Next base: position 1,638 of record JBFYZW010000094.1, on the reverse strand, counting down.
CCGATCTCGCTCTTGTTCTTCTTCCTGATGCTCTGGGTGCTCGCGACGCTGCGCCAGATCGACATCCACCCGATCAACTACTTCTTCCTCGCCGGGGCGTTCTTCGCCTTCCACCTGCTCTTCGGCTACTCGGTGGACCACCTGACCCTGGTGCCCGCCTTCGTGCTGGCGAGCGCGGCCAGCATCCTGCTGGTGGTCAGCTACCTCAGGCTGGTCGTCTCGGCCCGCTTCGCCTTCGTCGAGGCGGCGGCGGCGCAGCTGGTCTACCTGATCGGCTTCTCGCTCGCCCACTTCTGGGACGGCTTCACCGGGTTGACCGTGACGGTGCTGTCGGTCATCACCCTGTTCGTGTTGATGCAGCTGACCGGCCGGCTGCGCTGGAGCGATCTGCTCGCCCGGCGCAGCTGACCGTGGTGCGCCGGCACGCGGCGTGGCAAGCTTCGCGCCGGAGCCACCGCGTGCCCGACAGCCTGCCGATCGACCCGCTGTTGCCCGAGATCGTCGCGGCGGTGCGCGCCCACCCGGTGGTGGTCGTCGAGGCGCCGCCGGGGGCGGGCAAGACCACCCGCGTCCCCGCCGCGTTGCTCACCGCCGGGGTCGCCGGCGAGCGCCAGGTGGTCGTCCTCGAGCCGCGCCGGTTGGCCGCGCGGCTGGCGGCGCGATACCTGGCCAGCGAGCGGGGCGAGCGGGTCGGCGAGAGCGTCGGCTATCAGGTGCGCTTCGAGCGACAGGTCGGCCCGCGTACCCGGCTGCGGTTCGTCACCGAGGCGCTGCTGACCCGCCAGCTGCTCGCGGCGCCGCTGTTGCCCGACGTCGGCGTCGTCGTCCTCGACGAGTTCCACGAGCGCCAGCTGTGGCTCGACGTCGGTCTGACGTTGCTCCGCCGGCTGCAGGAGCGGCGCCCGGACCTCCGCCTGGTGCTGATGTCGGCGACCATCGACGGCGCGGCGGTCGCGGCCGCGATCCCCGGAGCGGTGTGCCTCAGGGCCACCGGGCGCGCCTACCCGGTGGAGGTGCGTTTCGCCGCCGGACCGGATCCTCGTCCGCTCGCCCAACAGGTGGCGGCCGCGGTGAGCCGCCTGACCGCCGCTGGCACCGACGGCGATCTGTTGGTCTTCGTGCCCGGGGTCGCCGAGATCCGCCGGTGCCTGGCCGCCTGCGCCCGGCTCGCGCAAGCCCGAGACCTGGCGCTCATGCCCCTCTACGGTGAGCTGCCGCCGGCCGAGCAGGACCGGGCGCTCCGGCCGGGGCCGCGCCGGCGGGTGATCGTCTCGACCAACGTCGCCGAGACCTCGGTCACAATCGAGGGGATCACCGCGGTCGTCGACTCGGGGTTGGCGCGCATCCCCGGCTACGATCCCTGGTCGGGCCTGCCGACGCTGCGCGTGCGTCCGATCAGCCGTGCGTCGGCGGCCCAGCGCGCCGGCCGGGCCGGGCGCCTGGCGCCGGGCCTGTGCGAGCGGCTCTACACCCGTGGGGACCACGACACCCGTCGTGAGCAAGACCCGCCGGAGATCTGCCGCGCCGATTTGAGCGAGCTGACGCTCTTGCTCCACGGTCTCGGTCATCGGGCGCCAGCGGAGCTGCCCTGGCTCGATCCGCCCGCGGCGGCCGCCTGGGAGGCCGCCGCCGAGCTGT
>JBFYZW010000093.1:0-6579 GCA_041309305.1 Deltaproteobacteria bacterium | reverse complement strand
GTTTCGATTGCAGGCAATACGTGGTGTCTGGCCACGCTCGGTTCTTCTCCTCGATGACGCGGCAGATCCGGGGGATCAAGCCCTCATCCGCAAACGCGAGGTCGGCGAAGCCCGCGACAGGTCATCGGCGCCGACAACGATGGCACAAAGGCATTCCCCGGAACGATAGAGGCGGTGCGGGTTTCGAGCGCGGCGCGGTACACGGCAGGGCTCTGCGAGCCAGCGAAACCGACTCTTGACGCCGACACGTCATTCTTGTGGTCGCTCGACGAGGGAACGGGGTTGGTCACAACGGATACGAAGACCGGCGCCACCGCGACGCTTGCCGGGGCGACCTGGACCAACGACTGCCCGTGAGGCAGTGGGTGCACGGACGTGGCGGATGCCGGTCGTAGCGGCGGCCGTCTGTGTGCGTCTTTGCCCCGGGGCATGAGCGCCAAGCGCCAGGCACACCTCTCCCACTTCGAACAAAAACTCGAACAACTCGACGTAGCTGTTCGGACATCCGATCGACATCCATCCGACATTCATTCGTCGTATCGCGTGGTTGGAAAGGCGTGGATTGGCGAGCGGTAACTGGTTGAAGTTTCTAGCTGATTGCTTCTATTCGACAATTTCTATCCGAGGGCGATTTGGGAGCTAGGGGCCCAGGGTTCAAATCCCTGCGCCCCGACCACGCCGAGATCCTGGCTCGACAGCCCGGGGTCGGTGGACGCCGCCACCTGGGCGCGAGGTCCGGATGCGGCATATGATGCGTGGCGATGAGCATGCTCGAGGGCTTGCCGCCGGTGTTGTCGCGTCAGACGCGGCTGGTGGTTTTGGGGAGCTTCCCGAGTGTCGCGTCGCTCGCGGCGCGGCAGTACTACGCGCACCCGCGCAATCAGTTCTGGCCGCTGCTCTCCGAGTTGTTCGGCGTCGAGCTGCGCGCTCTGCCGTATCGTCGGCGCCTGGCGGAGGTGCGCCGGCGGGGCCTGGGCATCTGGGACGTCTACGCCCGTTGCCGGCGCGCCGGCAGCCTGGACGCCGCCATCGAAGCCGCGGTGCCGAACGACCTCGGCGGCCTCGCGCGCCGCGCGCCGGCGCTGGCGGCGATCGCGCACAACGGCGGCGAGTCGGCGCGATCGATGCGCATCACCCGCGGGTTGGGGGTGCCGGTCTTCCGCTTGCCGTCGACCAGCCCGGCGAACGCCAGCTGGTCGTTCGCGCGCAAGCTCGCCGCCTGGCGCGAGGTCTTCGTCGCCGCCGGTCTGCTCGAGCGGTGAGCAGAGGGGTCAGCTGTCGAGCGCGAACACCGGCGCGTCGGCCGGCGGGCGGACGCCCGGGGTGTCGACCGGGAAGTCGAGTCGGACCAGCGGCAGCGGGCCGAGCGTCGCGCGCAGGTGGGCGAGGTCGCGGCTCCCCTCGCTGAAGAAGAAGCCGAGGTGCGCGCCGCCGGCCAACGCCTCGCGCAGCCACAGCTCCTTGAAGCGGGGGGTGCGCTGCTCGAGGCTCGGCTTGCAGGCCAGGTGCGCCGCGTCGGCGTTCGGCAGGCCGAGGCGCTCGAGCTGGGCGAGCGTCGCCGGCTTGAGCGCCGCGATTCGGCCGGTCAGGTAGAAGACCTCGGCGCCGGCGGCGCTGGCCTCGCGCGCCAGCGCGACGACCTCGGCGATCGGCTGATCGAAACCGAAGGCCGCCGGGTTCCAGAAGAAGCTCGACCAGAAGGCGTGGAAGGTGTCGGTCAGCGCGCCGGGCCCGAAGCCGAGGCCGAGGCAGGTGGCGCGGCCATCGACGCCGGCCTCGTCGAGCGTCAGCGCGCGCAGGCGCGGGACGTCGTGACGCTCGCCGAAGCGATGGGCCGCCTCGACGGTGCGCCAGCGCGTGTCGACCAGCGTGTTGTCGATGTCGAAGACCACCTGGCAACGCTCCCCGCGCTGGGTGCGGGCGCGGATTTCGGCCAGCACCTCGGCGCAGAAGCGTCGGCCGTCGGTCGTCGGAGGGGGCGGGAGGCGGAGCTCGGCCAACGTGCATGTGCCGGGCGGAGGTGGGGCGCCGCCGACGCCGGCGGTGCGGGTGGGGTCGGTGAAGGCGGGCGGGATCAGCGCGTCGGCGGTGTCGGGGCCGGGGGCGGTGGCGTCGGCCTGTGCCGTCGTCATCTGATCCGGCGGGGGCCGGACCGCGCGCTCACCGATCGGCTTCATCGCTGCCGATTCTCCCTCGCGGCGCGGCCGGCGTCCAGCGTCGACGTGCGGGGCGGACGACCTGCTTCGGCCCCGGACTGGCCGGCGGCCCGGCGCGATGGCAAGATGAAGCGAAGCGCAAGGAGGCGGCAATGACGGGGCGATGGTCGGCGAAGACGGTCGTGGTGTTGGTATCTCTGGCGGTGGGCTGCTCGTCGAGCACGCCGACGGGCGATGCGTGTCGGACGAACGCCGACTGTGCGGCGGGGCGCGCGTGCATCTCCGACCGGTGCGTGATGCTGTGCGCCGCCGATCGCGACTGCGCGGCCGGGGAGATCTGCCGCGAGAACCTGTGCCTCACCGGGGTGCGCGCCGGCCTGCCGCGCATCGACCAACTCGACGGCGACTCGGCGGCGGTCTGCCCGACCGCCAACAACAGCCACTGCATCGCCACCGCGATGGTGGTCTCCGGCGAGCACCTCGATGGCTCCAGCTTCATGCTCACCGCGGCCAGCGGCGGCGGGACCTTCCCTCTCGCCGTGCGCCCGCCGGCCAGCGACACGCGCGCGATCGTCGAGCTGGGCGGTGTGCCGGCGGGGGACTACCTGCTGACGGTGGCGAACGGCGCTGGCTCCGTCGATCAGGCCGTGACGCTGCTGCAAGGTGAGCAGGGGCCCGAGGGACCGCCGGGCAGCGACGCGGACCTCACCGGTGACGAGATCCTCGGTCGACTCAACACCAGCGCGACCGGGACCTTGAACGCCAACCGGATCGGCGCTCACACCCACCACGTCGACACCCTGACCTCCGAGGCGATCGAGGCCGGCGAGCTGGCCTTGATGTTCGGCGCGGTCGGCGTCGGGTTGAACAACCCGAACGGTCGCTTCCAGGTTGGCGCCGGCTACACCTATGTCCGACAAACAGACAGCGGCGGCACGCCGAGCTGCGCTTGCGATGTGAACCCTGCCGCGTTCGATTGCGGCGGCGCCGACTTCTCCACCACCGCCTTCCAGGGGACCGACTGCTACGATGTCGGCACGGGCGCCACGCACCACTACCTGACCACCGATCAACCGGCGCTGACCGTGACCGACGACGGCGTCGGCGTCGGCGTCCGAGAACCGGCGCGCACGCTCGACGTTCTCGGCCGGACGCGTTTCCAGGGCGAGGTGCAGGCCGCCTGCCTGTCCCGGTTGCTGCGCTACGAGGCCACGTGCCTGGCGTTGGCCGGTGCCAGCTACAGCATGGTTGCAGCGGTCTCGCCGGCCAGCTCGAACGCGACCGGCAGCAACGGCAACGCCATCTGCGCCTCCTACGTTGGCAACAACAACCAGACGAGCTGGACCTGCCTGTACGTGCCCTTCGTCTACGAGTACGGCTCGAGCTTCGGCGACGACGTCCGGCCGACCTGGAACTCCTGCGCGGTCAACCACGGCGGCAGCCACTCCGCCTACCAGTGGTTCGACAAGGAGGAATGCACCGGCGTGTTGATGGCCTGTTGCGTGAAGTAGCGCGCCACAGAACAGCTCAGAAGTCGCTCACCTGGCCGGCGAGGTCGGGGGCATCGATGAACGGGTTGCGGTTGCCCTGCACCGCGGCGATCGCGTCGTTGCGCTGGCGCTCGGCGTCGTCGACCGGGTCGAGGTCGGTCCAGCGCTTGAGCACCACCTCCTCGGCGTCGGGGATGCGTAGCCCGTAGGTGGCCGAGACGTAGAACATCGCGCGCGCGACGTTGCCCTTGTGCGCGTCCGGCGGCTCGAAGACCAGCCGACCGTCTTGGTCGTGGCCGAGCTTCGCCTCGCCGTTGCGCCAGAGGACCTCCTTCACCTCGCCGAAGCAGTAGCTGCCTCGTTGCGCGTTCGCCTGGCTGTCGGTGGGGAAGAGGTGGAACAGGTCGGCGACCGCGTCCGAGTGGCCGGTGCCGCGGCTCTTCGGATAGGTGTGCTCGGTGTTCACCCCGTCGGGTCCATCCGCCGGCGGGATACCGTGGGTCGTGATCACCCGGCCGGTGTAGACGTCGCGCACCTGGCCGCCGTGGTTGTCGATCTGGCTGAACAGCACCCGGCGGGCTTCTCGGTAGTCGAGGGAGCGGCGGCCGGCGGCGACGCGGCGCAGCGCGTTGAGCAGCTCGCCGTCGGCGAGCTGACGCAGCTTCGCGTAGTGGACCGGCGCGCCGGCGGTGTATCCCGTCGCCGGGGGGGCGTTCGACGTCGCCGTCGAGTCGGCCCCGCGCACCGGGTGAGGCCGTTGGCCAGGTCGGGGCGAGCGGTCGAAGTGGTCGCGGGAGTCGTGGCCGTAGGTCCTGGCGCTGGTGCGGTGGCGGGGGGCCCAGGCACCGTGATGCGCCGTGCCGGACGTGCCATACGTGCCGGACGTGTCGAGCTTGGCGGTGGCATCGATCGGCATGATCGCACCTCTCTCCTCGTCGTATCGGTGCGACGCTGAGGAGGTCGTCGAGTGACGCCCGCGAGATGGGACGCGTGGCCCAGAACGCCTCAGGACGGCCGGACGCTCAGGCGCCGGCGTGCTGGCGCTGGCGATGGTGCGCCTTGAGCACCCGGGCGATCTCCTCCCACAGCTGTTCGGCGGTCAGCGCCTTGGCCAGGACCGCGTCGGCGCCCAGCTGGCGGATGGCAGCCACCTCGTCGGCGTTGAGCGCCGCGCCGGTGATGACGATGACCGGCAGGTCCTCCTGGCCGCCGACGCTGCGCACCATCTCGATCAGCTCCTGACCGGAGGTGCCGGGCAGGTTCAAATCGACGAGCAGCAGGTTCAGGCCGAGCAAGGTCTCGAGCAGGCGCGCAAACGCCTCCTGCCCGTCGGCGGCCTCCATGACCGAGAAGCCCTCGTTGGCGAGCAGGGTGGTGAGCAGCACGCGGAAGAAGCGGTCGTCGTCGACGACCATCGCCCGGGGAACGACCGGCGCGGTGAGCGAGCCGACGATCTGGGTCAGCTTCGCGGCCACCGCATCGCGTGGCTCGAGGAACTCGATGCCAGCGCCGGGCTGTCCGCTCACCGCCGCGGCGCGCGGCTTCGAGAGCCGATGCGCGACGCGGCCGAGCAAGGGTACGCAGTGGGTGCGGCCGACCGCGAACAGCTGCAGCGCGAGCTGTGTGTCCACCGCCGGTGGGTTGTCGCACTCGAGGAACAGACCGCCCAGGTTGAGGTTGCGCGTGAAGGCCAGCACGCGCCGCTCGTCGGCGAGGTACTCGACCGGCAGGCGGATGTTCGGCCGCTCCTCTCGGGCTGGGGCGGCTGCCGGCGCCGGCGCCGGCGGTTGGCGGTTGTCAACCGAGGTGAGGAAGCCGGCGAAATCGGACGCCCGGCCGGGCGGGACGACCAGCTCGACCGAGAACCCCTCGTCGGGCTCGTCGAGCGGTGGTGCGGCGCCGGGCGCGATCACCCGGCCGAGCACGTCGAAGCATCTCGGACTCGCGCCGACCGTCAGCGTCAGCGGCAGTGTCGCACCGGCGGGCGGGACCGCCTGACTGAGGATGTGCAACCGCCCGGGCGCGTCGTCGGGGCCAGGGGAGTAGGCGGCGCGGAACGCGGACGGATCGGCGAAGCGCACCGTGAAGCGCAGCTCCCCCGCGGGCAGGGGGCGCGCGGTCGCGGACGCGGCGCGCAGCCGCTCGGCCAGGACCGTGAAGCCTGCCGCGACGTCGTGGACCTCGAGCAGCCGGAAGGTGAAGCGGTTGAGTCGATCGGCGTACAATCGCTGGCTCTCGTCGGAGGCGATCAACGTCGGCTTCAAGACGCGCAGGCCATGTTCACGCGCCACCCGCGCTAGCGGCACCAACGCGTCGGCGGAGAAGCTCTGGACGTCGAAGTGGAGCAGACAGACGAGCAGGCCGGGGTCGAGGAACAAGAGATCCCAGGTCGACAGCTCGGCGGCGTAACGGCGCTGGAGCTCGTCCAGGCACGCGCGCGCGTGGTCGAGGCGACTCGGAGCATCGTCGAGCACCAGCGCGACGTCGATCCGCGCGGCCGGGGTGGTGGGGGGAGAGTCATCCACGTCGGCTCCTCGATCCTCGCCGCCCCACTCCCGGCGCTCCTCGCCAACCACCAGATGCCAGACCAGCGCGAGCCTACTCGACTTCCCCGGCAGGCGAAAGGGGCGGCGCCGACCCTTGCCCGACCGCGACGGGAGGTTATGTTGAATGGGAGCGGGCGAGGTGAGCCCACCCCGTGTGCGTGCTCTTGCGCGGGCGGGGTGACGAGCTTGGTCGCCGACCGTGGCCGGGTGGTCTGGCCGACGAGGTGCAGGATGATGGGCAAGGAGTCGCTCGCGTTGCGTCACGCGGACCGGCCAGCGGCCTGCGGCGCGTTCGTCGGCGGGCTCAGCCTGGAGGAGCTGACGCTGGCCCGTGCGGCGTTGGCGCTGCGCGCCGAGCTCGGCGCCGCCCGCTCGAGCGGTGCGCCG
>JBFYZW010000092.1:0-5288 GCA_041309305.1 Deltaproteobacteria bacterium | reverse complement strand
GCCGCTCGACGCGCCGTCGGGGTCTCCCGAAGCGGTCGCGGCGGCGGTCCCGGCGCTCGAGGCCCAGGCGGTGGCGGCGGTGCAGGCGTTGCGCTCCGCGACCGAGGTCGGCATGCCGTACGACCTGCGGCGCGAGTTCGCCCCGGTGATCGAGGAGGTCGACCTGCCGGTGGCCGAGGGGCTGCCACCCCGGCGGGACAGCGGCGGTCCGGTCGACGTGCTGCGCTCGATGTTGGCCGAGCTGCTCGACCCGGCCAACCGCGAGACGGTGACCCTGCTGGTCTTGCGCTTCGCCAGCCTGCTCTTCGAGCGCGCCATCCTCTTCCTGGTCACGCGGCGGGCCTTCGTCGGCCTCGGGGGCTTCTCAACCGAGGAGCCCTCCGACCGCTTCGTCGCGCGCGTGCGCAAGATCCAGATCTCGGTCGAGGAGCCGTCGCTCTTCGCCCAGGTGGTCAAGTACCGGGCCGGCTACCGCGGTCCACTCGCGGCTCAGCCCGGCAATGAGCGGTTGATGCGCGGCGTCGGCGGCTCGTGGCCGGGAGGGGACGCCGCGGCGATCCCGCTTCTGACCAACAACCGGGTGGCGGCGGTCCTCTTCGGGGACAACCCGTCCGGCCGGGAGCTGCCGCTCACCGACACATTGGAGATCTTCCTCCAGCAGGCCGGGTTGGCGATGGAACGGGTGTTACTGGAGCGCAAGCTCGACGAGGCACGACGGCGCAACGGCGAGCCGCAGGACGAGTGAGGCCGCGGCGAGGTGACCAGGATGCGTAGACTGTTGGTGGTGGAGGACTCGGCGGCGATGCGAGGTCTGATCGCCTCGATCCTCGCCGGTCTCGAGGCGGTCGAGGTCGTCGAGGTGCCGAGCGGCTACGAGGCGCTGCGCCGCCTGCCTCGCGAGACCTTCGACCTGATCGTCATGGACATCAACATGCCGGACATCAACGGGCTGGAGTTGCTCGGCTTCGTCCGTTCGCACCCGACCTACGCCACGACGCCGGTGTTGATCGTCACCACCCAGGCCGGCGAGGAGGACCGCCGCCGGGCGATGAGCCTGGGCGCGAACGCCTACCTGTGCAAACCGTTCACCCCCGAGGCGCTGCAGGCCGAGGCCACCCGGCTGCTCGGAGGTGGCCGATGAGCGGCAGCGGGCTGAACCCGGAGCTGATCGCCGAGGCGCAGGAGATCGTCGAGGCGTTGAACCGAGATCTGATCGCCGCCGAGGCCGAGATGCGGCGCGGCGAACAGGACCCGGAGCGGGTCAACAGCCTGTTCCGCTCGGCCCACTCCCTGAAGGGGATCTCAGGGATGTTCGGCCTCGACCTGGTCTCGAAGCTGGCGCACGACCTCGAGGGCGTGCTCGACGGCATGCGCCTCGGCCGGGTGACGATGGAGGCGCGCGCGCTCGACGTGCTGTTCGCCTGCGTCGAGCAGTTCGCCGAGTTGATCGCCGCGGCCGGGGCCGGCCGAGAGGTGGACGCGGACCTGCTCGAGGGGTTGCTCACCCGCCTGCGTCGGGTCGCCGCCGGTGGGGGCGAGGGCGGGCGCGTCCCCCTCGCGGAGCTCATCGACCTGGGCCGCGACGTGCTCAGCGTGCTGACCGAGTACGAGGAGCACCGCCTGCGCGAGAACCTGCGCCAGGGGCGCCAGCTGTTCATCCTGCGCCGCTCGTTCGCGCTGTCGACCTTCGACGTCGGGCTGGCTGAGATCGATGCCGCGGTGCGGCCGCTCGGCGAGGTGATCACCAAGCTGCCCAGCGCCAAGGCCGGCGAGCCGGGGACGCTCGGCTTCGACATCCTGGTCGGCAGCGGCAGCGACCAGGCAGCCATCGCCCGGGCGCTCGGCGACGAGGCGATCGAGATCCTGCCGATCCGCCGGCGTGACGGGGCGCCGGTCGCGGCGCCGGCGGCGCCAACCGAGGTGATCGAGACCGCTGACGCCGGCGCGGCCGACGACGCAGCGACCGTGCGGAGCGTGTCGCGCACGGTGCGGGTCGACATCCGCCGGCTCGATCGGCTGATGAACCTGGTCGGCGAGCTCGGGCTGACCAAGATGGCCTTCCAGCGCATCAGCGACGAGGTGCGGCGCCAGCTCGGCTTCACCGGCCTGGCGGCGGACCTGCACAAGGAGGGGCGCAACTTCGAGCGGCGGCTGGCCGAGCTGCAGGCCGGGATCATGGAGGTGCGCATGGTCCCGCTCGCCAACCTCTTCGAGCGGATGGTGCGCGTCGGTCGGAAGATCAGCCGTGAGCTCGAGCGCGAGGCGCGCATCGAGGTGGTCGGCGAGCACACCGAGCTCGACAAGCTGATCGTCGAGGACCTCGCCGATCCGTTGATGCACCTGGTGCGCAACGCCATCGATCACGGCCTCGAGACGCCGGCCGAGCGGGTCGCGGCGGGCAAGGAGCCGGAGGGGGTGGTCCGGTTGACCGCCGGGGCGCGGGGCAACCACGTGATGGTGCAGGTGTTCGACGACGGCCGGGGCATCGACCGCGAGCGGACGATCAAGGCCGCCCTGGCCCGCGGGTTGTTGACCGCCGAGCGGGCCAAGGAGCTGAGCGCGCGCGAGGTGTTCAACCTCCTGCTCTTGCCCGGTTTCTCGACCCGCACTGAGGTCTCCGAGTACAGCGGCCGCGGGGTCGGGCTGGACGTGGTCAAGACGAAGATCTCGCAGCTCTCCGGGGTGGTCGACATCGACTCGGCGCCCGGGGTGGGGACCACGGTGACGGTGACGCTGCCGATCACTCTGGCGATCATCCCGGCGTTGGTCGTCCGCGCGGCCGGCGAGACCTACGCGATCCCGCTCAACAACGTGCAGGAGACGCTCGAGCTCACCCGCCGACAGGTGAAGACGATCGAGCGCCGCGAGGTCATCTCGGTGCGGGGTACCACGGTCCCGCTGGTGGACCTGCGCGACCTGTTTCGCCTGGCCAGCGGCCCGCGCGCCGAGGTCTGCTACGCGGTGATCGCCGGCGTCGGCCAGAACCGTATGGCGCTGGTGGTCGAGGAGCTGATCGGGCAGCAGGACATCGTCATCAAGTCGCTCGGGCGGCGGCTGCGCAACGTCCGCGGCATCGCCGGCGCGACCGAGCTCGGGAACCAACAGACCATTTTGGTCATCGACATGGTCGAGCTGCTCGACGAGGTGGGTCAGAGCAAGCGGCTGGACGAGGGACGGCGATGAGCCGAACGCGGCAAAAGACCACAGACCAGGGGCCAGCGACGCCGACCGCGACCGCCGGCGCGCCGCCAGCCGCACCCGGCGAGGGCGAGGATCCGTTGGCCGAGTTCTTCATCTCGGCCGACGAGCGTAACCTCGCCGCGCACGGCAGCGGCGCGGCGGCGCGCGGCGGCGCGGTGGCGTTGAGCGAGCTGCTCGCCTTCTGGGTCGCGGACGAGGAGTACGCCGTTCCGATCGTCGAGGTGCAGGAGATCATCAAGGTGCCGACCATCACCTCGGTGCCGCGGGTCGCGCCGGCAGTGCTCGGCATCACCTCGCTACGGGGCACGATCGTTCCGGTCGTCGATCTGCGTCAGCTGCTCGGCCTGGAGGCGGCGGCGCCGACGCGCGCGGCCCGGATCCTGGTGGTGCGGGGCGACGACGACCCGGTCGGTTTCCTGGTCGACCGGGTCAGCTCGGTCGTCCGCCTCGGCGCCGAGGCGATCGAGCCGGTGCCGAGAACGATGCAGCGCGAGGCGCTGCAGTTGCTCGCCGGGGTGGGCAAGGAGGGCGAGCGGATGTTGATCCTCCTCGAGCTGGCCGCCGTCCTGGCGGCGGTGGAGCAGAGCTGATGGTCAGGAGCGGGGCGCAGGGCAACGAGGTGGTCCAGCTCGCCGCCTTCAAGGTTGGCGAGGAGGAGTACGTCGTCGACATCATGCGCGTGCGGGAGATCATCCGGCCGGTGCCGGTGACGCCGGTGCGCAAGGGCCCGCGGTTCGTCGAAGGGGTGATCAACCTGCGCGGCACGGTGATCCCGGTGATCGATCTGCGGCGCCGGTTCGATCTGCCGGTGGTCGATAGCGCCGAGCGGCGGATCATGATCATGTCGATCGAGGGGCGGACGATCGGGGTGATCGTCGACGCGGTCACCGAGGTGGTGCGCGTCCCCCGCGGACAGATCCGCCCGGCGCCGGGGCTGCTCGAGCAGGACCGGGCGCCCTTCTTCCTCGGCGTCTGCCAGCACCGCGGGCGGACGCTGGTGCTGCTCAACGTCAAGAACGTCGTCGCCAGCGACGAGGCGATCGACCTGCCGACGGCGACGGAGCTGCAGACGGAGTCGTGAGGTGGTGACGCGCGCGGAGGATCAGGGGCGGGTGAGCTGCCCGAGCTGTGCGGCCGAGCAACGGCTCGAGGAGGGTCTGCTCTGGACCCGCTGTCGCGGGTGCCGCTGGCTGCTGTTCCGGCCCGGCGGCGGGCCGGCGGTGGTCATCGGCCACCCGAGCGAGCTGCTCGGCCGGCAGATCGGGTTGGCGCTGCTCGACGGCGACTTCGCGCCCATCTGGGTCCGCGACGGGGCCGCGGTGCTCGCGGCGGTGCGCCGCCACGCGGCGCGCGCGGCGGTGCTCGACGTCGCGCTCGAGGAGCCGCGATCGTTCGAGGTGGTCGAGCAGCTGCGGCGTGGGCCGTCGGTCGCCGTGGTGCTGGTGGCGTCGGTGTTCAACCGCACGGCCTACAAGCGCCGGCCGCAGAGCCTCTACGGTGCCGACGACTACGTCGAGCAGCACCACATCCCGGACATGCTGCCGGCCAAGGTCAGCCGGTTGTTGTCGCTCCCCGAGCCGACGCCGCCGGCCTGGGATGACGCGGTGCAGGAGGATATCAAGCGCGGCGAGGCGCGCTTCGAGCTGAGCGGCGCGGCGCGGGTCCGCGCCCTGGCGCGCAGCATCGTCGCCGATATCGCCCTCTACAGCGAGGCGGAGCTGGTCCGTCACGCGCGTGGCGACGAGGTGGCCGCGGTGGCCGCGTCGGTGGAGGAGGGGCGGCGGCTGCTCGCCGAGATGGTACGCGGCGCGGTGGCTGGAGATCCGATCGGCGAGGCGTTCGCCGAGCTGCTCAGTGAGTTGAGGAGGCGGGCGTGAACGTCGGCGGGAGATACCCCGTCGGCGGCGAGGACGCGGCCGAGGAGGAGCGATACCGGGCGGTGCGGGCGTTGAAGGCCGGGCAGGCGTCGGCCGTGCCGGCGCTGCTGGCCTGCCTCGCCGATCCGAGCTGGCGGGTGCGCAAGGCCGCGGTGGCGCGGCTCGCCGCGTGGCGCGGCGAGGAGACGCTGCTCCCGGCGCTGGTCGCCG
>JBFYZW010000091.1:0-3981 GCA_041309305.1 Deltaproteobacteria bacterium | reverse complement strand
GCCGCTCTCCTGCATCGCCACCACGGCGCCGCCCACGGCGACCCAGATGATCCCGTGCGCGCCGTCGGCGGCCATCGCGCCAGGGGGGGCTGAGAGCTCGGGAAGCTCGACGCGAGTCTCGTCAAAGAGGTTGACCCGGGTCAGCCGGTTCTCGGTGAGATCGCCAACCATCACGTCGCCGCTGCACAGCGGGACGAGGTCTGTGCTGGCCGGGATCGCGAGCCAGCCGGTCGTCGGCTCGGAGCCGGTCAGCACGTCGGTCGAGCACAGCGGCGTCATCGGGCACGCCGGGGTGGGGTCGGCCGCGGCGGTGGGATCACCGGGGCCGTGCGGATCGGCGCCCGCGGACAGATCCCCGCCGCCGAACGGATCGGCGCCGCCGAACGGGTCACCCGGCCCGTGGTCGCTGTGGGGCGTGAACGAATCGCCGCTGTCGGCGCCGGCCTCGAGCGGGTCGCCGGGCGGTTGCGCCTCGTCGGCCGGCGGGTTGAGCCGCAGCGCCTGGTAGGTGCAGCCGGGTAGCAGGCAGGCGAAGGCGAGCGCGGTCCGCTTCATGCTCTATGGAGGTTACCCGATCGGCGGGCGCCGCCAAAGCTTGCCGAGCGGCGTGCGGGCACCAGATTGTCGGCTGGGCGCTGCGCGTGTCCGTTGCTTGACGCATCGTTTCATAGCGCATAGCTTGGCGCCGCCTCGGGCTTTTTCGCGGTGCGGAGAGCAACATGCCGGCTTTTTGGCGCAAGATCATCCCGTCGAAGAACGACCGCGAGCTCCGGCGCCTCGGCGCCAAGGCGCAGGAGGTCAACGCCCGCGAGGCGCGGCTGAAGGCCCTGCCGGATGACGCGCTGCGCGCCAAGACCGGCGAGCTGCGCGAGCGCTACGAGCGGGCGCTCGAGGCCTCGGGGGTCGACCCGAAGGTGCGCTTCACCGAGGGGAGCAAGACCGAGCTGAAGGCGCTGCGCAAGAAGGTCGACGCGGCGCTGGAGACGATCCTGTTCGACGCCTTCGCCGTGGCGCGCGAGGCCGGCCGGCGGGCGCTCGGCATGCGCCACTTCGACGTGCAGATCATCGGCGGCATGGTGCTGCACGAGGGCAAGATCGCCGAGATGAAGACCGGCGAGGGCAAGACGCTGGTCGCGACCCTGCCGCTCTATCTGAACGCCATCGCCGGGCGCGGCGCCCACCTGATCACCGTCAACGAGTACCTGGCCCAGCGCGACGCCGAGTGGATGGGGCGGCTGTACGGCTTCCTCGGCCTCGACACCGGGGTGATCGTACACGGCCTGACCGACCGGGAGCGCCAGGCGGCCTACAACGCGCCGATTACCTACGGCACCAACAGCGAGTTCGGCTTCGACTACCTGCGCGACAACATGAAGCTGTTCCTCGGCGACTATGTGCAGCGCGGGCTGCACTTCGCGATCGTCGACGAGGTGGACTCGATCCTGGTCGACGAGGCCCGCACGCCGCTCATCATCAGCGGCCCGGCCGAGGAGTCGACCGACAAGTACGTGCGCATCAACGGGATCATCCCGGGGCTACGCCGCGAGGTCGACTACACGATCGACGAGAAGGCGCGCACCGTCGCGCTGACCGAGGGCGGCATCCACACCGTGGAGCAGCGGCTCGGGGTGAGCAACCTCTACGAGCCGGACAACATCGAGATCCTCCACCACGTCAACCAGGGGCTGCGCGCCCACACCCTCTTCCGCCGTGACGTCGATTACATGGTCGAAGAGGGCAAGGTGAAGATCATCGACGAGTTCACCGGCCGCGTGCTCGAGGGGCGGCGCTGGTCGGACGGGTTGCACCAGGCGGTCGAGGCCAAGGAGGGGGTGAAGATCGAGAACGAGAACCAGACCCTGGCGACGATCACCTACCAGAACTACTTCCGCATGTACCAGAAGCTCGGCGGCATGACCGGCACCGCCGAGACCGAGGCGGCCGAGTTCGCCAAGATCTACGAGCTCGAGGTCGTGGTCATCCCGACCAACAAGCCGATGATCCGCGCCGATCACGACGACGTAATCTACAAGACCGAGCGCGAGAAGTTCGAGGCGATCGTCGAGGAGATCACCGAGGCGCACCAGAAGGGCCAGCCGGCGCTGGTCGGCACGACCAGCGTCGAGAAGTCCGAAGTGCTGGCCAAGATGCTCAAGCGCAAGAAGGTGCCCCACAACGTCCTGAACGCCAAGTACCACCGGCAGGAGGCGGAGATCATCGCCCAGGCCGGGCGCAAGGGCGCGGTGACCATCGCCACCAACATGGCCGGCCGCGGCACCGACATCGTGCTGGGCGGCAACCCGGAGTTCATGGCCAAGGCCGAGCTGAACCCGGAGCAGCCGGAGGCGCTGCCGGCGCTGGTCGAGCAGTTCCGCAAGCAGTGCGCGGCCGAGAAGGATGAGGTCCTCCGCGCCGGCGGGCTGCACATCATCGGCACCGAGCGGCACGAGGCGCGGCGCATCGACAACCAGCTGCGCGGCCGCTCCGGCCGGCAGGGCGATCCGGGCAGCTCGCGCTTCTACCTGTCGCTCGAGGACGATCTGATGCGCATCTTCGGTGGCGATCGGATCATGGGCCTGATGGAGCGGCTGGGCATGAAGGAGGGGGAGGTCATCGAGCACCCGTGGGTGAACAAGAGCGTCGAGAGCGCGCAGAAGCGGGTCGAGGGGCACAACTTCGACATCCGCAAGCACCTGCTCGACTACGACGACGTGATGAACGACCAGCGCTCGGCGGTCTACAAGCTGCGCCGCCGGGTGATTGGCGCCGACCCGCCGGCGACCAAGGAGATGGTCTTCGACCTGGCCGAGGACGCGATCCTGCAGATCGTCGACCGGACCTGCGGCGACAAGAAGAACTTCGAAGACTGGGACCTCTCGAGCCTCGAGGAGATGGTGCGCGAGCAGTTCGCGCTCGACTTCTCGCTCGGCGAGGTGCAGGACCTGACCCGCGAGGAGCTGGAGAACAAGATCTTCGCCGCGGTCGAGGCCGGTCTCAAGGCGAAGGAGGAGCTCTACAGCCCCGAGGCCTACTACGGCGTGGCGCGGATCATCTACCTGCAGACCATCGACATGCTGTGGAAGGATCACCTGCGCGAGATGGATCAGCTGCGCGAGGGCGTCTCGCTGCGCGGCTACGCGCAGAAGGATCCGAAGCAGGAGTACAAGAAGGAGGGCTTCAACCTGTTCGCCAACATGATGGCGACCATCGGCCAGGACGTGATGCAGAAGATCACCCGCGTGGTGATCACCGCGCGCACCGAGGACGACTACGAGCAGCGCCTGCAGGCGCAGCGCGAGCGGCAGCAGAAGCTGATGCGCCTCGGCCCGGCGAAGGACGGGCCGAAGCCGGAGACGGTGCGACGCGAGGGGCGCAAGGTCGGCCCGAACGAGCCCTGCCCGTGCGGTAGCGGCAAGAAGTACAAGAAGTGCCACGGCGCCAAAGATGATCTCCATCCATGACCCGATCCACGGGACGATCGAGGTCAGCCCGCGCGAGATCCGGCTGATCGACTCGCGCCCGTTCCAGCGCCTGCGCCACATCAAGCAGCTCGGCTTCGCCGAGCTGGCCTTTCCCGGCGCGACGCACACCCGCTACGCCCACTCGCTCGGGGCGATGCAGATGGCCTCGCGCATCGGCGACCGGCTGCTCGGCGAGCTCGAGCTGCCGGCGGCCGAGCGGCGCCGGCTGGCGCAGACCTTGCGCCTGGCGGTGCTCTTCCACGACCTCGGCCACCCGCCGATGGGCCACGTCTCGGAGCGGGTGATGCCCGGGGTCGCCGAGCTCGGGCTCGGCGACTGGGTCGACGATCCGGCCCGCCGGGCGACGCACGAGGACTACACGGTCAAGCTGCTGGTCGACTCCGAGCTGACCGGGCTCGTCGCCGAGCAGCTGGGCGACGAGGGGGTGACCGGCGCGCGGCTCGCGGCGTTGGTCGCCGGCCGCCCGCCGCCCGGCGACCCGGACGCCTTCCGGGTCGGC
>JBFYZW010000090.1:0-22653 GCA_041309305.1 Deltaproteobacteria bacterium | reverse complement strand
GAGCGCGACGCCGCCGAGCGGCTGGCGCGGGCGCGCTGCGACCGGCGTTGGAGCCTGGCCTTCCCCGGCCTCGGCCAGCTCTGCTACGGCCAGGACGGCGAAGCTGCGGCGCTGCTCTCGCTCGGCGCGCTCGAGGCGGGCTCTGCGGCCTTCGCCGCCGCGAGCCCGCGCGATGGCGCCTGGTACGAGGAGCCGCGCCTGGTCGTGCCGCTGGTCGCCTTCACCGACCTGTGGGTCTACGGCGCCATCGACACACTGCTCGACGAGCAGCGGGCGCTCAGGCTGACCCACGTGCCGCAGGAGTCGCTCGCTGAGCTCGCGGTCGCCCCGTTCGACCCCACGGTGCTCGCCGCGCCGAGCGTCTGGCTCGGGGTGCTCGGCACCGTCGGCGCCGCCGCCGGCTTCGTCGCGCTGACCGATGAGGGTTTTCGCCGCGGGCGGACCGACAGCGGGCTGCGCTGGCTCGGCGAAGAGCTCTCCCCTGAGGTCGGCTACCCGGTGGCCACCGGCTCGGCGGCGCTACTCTTCACCCAGGTGGCCATCGCCGAGGAGGTAGCCTTCCGCGGGCTGTTGCAGTCGTCGCTCACCCGCGAGCACGGCGCGCCGACCGGGCTTTGGACCACGGTGGCGCTCTTTGGCCTTCTGCACGCCCCGAACGCCCTCCTGCTCCCCGAGGGCCAGCGGCTGCGCTACCTCTACCGCGAGCTGCCGTTCGTCACCGCGGTCGGCGCCTACCTGAGCCTCGCCTATCAGTGGAACGACTACCGCCTCGCCGCGCCGGTGGCGATCCACTTCTGGTACGACCTCTTGGTCACGCTGCTCTCCTACTGGCGCACCGGCGAGGCGTTCCCGTGGAGCACGAGCCTGACCATCCCCTGGTGAGCAAAGCGCAGCGGTTCAGTCGTCGCCGGCCGTCGCGCGTGACTCCTGCTGCTTGAGCCCGCGCAGGTGCAGGCAGAGCTGTTCGCGCGCCGGCTCGTTCTCGTCGGCGCCGAGCGCCGGGTCGTAGCCGAAGTCCTTGCCCGCGGCCTCGCGCAGCAGCTCGACCGCCTCCTCGCGGTAGAGGCGCGGCTGCTCGTCGTCGCTGAGCACGAGGAGCAGGAGCTCGAGACCCCGGCGCGGGTGCTCGCCGAGCTTGCGCCGGGCGTGCTCGAGCTGCAGCTCCGGATCGGCCTGCGCGAGGTAGCGGGTCACCTTGTTCGGCCCGACGCAGCGGGCGACGCGGGCGAACAGCTGCTGCTGTCGCTCGGCCAGCGCCGCGCTCTCGCGCTGCGCCGACTCCTCGAGGTCGCGGGTCACGCCGGCGGCGACCTCCCGCGCCTCGTCGCTCACCGACAGGCTGCTGTCGCCCAGCGCCCGCCCGCCAGTCCAGAGCAACAGCGACACCGCGCCGGCGGCGGTGACGCCGAGCCCGACGCGGCGGAGCGCCAGGAGGCGGTCGGGGGCGCGCCAGAGGTAGACCCCGAGGGCGCCGAGGACGAGCGCGACGCCGTAGAAGGCGATCACCGCCGGGCCGCTGGGCAGATCGAGGTGCCAGGAGAGGTAGAGGCCGACGACGGTGACCACGGTGCCGGTCACCCAGCCGATGACCAGCTGCCGTGACATCCGCGTCGTGATGATGAAGGCGAGGATCGCCGGGGCGACCAGGAAGACGAAGACGAGCAGGACGCCGGCGACCCGGGTCGAGAAGGTGATCACCGCGCCGAAGGTCAGGTAGAAGAGGAAGTCCCAGGCGCGCACCGTCAGCCCCTGCGCGTAGGCGGCCGCCGGGTCGTCGGAGATGAGCAGGAACTGGCGGCGGAAGACGACGTGGACGGCGCCGATGACCAGGTAGACGGCGGCGGCGACGCCGACGTCGGCCCAGGTGACCCAGAGCAGGTTGCCGACCAGGATGTCCTTGAGGTGCTCGGCGCCCTGGGTCTTCTCGACCACCAGCACGGCGATGGCGCAGGAGATGGCGTAGGTCAGGCCGATGACCGCCTCCTGGGGCACCCGCTCCTGTCTGAAGCGGGTGAGCGAGAAGACCGCCGCGCCGACGAAGGTGAAGGCCATCGAGAAGAGCAGGGCGCCGCTGGTCTCGGGCATGATGCCGAACAAGAAGCCCACCGTGGTGCCCAGCGCCGCGATCTGCGCCAGCGCCAGATCGACGAAGATCACCCGCCGCTTGAGCACGTGGATGCCGAGGTAGGTGTGGATGGCCACCAGCACCAGACACTCGGCGAACGGCGCCGCCATCAACTCGACGATGCTCATCACTGCTCCTGCGCTGTCAGGTGCCCGTCTGGTCGACGCGCGCGAAGGCGTCGTTCAGCTCGCGGATCCAGATGTCGAACATGGCGAAGAAGTCGTCCATGCCCGGCTGGCCGCCGGGCCCGAGCGCGACGATCACCGGCACCGCGTTGACCTTCTCGGCGACCTTGCGCACCTGACCGACGTCGAAGTAGTTCTCGGCCCACATCACCCGGATCTGCTGCGCCCGCATCTTCTCGATCACGCTGGCGACGTGCCCCGGCGTCGGCGGGATGCCCGGCTTGGGCTCCATGTAGTCGACGATCTCGAAGCCCATCAGCTGGGCGAAGTAACTGATGTTCTTGTGGTAGGCGACGATCTTGCGCCCGCGTAGCGGCAGGCCGGCCTTCATCCACCCGCCGAGCCGCTCACTGAGCGGTTTGCCACGGTACTGCTTCTTGGCCAGGAAGGGGATCAGGCGCCCGTTCTGCGCCAGGTCGGTGAGGGTCTTGCCGCCGAGCAGCTCGACCAGCTCGGCGCCAAAGGTGCGCCGGTCGATCTCGTCCTTGAAGCGGGCCAGGTTGGCGGCGAAGGTGGCGGCGTGCTCGGGCGCGTTCTTGCTCAGCCCGACGCAGATGTTCTCGGCGATGATCTTGCCGTTCAACGGGCTCGTGTGGATGTGCGGGTTGCCGTAGATGTGCACGTCCCCCTCGGCGCGCGAGATGGTGATCGGCGTCTCGAGCAGCTTGATCCCGGCGCTGGCCGAGACGTAGCCCTTCTGGCCGCTGCGGATGTTCGGGTTGCCTGACATGTCGACCAGCGCCGGCGACCACATCTCGAGGTCCATCCCGGTGGTCACGTAGACGTCGGTCTCGCGCAACAGCACCGCCAGGCTGGGCTTGGGCCGCACGATGTGCGGATCCTGGTTGCCCTCGACGATGTGCGTGACCTCGACCAGGTCGCCGCCGATCGCCTCGGCGATCGAGTGATAGGCGGAGTTGCTGACCACCACCTTGAGCCGCTCGGCCGCGGCGACCGGCGAGGTGAGCCCGAGGGCGGCGAGGCCCAGGGCAAAGAGGGATGCTCTGTTGTTCATGGTTGTGCTCCTCAGTACTTTTCGTGTTTGTGCGGGCCGGCGGCGAAGTCGAGCTGCACCAGCACCCGGTTGTCGATGCGCCGCCCCGGCTCACCGGCGGCGTCGACGTAGGGCGCGTTCTGAACGTGGCGATACTCGAGCCGCAGGTAGACGAACTCGCTCTGCCAGAAGGTCGCAAACGGCACCACGTCCCAGACCAGCCGGTCGCGCTGTCGCTCGCTGGGCAGCACGACGTCGCCGCGCAGGCCGACGAACCAGCGCGCCGAGAGCTGGCCGAGCAGGTAGGAGTAGGCGCCATAGGCGCTGCGGCGACCGCCGCCAACCTCCGGGCCGAGCTCCCGATCGACCCAGTAGAGCTCGCTGCGCCAGGTGAGCGAGCGATAGCGGGCCTGCTGCGGCGGCGACCAGTAGACGGTCAGGTCGGCGCCGCCGACCCAGGTCTCGCGCCACGGCTCGTCGACCAGCCGCGCGTCGCGCACCAGCCCCCGCCGGTTGTTGAACCCGAACATGCCCGAGAGCCCGAGCTCGAGGTAGGTGCTCGGCGAGAGGTCGTAGTAGCTCTTCAGGTGCGCCAGCGCGGTCGGGACGCTGAAGTATTCGCCGGCGAAGAGCTGCTCGTTGGTGCCGTCGACGATCTCGATGCCGAGCTCGTTGGCGTGCGCCCAGAGGGCCGGCATCATCCACTTGAGCGCCACCCCGTTGCCGACCAGCCCCTCCTCGCCGAGCACCAGCGTCAGCGCCAGCGGGTACTCGGTCTGGTCGAGATCGTGCTCGTGCCAGCGGTTGAGCACCCCGAAGCCCTGGCGAAACCGACCGACGGTGAGCGACACCGACGGCACGAGCCCGGACCAGGTGACGTAGACCTCCTCGAGCGCGAGCCCGCCGCTCGGCGAGATGGCGAAGGCGCTCTTGAACATCGAGTAGGGATCGAGGACGTGCTGCAGGTGCAGGCCGACCTCGCGCACCGGCAGGCCGCTGCGGTCGTCGGGGCCGGCGTAGAAGGCGTCACCGTCGATGACCAACGCGGCGACGACGTCGGCCGAGAGGGTCAGCTCCGGGTTGAGCTTCTGCAGCGCCAGGCTCCCCTCGAGGAACTCGCGCGTTGAGGCGCTCTCCTCCTCGCCGGCGCGCGCCTCGCTCTCGGCCTCCTGCACCATCCGCTCGAGCGCCTCGGCCTCGAGCCGCTCGTCGAGCGCGTCGAGGCGGCCCTCGAGCTCACCGAGGCGCACCTCGGTCGAAGCCGCCGGCGGCGGCGCGTCCGCCGGGGCCGGAGGTTGGGCCGACGCGGTGGTCGCGCCCAGCGTCGCGACGGCGAGCCAGGCGGCAGCTCGACCGGCGCAGATCGACGTGATGGTCTTCATCGTAACGACGACTCCCTGTCATGGGTCTATGCCGCCCCCAGCGCCGAGGCGCGGGGCGCGGGGCGCGGGACGCTCCAAAGGACGCGGCTCGCTCAGACAGGGAAGAACGGCGGCGAGGTCTTGGGCGCGGCGACCAGCGGAAGGAAGCAGGAGGTGACGCGGCGCTGGGGGCCCAGCTCCGGCAGGGCGGCGGCGGCGGTCACCGCCGCGGCCTCGGAGTTTGTCGCCCAGGCGGCGCGGGCCGCGCCCTGGCTCAAGACGCCGCAGATCCGGTGCGCGAGCGGCCGCGTGGCGCTCGCCTCGCCGCGTTGCATCGCCGGTCCGTCTGTGGCGCGAGTCGCCGCCAGGTCAGGTGACGAGCGGGGGACGTCCTCGAAGTAGCCGTGCTCGACGCAGTAGCGGTGCTCGTGATCGGCGAAGGCGAGGTGCGCGAGCTGCGCAAACGGGGAGACCGCGAGCCAGAAAGCCAACGACGCGGCCAACCGCTCCGGGAGGCGTCCCGGCCGCCGTCGCTCCGACGCGCCACCCCCCAGCTGCTCGATGAGACCGCTCACCCGCCTACCTGTCTCGTGCCGCCGGCGATGGCGGAACGGGAACGGTGTAGGCCAGCCGGAGATCGTCGTCAAGCGAGAAGCACCCCCTTGAGCCGGCCGCCGGTCGTGATCATCGTGTGCTGGGCGAGGCGATCATGGCTTCATACGTGCTGGAACGCGAGCAGCTCATCCCCCGACCCCGTGCCGAGGTGTTCGGCTTCTTCGCCCAGGCGCGGAACCTGGAGCGGCTGACCCCCGGCTTTTTGCGCTTTCAGATCCTCACCCCCGAGCCGATCGAGATGCGCCCGGGGACGCTCATCGACTACCGCCTGCACCTGTACGGCCTGCCGCTGCGCTGGCGCACCCGCATCGAGCGCTTCGAGCCGGAGGAGCGGTTCGTCGACCTACAGCTCTCAGGCCCCTATCGGCGCTGGGAGCACCTGCACGAGTTCAGCGACGCCCCGGGCGGCACCCTGATGCGCGACCGGGTCGAGTACGCCCTGCCGCTCGGCCCGCTCGGCGCCGCCGCCCACGCGCTGATGGTGCGCCGCTCGCTGGCGCGCATCTTCGACTACCGCCGCGCCGCGGTCGAGGAGCTGTTCGGCGAGGTGACGCCCAGCGTGCCGTCGCCGAGCCTGGCGCCATCGGCCCACGGGGTGTAACGTCCGCCTCCCCTGCCCGGGAGGTCGACCGTGGAATCGAGTTGCCGCAGCTTCTCCCCCTTCGGCGTGGCGCTCATCGCCGCGCTGGCCGGTCGTCGCCGACGTCGCTGACCGTTTCGCCTCCGCCCCACCATTGCAATTCTGAAACGCCGGTGTATACGGCATGAGAGAGGTGCAACATCCGGGGGGAGTCGATGCGGAGCCTGACGGTGCAACCCGAGAAAGACAGGCGTTTTTTCGGCATCATCCTCGACTCGGTGGCCGACGGGGTCTTCACGGTGGACCACGCCTGGCGGATCACCTCCTTTAATAAGGCGGCAGAGCGGATCACCGGCATCCCGGCGGAGCGGGCGCTCGGGCAGCGTTGCTCCGACGTGTTTCACGCCGACATCTGCGAGCGGCGCTGCGCGCTGCGCGAGTCGATGGAGACCGGGGAGGAGCTGATCGACGTGCAGGCGCGCATCCTGGACAGCCAGGGTCACTCGGTGCCGATCAGCCTGTCGACGGCGGTGCTGCGCGACCGGGACGGGACGGTGCTCGGCGCGGTGGAGACCTTCCGCGACCTGTCGGCGATCGAGCAGCTGCGGCGCGAGATCGCCAGCCAGTACACGTTCGAGGACATCGTCGGCAAGAGCAACGCCTTCAAAAAGATCTTCGCGCTCCTCCCCGACATCGCCGAGAGCGACACCACGGTGCTGATCGAGGGGCCGAGCGGCTCGGGCAAGGAGCTGCTCGCCCGCGCGGTGCACAGCATGAGCCACCGGCGCGACGCGCCGTTCGTCGCGGTCAACTGCGGCGCGCTGCCGGTCAACCTGTTCGAGTCGGAGCTGTTCGGCTACAGCCAGGGCGCCTTCACCGACGCAAAGCGCGACAAGCCGGGGCGGATCGCGCTCGCCGAGGGCGGGACGCTCTTCCTCGACGAGGTCAGCGAGCTGCCGCCGGCGACGCAGGTCAAGCTCCTGCGCGTGCTGCAGGAGCACGAGTACGAGCCGCTCGGCAGCGTCACGACCACCAAGGCCAACGTCCGCATCGTCGCGGCGACCAACGCGCGCCTGGCCGAGCTGGTCAGCAGCGGCCGCTTCCGCGACGACCTCTACTTCCGCCTCGCGGTCGTGCGCCTGACGGTGCCGTCGCTGCGCGAGCGGCGCGAGGACATCCCGTACCTGGTCGAGCACTTCGTCGCCCGCTTCAACGCCAAGCGGGGCAAGAAGATCGACGGCGTGACGCCGGCGGTGATGGAGATCTTGATGCGCCACACCTTCCCCGGCAACGTGCGCGAGCTGGAGAACATCATCGAGTACGGCTTCGTCCTCTGCCACGACGCGCTGATCGACGTGCCGCACCTCCCCGAGGATCTCCAGCAACCGTCCGCGGCGCCGCCGCCCGCCGCCGCCCGCCCCGAGCAGCGGCGCTTCGCCTCGGCCGAGGCGGAGACGATCCGCGGCGTCTTGCGCACCACCGCCGGTCAGCTCGACAAGGCGGCGCGCGAGCTGGGCGTCAGCCGCACGACGCTGTGGCGCAAGATGAGGAAGCACGGCATCGCCGCGCGCGAGTTCCAATCGACCTGACGGAGCCTGCGGCCCGCCCGCGCCTGCTGCGATCACGACTTCATTTGTGAAACGCTGCAACGCGCGCTCGTTGCACCACTGAAACAACCGGCCGCCAGCCGAAGCCTGTTCGTACGACAATCAGTCGTGAAAACGACTTGTTGGGCGATTCCGTGCCCCCGCGCCGATCCTGGCTCGCCTCTTGCTCACGCCGGCGGCGGGGCGAACTGAGCGATGCGGAACACCAAGGTGGCCATACCGCGCTTCGGCGAGACCGTCGCCCCGTGCTTCGAATACTCGGCCACCGTGGCGATCTTCACCATCGAGAACGACCAGGTGATCGCCGAGACCGACTTCACGCTGCAGAGCCAACGGGCGCTCGACCGGGTGCGCCTGCTGCGCGACCAGGGGGTCGACACCCTCATCTGCGGCGGGGTGCAGGACAAGATCCAGGACCTGATGGAGGCCCAGGGGATCCGCGTCATCTCGTGGGTCAAAGGCGAGGTCGAGAACCTGATCGAGCAGTTCCTCCGCGATGAGCTGCGCCCCGGCAGCGCGCGCCTCGGCGCCGTGCCGGCGACGCCGTCAACCAGGACAGGGAAGACATGACCGACCAACAGACCACCTCCGCCGCCGCCCCCGCGCCGGCCAATCGCGCACCCGCCGCGGCCTCCGGGCCGCAGAGCTGGAGCTGGGCCGCCGGCCGGCGCACCGTCGCCGAGCTCGGGCGCCTCGCCGAAGCGGGCGAGCACGTCTGCGAGCTCTGCCCCAGCCTCGACGGCGAGCGCCTCGCCGCGGTGATCGAGACCGCCGAGAACAAGCCGGTGATCAGCGCCGACGGCGCGCGCTGGGGCGAGGAGCTGGAGAAGGCCTGGCACCTGCGCTGCACCGCCGACGGCCGCTTCTTCGCGCTGGTGCGCATCGACGACGCCTGGACGGTGATGGTCGAGGGCGCAGCGTGGGAGAACCGCTTCGAGTTCGCCTGGAACCCGCAGCTGACCCCGGACGGCAAAACGATCGCGGTGCTCGTCAAGCGCGAGATGCAGTACGCGGTCGCCGTCGACGACCGGCCGTGGGAGCAGAGCTTCAATTCGATCCGCGAGTACGCGCTCTCGGGCGACGGCGCGCACGTCGTCGCCGCCGCGCAGGTCGAGGAGCTGCCCGAGGCCGACGTCGCGAAGTTCCGCGCCGGCGTGTGGGGCGTGGTCCTCGACGGCGCGCCCGGGACGCAACGGTTCGTCAACGTCTACTCGCCCGCCTTCGCGCCGGACCACCAGACGCCCGCGCTGGTGGTGCGCACCGGCAACTGCGATTACACCGTCGCGCGCGGCGAGGCGCTCTGGCCGGAGCGCTGCACCGCGCTCTGGGAACCGCGCTTCCGCCGCTCGGGGGCGCTCTTGGCCCCGGCGCGCCGCAGCGGCGCCTGGTGGCTGTTGCAAGACGGGCAGCCGCTCTGGCCCGAGCCGTTCGTCCAGCTCTGGCACCACGTCGTCGCGCCGGACGACCAGCGCGTCGCCGCGGTGGCCGCCACGGGTTACGGACGCTGGACCGTCGCGGTCGACGGCCGGCCGTGGAAGCTCACGGTCTCCGACATGGTCTCGGCGCCGGTCTTCTCGGCCGACAGCAAGAAGGTCGCCGCGGCGGTCTCCGATCGCGGGCGGTGGACCATCGCCGTCGACGGCCGGCCGTGGGCAGAGACCTTCGCGATGGTCTGGGACCCGGTGGCGTCGCCGACCGGCGCCCACTTCGCCGCGGTGGTCGAGCGCGACGGCCGAGCGACGCTGGCGATCAACGGCAGCGTCTGGGCCGAGACGTTCGACAAGCTCTGGGCGCCGATCTGGAGCCCCGACGGCAAGAAGATCCTCGTCCGCGCCCTGTCGCGCGGCACCTTCGTCCGCCAGGTCGTCTCGCTCGACGAGATCATCAGGAGCTGAGCGATGGAACAGACAATCTATGAATGGGTGCGCGGCCCGCTGGTCTGGGTGGGTTTCGTCGGCCTGCTACTCGGCGGCGCGGTGAAGCTCACGCGCATGGCGCTGCTCGCCAAGCGCGAGAAGAGCGTCTTCCCGACCTTTGACGCCCGCTTCGGCCTGCGCTCGCTGGTGCACTGGCTGGTGCCCTTCGGCAGCCACAACATGCGCGCCCGCCCGGTGATGACCGCGGTCTCCTACCTGTTTCACGTCTGCCTGCTGCTCACGCCGCTGTTCGTCATGGGCCACGCGGTGAGCTGGCAGCAGTCGTGGGGGGTGAGCTGGTGGAGCCTGCCGCCGCTCGCCGCCGATCTGATGACCCTGATGGTCATCGGTGGCTGCCTGTTCTTCATCGTCCGCCGCGTCGCCGCCCCCGAGGTGCGCAACGTCACCACCTGGCGGGAGCACGCGATCATCCTGCTGGTCGCCTCGCCCTACGTCACCGCGTTCATCGCCCATCAGCAGTGGCTCGACTACGAGACGATGATCGTCTTGCACATCGTCACCGGCGTGCTCTGGCTGCTCGCCATCCCGGTGACCTGGCTCAGTCACATGCTCTGGTTCGTCTTCGCCCGCGCCTACATGGGCAGCGAGTTCGGCTCGGTGCGCAACGCTCGCGATTGGTGACCCGCACGGGAGTTCCCTCATGGCTGATACAGTCGACATGGCAGTCAAAGACCGCGGCATCGACGAGGCGGTCGACAAGCTCACCCCCGAGCGCATCGAGGCGGTCATCCGCCACGTGCTCGACCACGAGAGCGCCGCCCGGTTGAAGGTCTACCTCGAGACCTGCGTGCGCTGCGGCCTGTGCGCCGAGGCCTGCCACACCTATATGTCGCGCGACCGCGATCCGGACTACGCACCGGTGGCCAAGGTGCGCGACACCCTCTGGGCGATGGTGCAGGCCAAGGGCCGGGTCAGCAGCGAGCTGATCAAAAAATCGGCGCGCATCGCCTTCACCGAGTGTGGCGCCTGCCGGCGCTGCTCGATGTACTGCCCGTTCGGCATCGACATCGCCTACCTGATCATGACCGTGCGCCGTATCTGCTCCCTGCTCGAGGCGGTGCCGCAGTACCTGCAAGACACGACCAACAGCCACGCGGCGACCTCGAACCAGATGTGGGTCCAGCCCGACGAGTGGATCGACACGCTGATGTGGCAGGAGGAGGAGGCGCGCGACGCGCTCAACGGCGCGCGCATCCCGCTCGACAAGGAGGGGGCCGAGATCATGTACTCGGTGATCGCCCCCGAGCCGAAGATCCTCGCCCAGCTGATCGGCAACATGGCGGTGATCATGCGCGCCGCCAACGTCGACTGGACCATGCCGAGCGCCGACGGCTGGGACAACAGCAACATGGCGATGTACTCGGGCGACTTCGAGGTGATGGGTCGGGTCGAGCGCGCCCACTGGGAGAAGGCCCGGCAGCTGAAGGTCAAGCGGGTGGTGATGGGTGAGTGCGGCCACGCCTACCGCGGCGCGGTCTACGACGGGCCGAAGTGGCTCGGTTGGCAGAAGCCGCCCATCCCGATGGTCCACGCGGTCGAGTTCTATTACGAGCTGCTGTCGACCGGACGGCTCAAGATCAAGCAGAAGATCGACACGCCGGTGACGGTGCAGGACCCGTGCAACATCATCCGCGGCCGCGGCCTGCACGAGAAGCTGCGCTACGTCGTCCGCGCGCTCTGCTCCGACTTCCGCGACATGGAGCCGCGCAACGAGCACAACTACTGCTGCGCCGCCGGCGGCGGGGTGATCAACTGCGGCCCGCCGTGGAAGCTGTCGCGGATGAAGAGCATCCGCGTCAAGGCGGAGCAGCTGTCGGCCACCGGGGCGAAGATCTGCATCACCCCGTGCCACAACTGCCACTCGGGGATCGAGGATGTCATCGGCCACTACAAGCTGGGTATGCACGTCTCGTTCATCAACGAGCTGCTGATCAAGACCATCGAGCTCCCGGAATAGGAGACGACCACGATGCTGCGCCTGCGCTGTTCTCTCTCTGTCGCCGCCGTGCTCTTCGGCGGCTGCGGCGACGCGCCGGTCACCGAGCCCTCCGCCGGTGTGCTGCGCCTCAGCGGGACCGGCGAGCTGACTCGGCCGCCGGTCCACTTCCGGCACGAGCAGCACACCAAGGCGCTCGGACCGGCGAGCTGCAAGGAGTGCCACCTCCAGGGCGCCAAGGGCGAATGGTCGTGGACCTTCCTCTCCGCCCGCGCGGCGCCCGACGCCGACGAAGCGATGCACCGCTTCCACGACGGCTGCATCGGCTGCCACGAGCGCGCCACGCCCCCGTCGGGCCCGGTGGTCTGCGCCGGTTGTCACCCGGCGACGCCGCGCCTGATCGGCGCGCAGGCGGAGATGCGCTTCGACAACTCGCTGCACGCCCGGCACGTCAAGGCGCACCCGGACAAGTGCGACACCTGCCACCACGTCCGCGACCAGGCGAGCGGGGCGCTGGTCGCCGCGCCGGGCCAGGAGAGCGGCTGCCTGGCCTGTCACGGCCCGGTCGCGCGCGACGGGGTGCGCTCGCTGCGCCAGGCGTCCCACGACAGCTGCGTCAGCTGCCACCTGCAGGCCAAGAGCGAGCCGCGGCCGCCGTTCACCTGCACCGGTTGTCACGACGCCGCGGCGCAGGCGGCCTTCACCCGCCTCCCCGACCCGCCCCGGCTGATGCGCGGCCAACCCGATCACCTGTGGGTGAGCGGCGGCAAGGCATCCGAGACCGCGGTGCCCTTCGCGCACGCGGCGCACGAGCGCATCGCGCGCGCCTGCTCCGACTGCCACCACCTGACGATGGACCGCTGCTCGAGCTGCCACACCCAGGCCGGGGCCGAGAAGGGCGGCGGGATCATCCTGGCCGAGGCCCACCATCGGCGCGACGCGACGGCGAGCTGTGTCGGCTGTCACGCACAGCAGACCGAGGTCAAGGCGTGCAGCGGTTGCCACGATCCGAGCGCGGCGGCCGGGCCGGAGAAGACCTCCTGCGTCGTCTGCCACCGCGGCGCCACCGACGCGGCAGCGCTCACCAGCCCACCGCCCGCGCCTTCGCCGGTCGAGCTCGCGCCGCTCGCGACGCTCGTCTACGAGGCGGAGATCGTCATCGACAGCGGTGGCGGGGAGTACCAGGCGGCCAAGTTGCCGCACGGCAAGATCATCACCGCGCTCGACCGGCCGGTGCGCGACAGCGCGCTGGCGCGGGCCTTCCACCAACAGACTGACACGTTGTGCGCCGGCTGCCACCACCACGCCCCGGTGGGCACGCGCCCGGCGCCGTGCGTCTCCTGCCACGGCGTCGCCGGCGTCACCGACGATCGCCCGGGGCTGAAGGTCGCCTATCACCGGCAGTGCATCGGCTGCCACGAGCGGATGGGCCTGCCGGTCGGGTGCACCGATTGCCACGCCGCGATCGGCGGCGCGGAGGTTCGGCCATGAGCGTCTCGCGACGAGGATTCCTCACCGGCGCCGCGTTCGGCGGCGCCTCGTTGGCCGCCGGCCGAGCGCTCGGCGGCGGCGGCGTGCACCACTTCGCCGGCCACCCTGGCCGCTACGGCCTGTTGCACGACACAACCTTGTGCGTCGGCTGCCGCTCCTGCGAGGTCGCATGCCAGAAGGTCAACGGCATGCCCCAGACGCCGGGCGCGGTCGGTGACAAGTCGGCCTTCGCCGCGGAGCGGCGCGTGACCCCCGACCTGCTCACCGTCGTCAACCGCTACGACGGCGACGGCGGCGCGCCGGTGTTCCGCAAGCACCAGTGCATGCACTGCAACGAGCCCTGCTGCGCGTCGGTCTGCCTGGTGCGCGCCTTCACCAAGACGCCCGAGGGGCCGGTGCTCTACGACCCGGACGTGTGCATGGGCTGCCGCTACTGCGTCGCCGCCTGCCCGTACAACGCGCTCTCCTACGAGTACGACGAGCCGCTGACTCCGCGGGTGATGCGCTGCACGATGTGCTACGACCGGATCACCGCGGCCGGCGGGCCAAAGCTGCCCGGCTGCGCCGAGGCCTGCCCGAACGGCGCGATCACCTTCGGCCGGCGCGACGAGCTGATCGAGCTGGCGCGCGACCGGATCAAGAAGAACCCCGGCCGCTACATCAACCACATCTTCGGTGAGCACGAGCTCGGCGGCACGAGCTGGATGCTGCTCGCCGGCACGCCCTTCTCCCGCCTCGGCCTGCACGACGAGCTGAGCCACACGCCGCTGCCGGAGATCGGCACCAGCTTCCTGTCGGTCGTGCCGCTGGTGATCACCATCTACCCGGGGCTGCTCGCCGGCTTCTACTCGTTCAGCAAGCGCAAGGAGCGGTTGGCGGCCGAGGAGGCGCGGGCCGCCCTCGCCGCCGAGCGGGCGCGGGCCGACAAGGAGCTGAAGGAGAAGCTCGAGGCCGCGGCCAAGAAGGCCGCCGCCGACAAGGAGAAGGCCGTCGAGGCGGCGGTGAAGAAGGCCACCGCCGCCGCCGCCGCCGCGCAACCCAAGGCCACGCCGTAGGAACCGCCATGAGCCAAACGACAGTCGCACCTCGCCGCCTCTTGACGCCGTTCAACGTGATCGCCGGCGGTATCCTGCTGGTCGGCGGCTACATCCTGCTCGTCCGCTTCATCGAAGGGCTGGCGGCGACCACCAACCTGACCCACAACTACCCCTGGGGGTTGTGGATCGGCTTCGACGTGATGTCGGGGGTGGCGCTCGCCGCGGGGGGCTTCGTCACCTCGGCGGCGGTCTACCTGTTCGGGATGAAGGAGTACAAGCCGATCGTCCGGCCGGCCTTGCTCACCGCCTTCCTCGGCTACTTTCTGGTCGTGCTCGGCCTCCTGGTCGACCTCGGCCGGCCGTGGCACCTCCCCTACCCGTTCATCCGCCAGGCCGGACCGACCTCGGCGCTGTTCGAGGTAGCGCTGTGCGTCGCGCTCTACCTGACCGTGCTGTTCGTCGAGTGCACGCCGGCGGCCTTCGAGTGGCTGGGGCTGGCGCGCTGGCGCAAGCTGGTGGTGCAGGGCACCATCGCGCTGACAGTCTTCGGCGTCATCCTCTCGACGATGCACCAGTCGTCGCTCGGGGCCCTGTTCGTGATCATGCCGACCAAGGTCCACCCGCTGTGGTACTCGGAGCAGCTACCGGTGCACTTCTTCGTCTCGGCGGTCGCCGCCGGGTTGTGCATGGTCATGGTCGAGGGCGCCCTGTCGCACCGCGCCTTCTCCGCGCAGGCGGAGATCAGCCACGCCGAGCTCGACCGGCTGACCCTCGGCCTGGCGAAGGCCGCCGCGGTCGTGCTCGCCACCTACACGGCGGTGAAGCTGGTCGACCTGAGCCTGGCGCACAAGTGGCACCACCTGCTCAGCGGCTGGGGTGCCTGGTACGCGGTCGAGCTGGGCGGCTTCGTCCTTTTGCCCTGCCTCGCCTTCGTCATC
Source organism: Deltaproteobacteria bacterium (assembly GCA_041309305.1). Taxonomy (GTDB): domain Bacteria; phylum Myxococcota; class XYA12-FULL-58-9; order XYA12-FULL-58-9; family XYA12-FULL-58-9; genus JBFYZW01. The sequence continues at coordinate 7,847 of JBFYZW010000090.1, read as the reverse complement.
GGCTACCGGGAGAAGCGGCTCAAGCTCATCCGCGCCGCCGCCGCGGTGGTGGTGGTCGGCATCATGCTCAACCGCTTCAACGTCTCGTTCATCGCCTTCAACTACCAGCTGAGCGAGCGCTACGTTCCGCACTGGATGGAGATCTGGATGTCGGTGGCCCTGGTCACCTTCGGCGTCGTCGTCTTCCGCTGGATCGTCCAGCGCATGCCGATCTTGCACGAGCACCCCGACTACCGCGGCAGTCATTGAGGAGACGCTGATGGAAACCCTGTGGGACTTCCTCACCATGACCAAGGGCGCGACCTACTTCGTCGCCTTCGGCTTGATGATCGGCTTCATTCCCTTCTTCCTCTTCTTGACCAACCGCGAGAAGTGAGCGGTGACCGCGCGGCGCGCGACAGCGAAGCAGCTGCGGGCCAAGGCGGCCGCAGAGCTGTTCGAGCACGCGCCGCTCTGCGTCGCGATCATCGACCGCGACCACCGGGTCGTCGCCGCCAACCGCGGGTTCGTCGCCGCCTTCGGTGAAGCCGGCGACCGGCGCTGCCACGAGCTCTGCCGCCGGCGCGCCGCGCCGTGTACCCCGTGCCCGCTCGAGGAGCTGTTCGCCGGCGCGACCCAGGTCCCCTACGCGGCCGAGGCGACCAGCGCCGCCGAGCAGAGCCTCGCGCTGGTCGGCGTCGCTCGCGCGCTGCGCGGCGCCAACCGACGCGTCGAGGCAGCGCTGGTGATGGTCGCCGACCAGACCCGGCAGACGGCCCTGGAGAGCAGCCTGGGCCAGGTCGAGCACCTCGCTCAGGCCGGCCTGTCGGCCGCCGGGCTGGCGCACACGATCAAGAACATCCTGCTCGGCCTCGACGGCGCGCTCTACATGGTCGACTCGGCGCTGGCCAAGAACGACGCCGATCGGTTGAGCCACGGCTGGGAGATGGTCAAGGGCTACATCGGCCAGGTCGCGACGCTGGTGCGCAACCTGCTCGAGTTCGCCAAGCCCGGCGAGCGCCCGCGCGAGGCGGTGGCGCCGGCGGCGCTGGTCGACGAGGTGGTGGCGCTGCACCGGGCCAAGGCGGCGAGCAGCGGCGTCACGCTCCAGGTCACCCACGCCGCCGAGCTGCCGCCGGTGTGGCTCGATCGCCTGGCGATCCACAGCGCGCTGGCCAACCTGGTCCACAACGCGCTCGATGCCTGCCACTGGGATCCGGACACCGACAAGGAACACCGCATCACGGTCACCACCGCCCCCGCCGACGGCGGCGGCGTGGTCTTCGTCGTCGCTGACAACGGCATGGGTATCTCGCTCGAGAACCAACGGCGGCTCTTGCACACGCACTTCACCACCAAGGGGATGCGCGGCACCGGCCTCGGGCTGCTGCTCACCCAGAAGGCGGTGGCCGCGCACGGCGGCAGCCTGAGCTTCACCAGCACGCCCGGGCAGGGCAGCGAGTTCCGGCTGGCGCTACCGGCCGGAGAGCCGATAGAGTGATCGCGCTGCTCACCGCGGCGCACCAAACAGGGAACGGGGACAACCGATGAGCAAGAAGGTCCTGGTCGTCGACGATGAGGAGGACGTGCGCGCCTTCCTCGAGGCCGTGCTGAAGAAGGCCGGCTACACCGTGGTCACCGCGCCGAACGGCGTCGAGGGGCTCAAGCGCGCCCGCGACGAGAAGCCCGACCTCATCACCCTCGACCTGATGATGCCCAAGCAGTCGGGCACCGACATGTACCGCAACCTGCAGAAGGACAAGCAGCTGGTCCAGATCCCGGTGATCGTCATCAGCGGCCTGTCCGGCCGGCACCTCGCCGTACCCGCCCCGCTGGCGGTGTTCGACAAGCCGATCGACCCGGACGCGTTCATCGCCGTGGTGCGCCGCGCGTTCGGCGAGGCCGACTGAGCCGCGCCAACCACCCGCCTGACGCCTCGACGGCGAACCGAGCAGAGTCGGCCGGGCGGCGCGCGCCGCTCACTTCAGGCCGTCACACCCGTCGTCGAGGTCCGCCCGACTCTTGCCATAGGTCGCCGCGAACAGCTCGAGGATCTGCGCGTACTTCTCGGCCGCGTCGCTGGCGTCGTAGTCCCAGGCCGCATTCCGCGCCGCGTCGCTCAACCGGTTGACCAGGCTCTGCACCTCGGCCTCGGCCATCTCTACCCAGCGCTCGTCCTGCCGGCGCCACACCCGGCGGGAGCCGCGCGCTCCGAGGCGGAGAACGGCGCGCACGCCGGCGAACTCGTAGCGGACGCACACACAGCCCGACTCGTCGGCAGGCAGCGTCTCGAACCGATTCCCATCCGCCCCCGGAGGCAACTCCGAGGCGACTGATTTGCCGGCCATCGCGGCCTCCCAGCCGGGCGCCGATCGGCGCCCCGGTCACGTGGAGCCCGGTCGCCAGCCAGACTCGCGAAAGACGATTCCCGGCTCGATGCCTGACGGCCGACGCCGGGCGGCGTAGGATCACACTAGCCGATCGCCACCGCCGGCGCCACCACGCGCGGTCGGAGTCACGCGCCGGCCGGCAGAGAGCGGAGGCGGACGCGGAAACAGGTGCCGCGCCCGAGCGTCGAGTCGAAGGTGACGTCGCCCTGGTGCTCACGGGCGACCTTCTGCACCACGAGCAGCCCGAGCCCGGTCCCCTCCGCCCCCTTGGTCGAAAAGAAGCTGTCGAAGACCTTCTCGCTGTCCTCGCGCGAGATGCCAGCGCCGTTGTCCTCGACCTCGATCAGCACACCGCCGTTCGGCTCGCGCCGTGCGCGGACGATGATCGCGTGCTGCTTCTCCTTGCCCTCCGCGTCGAAGCGGCAGGCGTCGATGGCGTTGGTCACCAGGTTGGCGACGACGTTGTGCACCGCCTCCGGATCGAAGGTGCCGGTGTCGTCCTCCTCGCCGAGCTCGACGCGCAACGCGATCGCCTCCTGCTTCGCCCGCTCGACGTAACCGGCCGCGACCTCGGCGACGATCGCCTTGGGCGAGACGCCGGCCACCGGGTGCGGCTCGTGCTCCTTGGAGCAGAAGAGCAGATCGCGGGCGATGCGCGAGATCTTCTGCGCGTTGCGCTGCACCATCTCCCAGCCGCGGCGCAGCGCCTCGGCGTCGTTGCCCTCCATGCCGGTGTTGACGACGAAGACGCCGCCCTCGAGCCCCATCATCACGTTCTTGATCCGGTGGGCCATGCCGCTGACCGCCAGGCCCACCAGCGCCAGCTGACGCTGCAGATCTTTGACCTGCGTCACGTTGGTCGACATCTCGACCACCGCGGTCACCTTGCCCTCGCGCACCTCGAACGGCGCCGAGGTGACCAGCACCTCGGTGACCTTGCCGCGCTTGTCGACCACCGTCTCCTCGCTGCTGTGCACCTTGCCGTCGGCGAAGGTGCGCAGCACCGGGCAGTCTGGGCACGGCGCCTCGCGCTGCTTGTAGGCCTTGAAGCAGAACAGCCCGACGCCGGTGCCGATCTGCTCGCGGAACAGCTCGTTCACCTCACGGATGCGCAGGTCCGGCCCCTGCACCGAGAGGTAGCAGGGCATCACGTCGCGCCACGGCACCGACGGCGCGACGACGTCGGCGGGACAGCGCCAGAGCAGCAGTCCGGCGACGAGGATCCAGCCGGCGGCGAGCAGGGCGGCGATCACCGCCGCGCCGTAGAAGGCGGCGATCCCCACCGCGCCGACCAGCAGCAGGCTGCCGACGGCGAGCATCAACGCCAGGCGTTGTCTGCGCGTTCTCGCTCTGGTCATGAACCCCAAACGTCGAGTCTAGCACGGGCTGGCGGGGCGAACGCAAACGTCGGTGGTTGGCCAGCGCGAAGGAATCGTGTACAGATCGTGCGAGATCGAAAGCACCGAGGAGCACCGAGATGGCCAACAAGAAGATCCTCGTCATCGACGATGACGCGGAGCTGGTCAGCTACATGCAGGCGCTGCTGAGCGACAACGGCTACACCGTGGTCACCGCCGCCGACGGCAAGGCCGGCTTCGCCGCGGCGCAGAAAGAGAAGCCGGATCTCATCTGCCTCGACGTCACGATGCCCGAGGAGTCGGGGATCCGCTGCTACCGCAACCTGCGCGACGACAAGGCGCTGGCCAAGACGCCGGTGGTGATCATCACCGGCGTGACTGCCGAGGGCGGTGACCCGGAGCCGTTCAAGAAGTTCATCAGCACCCGCCGCCAGGTGCCGCCGCCCGACGCCTTCATCCCCAAGCCGTTCGAGCGCGCCGACCTGTTGGCCAAGATCGCCGAGTTGCTCGTACGCTGATCGATTCGCCAGCGCTCCCACGAACCCTAGTCGATGCGGAGACAAGACCGCGGCGTCCTGGTACTCTCCGCCGAACGAGGTCTCGATGATACACAATAGGCTGACGCTCACGCTGGCCTTCTCGTCTCTGTCGTTGGCTGCCGCCTGTGGCGTCGCGCTCCCCGAGGGGCTCGACTGCCGCGACGTGCGAAGCGGCGGTGACGACGGCGTTTCACTGAAGGCAGCGCTCGCCGATTCTCGCGCCGGCGACTGCGTCGCGCTCGGCGATCACACCTTCAAGGGTGCGTTCCGCGTCCCCGCGGGAGTGACCCTGGTCGCCGAGAACGGCGCCAGGCCCCGTCTGGTTGGCACGCGCGCCGACGCGCCGGCGGTGTTGCTCGTCGGCGGTGACGGCACGCGGCTCCTCGGCGTCCGCGTCGGCTCGGCGGCCGGGATCGGTGTCGGCGTGCTGGGGGCACCGGCGCTCCTCGACGACGTCACGATCACGGACGCGGCCTCGGCCGGCGTAGCCGTCGCCTGCGGCGCGGACGGCTGTGCCGAGAACGACGCGCGGGTGGTAATCATCGACTCGCAGCTCGACGAGAACTGGGTCGGTCTGTGGATCCAGGGCATCGCAGTCGACGTCCAACGCGGCTCGGTCAGCCGCAACCGCTCGACGCAGCTGCTCGGCGGCCAGGGGGTCGTCGCCAGCGGCGGAGCCCGCCTGTCGCTCCTGGGCACGACGGTGGCCGAGAACGACTATGGGATCCTGGTCGACGGCAACAGCACCACCGCCGACGGAGAGGACCTGGTCGTCGACGGCAACCGCGAGCGGGGCATCTGGGCGCAGCACCTGCGCGGCACCCTCGAGGCGCCGGCGCTCCGCCTGCACGGCGGCGGCACAGTGATCCGCCGCAATGGCCTGGCGGGCGTCGGCTTGATCGACTCGCTCGGGATCATCATCATCGACGGGCGGGTCGAGGACACCGTCGCCAAGCCGGTTCTCACTGGCCTCGGTCCGGAGGAGCTGGTCGGCGACGGCGTGGGCCTCTTCGGCCAAAGCGGCGCGGCGCGGCTCGAGCGCGTGACCCTCGCCAACAACGCCCGCAGCCAACTGCTGGTCGACAACGGCTCGTCGGGGATCACCGTCGTCGACGGCGCGGTCAGCGAAGGGACAGGGCAATACAAGGTCGTGGTACAGAACACCTACGCCGGGAACGTCACCATCCCGCTGGCGCTGCTCTCGACCGGCGTCCCCGAGCTCGGCATCGATGCACCCACCTTCGCGGTCGAGGAGCTGGTGTTTGACTAGCTGGCGCTGGCGTGGCGCGTGCGCGATGCTCGCGGGTGTCCTCATCGGCGCCTGCGCCGGCTCGCCGGAGCGTTCCCCGCCGAATGACACGCCGGTGCCTCCGCAGCCGCCCGCTCCCGCGTCGCCCGCCGCGTTGACGCCGTGCCCGTCCGGCTGGCGCGTCGTCCCCGGTCCAGAGGCAGGCGACGCCGCGACCTGCGAGCCCTGGCCGGAGACCGGCTACCAGGCTTGCGCCATCGACGCGGCGCACTTCCCCGGTCGCGCCGGTTGCGAGCGGATCGGCAGCCTTTGCCCTGCCGGCGACTGGGCCGAGGAGCTGCCGAGCGGACCTGCGACTCTCTTCGTCTCACCGACCGCCGCGCCGGGAGGTGATGGCAGTCGGCCGGCGCCGTTCGCGAGCCTGCACGCGGCGCTCGCCGCCGCCCCCGAGGGCGCGGTGATCGCGCTCGCCAAGGGAACCTACACCGAGACGGTCACGCTGTCGCACGGCGTGACGCTGTGGGGCGCCTGCGTCGCCGAGACGGTGCTGACCGCGCCCGGACCGGAGAACCAGCCGGCAGTGCTGGTGCGCACCGCCGGTGCCCGCCTCGGCAATCTGCGTCTCGAGGCGCCGCGCATCGGCGTATGGCTCGACGGCGCCGGGTGGACGGCGACGCTCGACGACCTGGTCATCACCGGCGCGCACGTCGTCGGGCTCGCGGCCTTCAATGGTGCCCGCGTCAGCGGCGCGCGGGTGGTCATCCGCGACACCGCACCGCTCTCCGGCACGACCGACTACGGCCAAGGGCTCGAAGTCGGCACCGGCGCGACGATCGAGCTAGACGAGGTCGCGCTCCTCACCACCCGGGACACGGCCGCCCTCGTCCACGGCGAAGGCTCGTTCCTCGCGCTCCGCGACGCGGTGATCGCCGACACCGACGGCGCCACGGTCGACGTCGGCGCCGCGGGCCACGGTATGGTGGTGACGCTCGCCGCGCAGGCGGCAGGCGAGCGCTTGGTTTTCGAACGCAACCGCAAGGTCTCGCTCTACGTCGATGACGCCGCCCAGGTGACCCTCACCGACACCGTCATCCGCGACACGCGGCCGAGCCGCGACGAGCCTGATGACGGTGGCGGGGTGCTGGTCGGCAGCGGCGCGCACCTCGCCTTGCAGAGCTCTCTCGTCGAGCGCAGCCGCATGATCGGCCTCTTCGCCTACGCCGCGAGCGCGACGCTGACCGACGTCGTCGTGCGCGGGACGCTGCCGGCGGGAGGTAGCCAGACGCTCGGAAACGGCCTGTTGGCCCAAGCCGGGGCCGAGCTGGTGGTCACCCGCTGCGCCGTGGAGGGCAACCACAACGTCGGCCTCAGCGCCGAGGGCGTTGGCACGCGGCTGGTCGCCACCGACATCACCGTGCGCCGTACCCGGCGCCAGCTGGTCGATGGCCTCGCCGGCTCGGCGTTCGTCTTCACCGACGCTGCCAGCGCGACCGTCAGCCGAGCCGTCGTCGACGACAACGAGTGCGGCGCCGTCGTCGCCAACGGAGGCGCGACCGAGCTCCTCCTCGCCGACGCGATCATCCGCGGGACACACAGCTGCGCCGCCGACGGCCTCGATGGTCGCGGGCTGGTGGTACAATTCGGCGCGAGCGTGATCGCTCAGCGGCTGCTCGTCGAACAGAACCGCGGCGCTGGTGTCCTGGTGGCCAAGGTCGGCTCCGTGTTGCGGATGAGCGACACTTTGGTCCAGGACACCCGTGGCGCGGAGGTCAACGGCGAGTCCGGGGACGGCCTGCACGTCCAGGAGCGGGCCGTCGCCGAGCTCAACCGCGTTCTCCTGCGTCGCAACCGCGAGGTGGGCTTGTTCGTCGCTGTCGATGCCGTGGTCAACGGCAGCGACGTGGTCGTCGAGGACACCCAACCCACCGAGTGTCCGCCCGAGCTCTGTCTCTACCGCGCCGGGATCGGCGCGATCGCCACCGACCGCGCGTATCTCAATTTGCGCCGCTTCGTACTGCGCGACAACGTCCAGGCCGGGCTGGTGCTCGCGTCGGACGGCGCCGCCGACCTCGCGGTCGGGGAGGTGCGCAGCAACGGCATCGGCGTCAACTCGATGGTCCCGGGTTTTGACCTCACACGATTGCAGCACGAGGTCGTCTTCGCCGACAACGGCCGCAACCTCGACACCGTCGAGCTGCCGCTGCCACCGGTGTCGCTCGACCCCTGACCCCGGGTCAACCCTGGCCCTTGCTCGCGGTCGCTCCCTCGTCCAACCGAGCAAGCAGCGCGGTCGCCGCGTCGCGCGACGGTCGGTCACCGAGCTCGACGAAAT
>JBFYZW010000089.1:0-10454 GCA_041309305.1 Deltaproteobacteria bacterium | reverse complement strand
GCCGCTGTCGAGCTGTGCGGCGAGGGACTCGAGCTGGGCGAGGCGCTCGTCGTACTCGGCGGTCGCCTGATCGCGGCGGCCGCGTAGCTCGGCGCGCGCGGCGTTGAGGTCACGAACCGCCTCGCTCTGGTTCTCGGCGTCCTTCATCGTCACTCCTGCGCGTCGACCAGCCACAGCTCGCCGAAGCGCTCCAGGTTGTGGAAGTCCCCCATCAGCGGCGGCGACCAGGCGGTCTCCTCGTGGCTCACGCCGCCCGGGTGTCGGTCTTTGCCGACCCGGAAGAGGTTGATGCACAGCCGCGTCCCGCCGGCGAGCGGCGTCGGCACCCCCGGGACGCTCGCGGCGCGTACCGCCCACTCGGCGGTCCAGCCGCGATCGCGGTCGGAGGCGTCGTCGAGTGTGCCGTCGAGGCGCGTGCCGACCCGCAGGTCGGCCTGGTAAGCGGTGTCCATCCCTTGCCGCGGGCCGGTGAACCGGGCGTCGAACAGCGTACCGCGCGGGCTGGCCTGCAGCTCGACGTAGTCGCGCCGGTCGCAGTCGGCGTCGATGAAGAGCTCGAGCGCCTCCTCGCGGTAGATCGGCTCGTCGCGCTCGGTGAAACTGCCCTGCAGGTCGGGATCCTCGGCCTCGAGTGCGACGTACAGGTGTTCGGGATCCCAGGCGAGCCGGGCTCGCGTCGTCAGGCGCGCCGCTTTTTGTCCCTGGCTCGGGACGTACGGTGCGGTCCAGGCGCTTTGGCCCCACTCCGCGGCCTCGAGCGCGCCGTCGAGCCGCGGCGGCGTCGCCAGGCGCACGGCGCGATAGCTGGGCAGCGGGACCGGTGTTCCGGCGACGGCGAAGCTGCCAGCGAGCAAGCGGTGCGTGCCGTCGTGGGCGCGCGGATCGTCGACCGGCAGGCGCGCGTCGCCGGCGTAGAGGCCGACGCGCAACTCGACCCGATCGCCGGGCAGCTCCTCGGGGAGCGCGAGCGGGTGCTCGTCCCGGATCACCTTGCCGATCGGCCAGCGGTCGGGGCTCGGCACCGGATCGTGGTCGCCGTGCGGGATCAGGCCGAAGGCGCCCTGGACGAGCGCGTGGACGAAGACGCGGTAGGGCCGGTCGAGCGGCGCCACCGACAGCCAGTAGTGCGTCAGCCGCACCTGGTCGCCCGGCAGCGCCCCCTCGGGCTGCACGGTGAAGCCGAGGTAGCGCACCCGCCCGCCACCGAGCGCGGCGTCGACCCGGTGGCCGCGGCGCTCGAGCTCCGCGAGCACGTCGGACGCCGATCGCGCCTCGACGGTCGATGGGCCTCTGGCGCAGCCGATGACCAGCAGCAGCAGGAGGCCGCTCGTCGTCCCTGGGAGCCGTGCGGCGCGCATGGCTCGAGGTTCTACCGGGCTTTGCTGGTCGCTGTCGAGGTCAGTTCTCGTCCTCGAGGCAGACCCGGCCCACCGACAGCGAGTAGAGCGTCGGCACGTTGCCGCTGTCGTCGGCCTTCAGCGTCACCTGCACCTCGAGGACGTCGCCGGTCAGCCCGAGGGCGCCGAGGTCGAGGCTGCGCGCCGGCGGCTGGATCGCCGGCCCCTGCCAGGGGGCGGTCGCCAGCTCGCCCACCGACGCGGCGGCGCGGGCGCGGACCTCGACCGACGAGCCGCCCGGCGTCGCCGCCTCCCAGACGACCATCGACCAGAGCACCCCCAACGCGCTGGGCGGGCAGCCGCCGACGACCTGACGATAGGTGCCCTGGGGGCTGGTGAACGAGCGCAGGACGTTGCCAGTGAAGTCCGAGTAGGTGTACGGCGCGTTGCCGATCGGGATGTTCACCACCTCGTCGGTCTCCGGGTCGTAGCGGCAGACGTCGTCCGAGTCCTGGTTGACCACCCACAGGCTCTCGGCGGTGCCGATGCCGACGCCGATGCCGGTGGCGGCGCCGCAGCGCTCGGTGAGGTTCACCGAGTCGACCACCGCGCCGGTGTCGTCCTCGAAGCCGACCAGGAACGAGCCGCCGCTGTTGTGGAAGGCGGCGTAGACGATCCCGGCGCCCGACTCGGTCTTGCCTGCCGGCGTCGCGGTGATGCCACGACCGCGGAACGAGCCGCTCAGGCCGGCGGAGAAGGCCTGCCAATCGCTGGCCGTCGGGTCGTAGCGCGTCACGGTGCCGCCGCCGAGGTCGTCGTCGTACGAGGCCAGCCAGACGCGGTCCTTGCGATCGATGGTGATGCCGTAGCCGCCGGTGGGGTTGTCGGCGTTGACCGTGCCCACCACGCCGGTGCGCGTGTCGAGCGACTGGATCGTGCCGGTGTCGTAGGTGTTGACGTACCAGAGCGTGCCGCGCGAGTCGATCACCGCGCCGTAGGGTTGGCCGCTGACCGACACGCCGCCGGCCGGCGGCGGCAGGGCCGGGTCGGAGGGGTTCACCTGCCGCCCGTCGGCGGGGTCGAGCTTGAAGAAGGCGCGCCCCTGCCAATCGCCGACCCAGACGTAGCCGTCGGCGTCGATCGCCATCGCCCGGGCGATCGAGTTGCTGGCCCCGATCGGCACGGTCCACAACAGGCACTCGTCGTCGTATGCCAGGTACTCCTCGCCGAGCGGGGTGAGCGCGATCCGACCGTCGCCGTTGAGGTCGCGCGAGGTCTCGATCGTGCCGTTGCCGTTGCGATCCCGGCAGGCGCACAGCTCGAGACTGAGCGCGCAGAGCGCCTCGTCGAAGAAGCCGATCTTGGTCACCGAGCCCTGCTGGACCGCGCAACCTTCCTGGTGGGCGCGGTTGGCGACGTAGGCGTTGCCCTGCAGGTCGACGGTGGTGCGCGACGGGCGGTTGCAGCCCGAGTTCCACTCGGCGACCGGCGGCGGCGAGCCTGGGTCGGCGGGGTTTCCGCCCGGCCGGAACAGGACCGTGGGGTAGCGGCCGACCTCGACGTTGCGGATCGTGTCGATGCGCGAGATCGTCCCCTCGACGTCGTTCGACGGCCAGGCGAAGTCGGTGGCGACGTGGGTCGAGCCGAGCGACAAGCTGCCGTCAGGGTTCTCGATCACGCCGCCGGACGCCTGGCCGGCGCCGAACGGCTGCTCGCCGCCGACGCCGATCTCGTCGACCGTGCAGCCCTGGCCATCGATCCGCCCGTCGCAGTCGTTGTCGAGCCCGTCGCAGGTCTCCGGCGCGCCCGGATAGACGATCGGGTTGCCCTCGCCGCCCGGGCAGTCCGCGCCCTTGGCGCAGCAGGTGCAGTAGCCGTCGCCGTCCGGGTCGGCGTCGCAGACGCCGGACGACCCGGTCGTACACTGGCCGTTCTCGCACCATGAACCGGTCGGGCAGGCGTCGTTGGTGGTGCAGCTGATCTGACAGTACGGGCCGGCGCAGGCCGGCGGCGGGGTCCCGGTCCGCACCGCGCTCGAGCACGCGAGCGCCGAGCCGAGCGCCAGCACGACCCCCGCCCCCCTCCAGCGCACGAACCTCAAGCGCATCGTCGACCTCGTCGCCGACATCGGCCGGCCGTTCCGAAGACACCCTCCATTGTAACAGCATGGCCCAGCGTGACAAGGCGCCGTCAATTGACGAGCGCTCCCCTTCGACCTCCGCCCGGTTGTCTCGCGGCTCCCGGGTGGGGGGTTGGGACCGCGTCACGACGGGGGGGAGTCGGCGGCGCCGTCCTCGACGATCTGGGGGAGCACCCCGCCCGGCCGGCCGAAGTGTGGCCGCGAATCGTCGCCGGAGCGCGGTTCGACGAAGCGCGCCTCGCTGCGCGAGTAGTAGAGGCAACCAACGTCCTCGGCGGGCCGCGAGCGGATGAACCGCTCCGCGCTGTCGAGCGCCGCGAGCCAGTCAGTCTTGAGCGCCGGCAAGCTCACCGGCTCGACGAGGTGCAGGCGGGCGAGCTCCTCGGGGCGGACCTTGCCGCGCCGGCGCAGCAGCTCGAGCAGAGACCAGGGAGAGAAGCCGGGGTCCTTGCCGGCGGCGGCCCAGCACATGGCCCCGAGGGTGAGGGTGCCGCGATGCATCCCCAGCGTGTCGAGGAGGTCGCGCGCCTCGTCGCGGCCAGCCAGCGCCAACACCTTGTTGATGGCGAGGTCGACCGGGTGCAAGCGGAAGCCGACGAGCTCGTCGGCGACCGTGGGCAGAAAACGCCACGCCGAGTCGTGCGCCCATTCGACCTTGGTTCGCTCGGCGTCCCGACCCACGACGGCGCGAATGTAGCCGGGTTGCCTCATGTCCACGTCGACCGCGAGGCCGGCGCCAGCGAGCGTCGCCGAGTCGTTGGCGAAGGCCGTCGCCACCCGCTCGACCGAGTCGTGGAAGTAGTCGAGATCATTGCTGTAGCGCTTGCTGTTCGGATCGATGAGGATCGCGGCACCGCCGGCCAGGTAGCTGTCTGGCGTTCGGCCCGCGGCCAACATCCGGGCGACCTCGATCTGGAACGCGGTCAGCGGCATAGCCTGGCCCCGAGCTCCCACGCGGCGCGCCCCCCGTGGCGCATCAGCTTCTCCGCGACCCATGCGGTATCGCCTGGGCCGATCCGGTAACCCGGATCATACGACCAGAAGCACTGGGCGTGGAACCGCCGAAACGCCCGCCGAGCCTCGCGGACGCGCACCATCTCCCGGGCGACGTTCGCTGGAAGGACCCTGCGGCTCTTCTTGCCGCCGTTGCGGCCGATCATGCTCAGGTACTTCCGGACCCTGGGATCCATCGAATAATCATAAACAGCTTATGATAAAAAATCAATCAAAACATATTCGATATGTCATCATTCATGGGTCAAAAGGACTTGCTGCCATCGGCGCGCAGGGTCTCGAGCACCGCCGCTGCGATCGCCGCCGCGAGCTCCTTCTGGTAGCCGGGCTCGCCGAGCAGCTTGCCCTCCTGCGCGTGGGACAAGAAGCCCGTCTCGACCAGCACCGCCGGCATCCGCGCGCCGAGCAGCACGTAGAACAGCGACGGCTTGGCGCCGAGGTCCCGCGCCTGCGCGGAGCGCTTGCCGGCGACGCTGACCAGCTTGCGCTGGATGGCACCGGCGAGCGCGCTCGACTGCTGGGTGAACGCCTTGGTCGCCATGTCGGCGAGGATGAGCTGCAGATCGCTCGCCTGCTCCTCGCTGGTTTGGTTCTCGATCGCGGCGAGCCTGAGCGCGTAGGCGTCGTCGGTGACGTCCAGGTAGTAGGTCTCAACCCCTCGGACTTTCTTGGATTTGTTCGAGTTGGCGTGGATCGAGACGAACAGGTCGCAGCTCTCCCGGTTGGCCAGCGCCGTGCGCTCCTCGAGCCCGACGTAGCGATCGGCGTCGCGGGTCATCAGGACCTCCACCCCCTCCTTCACGAGCAGCCTGCGCACCTCCTGCGCGATCGCCAGCGTGACCTGCTTCTCGAGCAGCTTGCCCGGCCCCTTCGCGCCGCCGTCCTTGCCGCCGTGACCGGCGTCAATCGCCACCTTCCGGCCGCGCAGCGCCACCGGCTGGGCGTCCTTCACCGGCGTCGTCGCGGTCGCGACCGGCACGACCGCGTCGATCACCACCCGGAAGGGGTTCTCCATGACCATCAGCCGCTCCTCGGCGGGCTGCTTCAGGTCGAGGACGATCCGCACGGTGTCTTGGGTGTACTGGCCGAGCCGGACCTGGGCCAAAAGGTCGTCCTCGAACACGTGGGCCGCCGCGACCTTTTTGGAAAGCTTGGCCTTCTTGAGATCGACGAACAGCCGCTCGGGCCTTGCGGCCACCGGGTCCGCCGGCGCGCTGCCCGAGCGGGCGACCGCCGGTCCGTCCAGGTAGACCACGACCCGCGTGTAGGTCGGGTTGCTCCAATGGCGCAGGTCCGTGACCTCGGGGACCCCGGCGCCCTCCCGCCGGCCGACCATCGGGCTGTCGACCGCCTCGAGCTCCTTGGCGGGCGCTTCGGCGGGGACGTCGGCGAGCTCACCGGCGAGCTGCTCCGCCCTGCCCTTCATGTCACCGTCGGGATAGCGCTCCAGGATCTCCCTCGCCGCGCGCGCTGCCGCCGCCCGGTTGTTAAGCCGTTTCATATAGATCTGGCTTCGTTGCCACAGGGCGTCATCGGCGAGCGAGCTCGTGGGGTAGGTGTGCACCACCCGCTCGTAGTTGGTCAGCGCCTGATCGAGGTCGGACTCGCGGCGCGACAGGCTCCACAGGTCGCTCCACAGCTCGGCGGCGGTGTAGATCGCCGCTGCCGCCTCCTGCGTCTTCGGGTGCGCCGCCGCGAGCTCCTCGAAGCCGGCGATCACCCGCAGCCAGTTGTGTCTGAACTTCTGACGCTCTGCGCTGTCTTTCAGCGCGAAGTAGCTGGCCCGCGCCTTCTCGTACGCCTGGCGGACGTCGGCCTTCTGCGCGCGCGCCGGCGCGAGGCCGCATACGACCACCGCGCAGAGGATGGGGAGCTTGACGCCCATCGCCACAGTCCGACGACGCAGGGGAGACAACGCATCGCCGGGGTCGATTATTACTCGTCGCTGGCCGAGCTGCCCAGAAACAGGCCGCACTCGGGGCACTCCTGGCTCTCGTCCGGGACCGGACTCTGGCAGGCCGGGCAGACCCCGGTGGCGGTGGTGGCCGGGTCGGCGGCCGTGGCGATCATCACCCCCTCGTCCTCGAGCCCCTGGCTCCAGCGGCGGTGGAAGAACGCCCGCGCCTCCTCGAGCCTGGCGGCCTCGACCATCAGGAAGAAGCGGTTGTGCAGGCCGGCCTCGACCTCGCCGGCCTCCCCGGCGATGACGCTCGGGATCCGGGCGTCGGTCAGGGCCTTCTGCGTCTCGCGCAGCGCGACGTGGTGGCCGACGACCACCGCCTCGAGCTCCCGTCCAGCGAGGGCGCGCGCCATCGCCTCCGTGGAGGCGAAGATGTCCTCGTCGGGGATGCTGTCGACCAGGTCGACCTGGCAGCTCTGGCAGCGGGTCACCCCCTCGAGGAACTCGGCGCGGCACTGTGGACAGAACATGCGGCTCCCTACCCTTTCGGCGCGCCGTCGGCGCGGATGGTCTTCAGCCGGTCGAGCGCGGCGAGCGCCTGCAGCGGCGTCAGGTTCAACGGGTCGAGGGCGTCCAGCGCCGCCTCGAGCGCACCCTCCGGCGCGGCCGGAGCCGGTGGCGACGCCTCCGAACGCCCCGGGTGGGACTGTCGTCGCTCGAGCTCGCCGAGCACCTCGCGGGCGCGCCGGAGCACGCCGCCGGGCAGGCCGGCCAGCGCCGCCACCTGGATGCCGTAGCTCCGGTTGGCCGGGCCGTCGACCAGGCGGCGCAGGAAGACCACCCGGCCGTCCCGCTCCTGCACCGCGATCGAGCGGTTGACGATCCGCGCTCGGCCCTCGGCGAGCGCGGTCAGCTCGTGGTAGTGGGTCGCGAACAGCGTGCGGCAGCCGACCCGGTCGTGCAGCTCCTCGGCCACCGCCCAGGCGATCGAGACGCCGTCGAAGGTGCTGGTGCCGCGGCCCACCTCGTCGAGCAGCACCAGGCTCTGGCGCGTCGCGTGGCGCAGGATGCTTGCGGTCTCGAGCATCTCGACCATGAAGGTGCTGCGCCCGCGGCCGAGGTTGTCGGCGGCGCCGACCCGGGTGAAGATCCGGTCGCATAGGCCCACCCGCGCCGTGCGCGCCGGGACGAACGAGCCCATCTGCGCCAGGATGGCGACCAGGGCGGCCTGGCGCATCACCGTGCTCTTGCCGGCCATGTTCGGCCCGGTGAGGATCACCAGCTGCTCGCCGTCGGCGTCGAGCCGCAGGTCGTTGGGGACGAACCGCTCGCCGCCGGGCAACAGGCGCTCGATCACCGGGTGGCGCGAGGCCTCGAGCGCCAGCACCGGCTCGGCGACCAGCTCGGGCCGGCAGTAGCGCCCCTCGTCGGCCACCTGGGCCAGGCTGGCCAGCGCGTCGGTCTCGGCCAGCAGCCGCGAGATGGTGCGCAGCCGCGCCCCCTGCGCGGCGACGGTGTCGACCAGCTCCGCGAACAGCTCGAGCTCGCGCGCCTTGCGCCGCTCGTCGGCGTTGAGCACCCGGTCCTCGAAGCGTTTCAACTCGTCGGTGATGTAGCGCTCGGCGTTGACCAGCGTCTGCTTGCGCACGTAGTCGCTCGGCACCGCGGCGAGGTTGGCCTTGGTGACCTCGATGTAGTAGCCGAACACCTTGTTGAAGCGGACCTTCAGGTTGTGGATGCCGGTGCGCGCCCGCTCGCGCCGCTCGAGGTCGACGAGGAAGCCGTGCCCCTCGCCGCAGGTGGCGGCGAGCTCGTCGAGCGGTGCGTCGTAGCCGGGGCGGAAGATGCCCGCCTCGGTGCAGGCGAGCGGCGGCTCGTCGACCAGGGCCCGCTCGAGCAGCGCCGCGAGCTCGGGCAAGGGGTCGAGTTCCCGCCAGCGACGGCCGAGCGCGGTGCGCTGCTCGGCGAGCGCCGCTCGCAGGGCCGGGATCTGCTGCAGCGAGCCGCGCACGGCCCCCAGATCGCGCGGCGTTGCCCGGCCGATGGCGACGCGGCCGAGCAGCCGCTCGAGATCGCGGACGCCGTCGAGCGCGCGGGAGATCGTCTCCCGCCCGCCGCGGTCGTCCTTGAGCGCCTGCACCGCGTCGAGGCGCTCCTCGATCGCCGCCGGCTCGCGCAGCGGGAAGAGCAGCCACTGGCCCAACCGCCGCGAGCCCATCGCGGTGCGGCAGCGGTCGAGGTGCCAGAGCAGCGAGCCCTGGCGCCGGTTGTCGAGCAGGGTCGTGGTCAGCTCGAGGTTGCGCCGGGTGGTCTCGTCGAGGATCACCGTGTCGGCCACCCGGTAGGCGCGCGGCTTCATCAGGTGGGCCAGGGCCCGCCGTTGGGTGGCCTCGGCGAAGCGGACCAGCTCGACCAGCGCCACGGCCTGGCCATCGCTGGCGGGCCCGTCTTGCCCGATCAGGGCCTCGTTGCCGAACCGGTCGGCGAGCGCGCGGCGCGCGGCGGCGGGACCGACCAGGGAGGTCAAGGGCCTGAGCGGCAGCTGCCGCTCAGGGCCGAGCAGCCGCTCGACGGCGCTCCGCTCCGCGTCGGGGACCAGAAGCTCCCGGACGCCGAGGCGCCGCAGCTCGTCGGCGAGCAGCGCCTCGTCGCAGTGGGTGACCAATAGCTCCCCGGCGAGCAGCTCGAGCGCCCCGACCGGGCGCACGGGCGGCGAGCCTTCGGCCGCGCCGACGAAGGCGACGTAGCTCGGCGCCGCCGGATCGAGCGCGTCGAGGTCGGAGAGCGTGCCCGGCGTGACCAGCTGGGTGATCTCGCGCTTGACCAGCCCCTTGGCCTTCTTCGGGTCCTCGACCTGGTCGCACAGCGCGACCGTGAAGCCCCGGTCGACCAGCCGGGCGACGTAGGAGCCGACCGCGTGGTGCGGCACGCCGGCCATCGGCGTCCCGCCGTCGCCCCGGTCCTTGTCGCGGCTGGTGAGCATGATGCCCAGCTCTTTGGCGGCGATGCGCGCGTCTTCGAAGAACATCTCGAAGAAGTCGCCCATCCGGAACATCAACAGGGCGCTCGGGTTCTCCGCCTTGGCGCGCAGGTACTGGCGCATCATCGGGGTGAGCGCCCGACCCTCGATCTGGGCCTCGAAACCGGATTCCATAACCGCGTTTCTTCTATCAGATTGGCCTGACAATCCCCCCCGCAGGTCAGAGCTCGACCGCTCGCAGGTGCCCGCCGGCGGCGTAGGCGAGCAGGCGCCGGTCCCGGGTGCCCAGCCGAAGGCCGTGCCGGCGGGCTGTGGCGACCAACAGCCGGTCGGCCGGATCCTGGTGCAGCGTCCCCGGGAGCTCGACCGCCTCGATTCCCACCTCCCCGCTCACCGGCACCTCGACCATCCCCGGCAACCCGAGCACCCGCTCGCGCCACGCCGCGAGCGGCTGGGCCAGCGACAGCCTCCGGTGGGCCTGCAGCATCGCCATCTCCCAGAAGGAGATCGCTGAGACTGCGAGCCCGTCGCCGTACGCGGCCTCGTCGATGAGCCTCACCGCACGCTCCGGCAGCTCCGCTCCTCCCTCGGCCAGCCAGATGAGCACGTGCGTGTCGAGCAGCAGCCTCACCTGCCCGCCTCCCACTCGACCTCTACCGGCGAGACGATATCGCCGTGCACCGTGACCGTGCCGCGGGCGAAACCGTGCACACTTCGCCGCTCGCCCTGCTCGAGCGGCACGATCCGAGCCACCGGCCGGCCGTGCTTGGTGACCAGGAACGTGGCCCTCTTCTTCGAGACCTGTTCGATGACCTTGGCGCAGCTCGCCTTGAGATCGGAGGCGCTCAGAATCTTGGACATAATAATATGACCTTTTTGAAAAAGTTTGGCCTTTTGATTCTAACATGCCTTGAGTATTGATACAATCGAAGCCTGTCGGCGAGCAACTCCGTCCAAGACCGCGCCATCGGCCTCGATGACGCAAGGCGCGGCGGCCGCCGACGATGTTGGAACACCACAGGGCGAGTCTCCGCATGACACCCCTGCGCGAACCGCGAGCCCGTCGCCCCGGTCGCAAGACCT
>JBFYZW010000088.1:0-6009 GCA_041309305.1 Deltaproteobacteria bacterium | reverse complement strand
TGCGCCCGCTCGCCGCGTTCGCCGCGGTGGTGGTGGCGGCGGTCGGGCTCGCGGCGTGGGCGCGCCCGCGGGAGCTCAACGCCGGTTGAGCTGCGGCACGACCTGCATCCAGGCGAACGGGTCGGGCTTGCTCCCCCGGTGGATGCCGGTCAGCTCCTCGTAGAGCCGGCTGGCCATCGGGCCGGCCTTGCCGCCGCCGACCGCGATCGTCTCGCCCTTCCAGACCAGCCCGCCGATGGCGGTGACCACCGCCGCGGTGCCGACCGCGAACATCTCGCTGACCGCGCCGCTGGCCAGGCCGCGGACGAGGTCGTCGATGGCGATCGGCCGCTCCGCGGCCTCGAGGCCGAGCCGCGGGGCGAGCTCGAGGATCGATGCGCGGGTGATGCCGGGCAGGATCGTGCCGCCGAGCGGCGGCGTGGTCAGCACGCCGTCGATGACGCAGAAGACGTTCATCCCGCCCAGCTCCTCGAGGAAACGGTGCTCGCGGGCGTCGAGGAAGAGGACCTGGTCGCAGGCGTGCTTCTGCGCCGCGCGGCCGGCCATCAGGCTGGCGGCGTAGTTGCCGGCGCTCTTCGCGAAGCCGATGCCGCCGGCGGCGGCGCGCACCAGCTCCGGCTCGACCCAGATGTTCACCGGCAGAAAGCCGCGCGGGAAGTAGGGCCCAACCGGGCAGGTGATGACGTAGAAGAGGTAGGTCTCGGAGACGCGCACACCGAGCGCCGGCTCAATGCCGATCAACGTCGGCCGGATGTAGAGCGTGCCGATCTCCGCCGGCGGCACCCAGGCGCGCTCCAGGTCGACCAGCGTCCGCACCGCCTCGAGGAACAGCTCGCGACCAACCGGCGGCATGCACAGCCGGGCGGCCGAGCGGTCGAGGCGGTCGGCGTGCTGCTCGGGCCGGTAGAGGGCCACCTTCCCGTCGCTCCAGCGGTGCGCCTTGAGCCCTTCGAAGACCTGCTGCGCGTAGTGCAGCACGTTGGCGGCGGGGTCGAGCTGGAGCGGGCCGTAGGGGCGGATCTCGAGATCGTGCCAGCCGCGGCGCTCGTCCCAGCGTGCGAGCGCCATCCGATCGGTGAACACCTCGCCGAACGGCAGGTGCTTCCACTTCTCTTCGATCGTCGCGCGGGCGCTGGACGGGGCATCGTGAACGCGAATGGCCATCAGACTGCTCCTGACCTCGGCTACAAGATGCCGGTCTGGGCGTCAACCCCAAAGCGGGTCGGGGTTTTCCCCGCGCCGGCGGTCGGAGAAACCGGGACAGGGACCGGTTCAGAGCAGGACGTCGAGCGTCGTGGAGAGCCACGCGGGTCACAGCGGCGCGTCGGGCCGCGCCTGATTCAGCGTCGGCGGGCGCGGGTGGGCAGGACCAGGGCCTCGATCCAGTTGCGCACCTCGCACTGGCGGACGTTCTCGTTGGTCAGGTCGGCGTCGACGCCGAGCAACCAGGCGAGGTCCTTGCGCTCGGGGTGGTGGTGGATGGTCTCGAGCATCTCGACGTAGGCCTCGCCCGCGGCGCGGTCGGCGAAGAACCCCTTCTTGCGCAGCCGCTCGATGCGGCACCAGGTCAGGCGCGCCATCTCGTGCAGGTCGTACTCCGGGTGGTACTGCAACCCCCAGAAGGTGCCGCGCTGGTGGGTGACGCAGGCCGCCTGGACCCGGGTGAAGGCGTTGCCGGCCAGGATCACGGCGCCGGGCGGCAGGTGGGTCACCTCGTCTTCGTGGCTGGTGAAGCCGTCGAAGACCGACGGCTTGCCGGCGTAGAAGGGGTGGCCGCGCCCCTCGGGGGTGAGCTGGATCTTGCGCGCCAGACCCATCTCGCGGCCGTTCGGGTTGGCGCGCACCATGCCGCCGGCGGCCCAGACGGCCATCTGCAGCCCCCAGCAGGTGCCGAAGCTCGGCACGCCTTTGGCGTAGGCGGCGCGGGCCAGCTCGACCTGCGGCTGGACGCGCGGGTCGTCCTCGTAGATGGTCAACGAGCAGCCGGTCCAGGCGACGCCGTCGTACTGCTCGAGCGCGACGCCGGTGGGCAGCTCGACGCCCGGGTCGGCGGGGAAGACGACGTCGCAGCGGGCCGTGGGCAGGATGCGGGTCAGCATCCGGGTGTACAGCTCGCCGGCGATCCCGGCGCCGCCGGCGGCGAGCTCGTCGCGCGCCTCCTTGGCGTAGCCGTCGACGATCAGGAAGCGGATGGTCTCGCTCATGGGCTCCTCAACGGTCGAGAGAGGCAATCACCGCCGGCAGGTCGGCGAACGACTCGCAGACCGCGTCCGCGGTGGTCCCCGCGCGGTCGACCGAGCGCGCGGCGACGAACAGCACGGCCCTGACGCCCAGCGCCTGGGCGCCGGCGATGTCGTTGTGCTGGCGGTCGCCGACGTGGACGAGCTGGTCGAGCGACACGCCGAGCGCTGCGGCGGCGGCGTCGAACATGCGTCGGTGGGGCTTCGAGCGGCCGACCTCGTCGGAGAAGATGAAGGCGCCGAAGTGGCGAGCCAGGTCGTGCGTCGCGAGGATGCGGCGCAGGCTCGTCCCCGGGGTGAAGACCGCATCGGAGGTGACGCACAGGGCGTAGCGCTGGCCGAGCGCCGCGAGCGCCTCGTGTACGCCGGGGATCGGGCGGGGCGGCAGGTCGGCCTCCATCGCCGCCTGGGCGGCGACGAGCTCGGCGAAGGCGTCGTCGGGCAGCGCCCGGCCTAGGCCCTTGAGCAGGACCCGGAGCCGGTCGGCGAGCGGCCAGGTGACGTGCTGGTCGTGCCAGACCTTGTTGAAGGCGGCGTCGAGGACGTCGAAGGCGAGCGTGACCTCGGCCTCGCCGATCGGCTGGACCGCATTGAGGGCCCGCCAGGTGAGCGCGCGGCGCGCGGCGCGCTTGCTCGGCAACCCGCGCTCGCGCCGCACGGCCTCGTCCGAGTCGTCGATCACCAAGGTGTCCCAAAGGTCAAAGCTGATGGCGCGGATGGCGGTCACGAGCTCCTCCTCGACCGCCCAGACCTTCGCCCGGGCGAGGGGGGCCAGTCAATCGCCGCCGCGCGTCCGAGGCTGGAAATCCACGGCCAGGCCGGGTACCGTCCGGTGGCGATGATGCTTGAACCTCTGCTGTGGCTGACTCTCCTGGGCGCGAGCGACGCGCCGACGACCTTGCCGACCGACGTCTCGGGTTACGGGCGCGGCGCCGAGGCGGTCTTTTTCGATCCGGGCGCGGCCGGCCTCGCCGACGGCTTCGAGCTGCACCTCAGGGCGCGGCTGGCCGCTGATGAGCTCGGCGTGCAGCGCGGCGGTGTCGCGCTGGCCTGGCCGCTGGCGGGCGTCACGCCGTTCGCCGGCTTCGAGTGGCGCCATGTGCCGGGGGCGCGTCACCGCCTCGGCACGATCGGGTTGGCGCTGGTGCCGGACGAGCAGCTCAGCCTCGGCGTCGCCTGGCGGCGGTACCTGTCGAGCAGGGCCGGCTACGCCGACGCGTCAGCGGTCGACGTCGGCCTGGCCGCCGAGGTCAGCTCCTGGTTGACCCTCTCCGGCGGCGTCGTCTGGGCGGACGGCGGCGTCGAGGCGCCACGCGGGACCACCGCCCGAATCGGGGCGATGCTGCGGCCGCTCGGTGGCGCGCCGTGGCTGCAGCTGGGCGGGGACACCGGCTGGTCGTTCGGCGAGCAGGAGCTCGCCGCGTCACGGGTGCTCCTCGACCTCGGGCTCGAGGGGGTGCACGCGCAGGTCGCCTACGAGCCGCGCGCCGAGCGCCTGTGGTTCGGCGCCGCGATCAGCCTGTTCGGCTCGACGTTGCAGCTGGCCACCGCGCCGTCGCTCGACGGTGGCGGGGCCGCGCTCGGCGACAGCACCGTGGCGTTGACGATGCGCGCCGCGCCGAGCGAGAGCCTCGTCTGGCCGAGCGGGCGGACCGTCGAGGTGCAGGTGCACGGGGACCTTCGCTCGTCGCCGCCGCGGCCGTGGCTCGGTCGGCCGCCGCTGGCGACGCTGGCGGTCGAGCTGACCGCGCTGGCGCGCGATTCGAGCGTCGCGACCGTGGTGCTCGAGATCGGCGAGCTCGAGGTCGGGCTCGCCTCGGTCGAGGAGCTGCGCCAGGCGATCCAGGCACTGCGCGGCGCCGGCAAGACGGTGATCGCCGAGATCGCCAACGTCGATGACAAGGCCTACCTGGTGGCCGCCGCCGCCGATCGGATCCGCCTCGACCCCGCCGGCGTCGTGCAGCTCGACGGCTTCGCGGTGCGCATGCTCTACGTCGCCGAGGCGCTGGCCAAGCTCGGCGTCCGCGTCGAGGCGGTGGAGATCGGCCGGTACAAGACCGCCCCGGACGTGTTCACCCGCAACGCGCCGCGGCCGGAAGAGCTCGAGGTCAAGCGGGAGGTGCTGGCCGAGGCGATGGCGCTCCTGCGCGCCGCGCTGCGCGAGCGGGGGCTGGCGGTGGACGAGATCGCGGCGGTGCTCGGCGAGGGGGTGTTCACCGCCGAGCGGGCGCTGGCCCATCGTCTGGTCGACGAGCTGAGCCAACCGACCGATCCGGCGGCGTTGCCCCAGGTGCGCGAAAGCGGGCAGTCGCTCGCCAGCCTGGCCCGGCCGCGGCCGGTCTGGGGCGCGCCGGCGCGCGTCGCGCTGATCCCGGTGGTCGGCACGATCGTCATCGAGCGGGGTGACAACCCGTTGCCCGGAGAGAGCGCCGAGGCGACGCGTGTGGTCCGGGAGCTCGAGGCGGCGCTGCGCGACCCGACGGTCGTCGCCGCGGTCGTGCGGGTCGACAGCGGCGGCGGCGATGTCTACGCCTCGGAGGTCATCTGGCGCGCCGTGCGTCAGCTGGCCGAGCACAAGCCGGTGGTCGCGTCGCTCGGCGACGCCGCCGCGTCGGGCGGCTACTACGTCGCGGTCGGCGCGCCGTTCATCGTCGCCGAGCCCAACACCCTGACTGGCTCGATCGGCATCTTCACGCTGCGTCCGGACGCCAGCGCGCTGCTCGAGCGGATCGGGGTGCACGTCGAAACCGTCAAGGAGGGCGAGCGCGCCGACTGGGACTCGTGGACCCGGCCGCTCGACCAGGCCGAGCGCGAGCGTGTCACCCGAGTGCTCGGCGACTACTACGAGACCGTCCTCGGTCGGGTCGCGCACGGTCGGCGCCGGCCGATCGACGAGCTGCGGCCGCTCGCCGAGGGGCGGGTCTACACCGGGCAGGCGGCGCTGCGCCTCGGCCTGGTCGACGCCGTCGGTGGGCTGGCGGCGGCGATCGCCGAGGCGGCGGCGCGGGCTGGCTACGATCCGGACGCGGTCGAGGTGACCCAGCCGGAGACGTCCTTGTCGCTCGCCGCCGCGTGGGAGAACGTCGCCGCGGCGCCGGCGCACCCGCTGGCCGCGCTCGCCGAGCTGCGCCGCCGCGTCGTGGCTTGGGAGGGCCGGCCGCTGGCGCTCTGGCCGTTCAGCTTCGCGGTGGGGCGATGAGCGAGTTCATGGAGACGCTCAAGCCCAAGCGCCTCGGCGCCGAGGTGTTGGCGCGCCTGGCGCGCGAGCGCCGCGATGGCGAGCTGACCTGGATCGACGGCGGCCAGCAACGCAAGATCCTCTTCAAGGCCGGTCGGCCCGAGCTGGTGATCGACCGCGAGGGGAACGAGAGCGGCGAGCGGGCGCACGTCCTCGCGGTGGTCCGCGCCTTCGCGACCGCGGCGGTCGGGCAGTGCATCTTCGAGGTCCTCGGCCGGCCGCTCGAGGTGCGGCTGAACCTCGACACGCTGGGCGAGACGCTGGTCGCTCTGGCCTGCGGGCTCCGTCCGGATCAGCTCGAGGCGATCTGGGCGGCGCGCCGCGCCGAGCTGTGCGAGCCGACCGCGGTGTTCGACAAATTCGCCGCCGCGGTGGCCAAGGTGGGCGGCGCGACCGTGAGCGCGCCGCGAGCCGGGCAGTCGGTGGGGGCATTGATCGCCGGCGCGCCGATCGAGGTGCAACGCGCCTGGGCGGCGATGATCTCGCTCGGCGGGGTGAAGACCCGGCCGGCAGCGCAGGAGGAACCGAAGC
>JBFYZW010000087.1:0-3052 GCA_041309305.1 Deltaproteobacteria bacterium | reverse complement strand
GCCCCCGCCGGGCGTCCCCCCCTCGGCGCGGCCCCCGGGGCCGGCGAAGACCGCGTAGGTGCCCGACGAGACCGTGAGGCAGGCGTCGCTCGTGACGCTCCAGCGGCGCGTGCTGCCCGCCTGGTTGACGATCTCGAGCCCGTTCAGATCGCGGGCGCTGCCGGCAGCGACGTAGACCTCGAACCAATCGCGGCCGGCGTCGGTGCCGCTCGGATCGGCGAGGAGCTCGGTGATCACCAGCTCGCCGGCGGCCGGCCGGAGCGCGGCGCGCGGCGTCCCGCCCTCGAGGCAGCTCCACGGGCAGAGGTCGTTGGCGGCCCCCGGGGTGCCCGCGCCGGCGAACAGGCCGGTCGTCGTGCCGGCGCAGAAGACCGACGCCTGGTCGTTCGCCGCCGCGTCGAGCTGCAGCGGGTCGAGGCTGACCGAGACGCCGGAGGTGGCCGCCGGCAACGCGGCCCGATCGATGAGTAGCGCTCCGGCGCGCAGCTCGAGCTCCATCGCCGCGCCGTTGAACAACGACAGGCCCGGCAGCGCGACGTCGGCGGACAGCCCCCCGTTGACGCCCGGATCGAGCGACGCGGCGACGACGACGTACGCGCCGGCGGCGGCGCGCAAGCAGTCGGCGCCGGTGAGAGCGAACGAGCGCGGCGTCGAGCCGCTCCGGCTGTTGACCAACGTCAAGCCGTTCAGATCGACCGCGCGCCCGCCGGCGACGTAGACCTCGACCCACTCCTGATCGTCGTCGGCGCCGGCCGGATCGGGGAAGGCCTCGCTGACGACGAGCTCCGCCGCCGCCGGGACGACCACCGGTCTCGGCACGCCGCCGTCGAGGCAGGTGAGCGGCGGCGGCGGCTCGTCGCCGCCGTTGTTGTCGCCGCCGTTGTTGTCGCCGCCGTTGTTGTCGCCGCCGCTGTCGTCGCCGGGCCCCGGGTCACCGACCAGAGGGTCGCCGCCGCCGTAGGTCGGGCGGCAGAACCCGGCGATGCAGATGAGCCCGCGCACGCAGCTACCGTCCGGATTGCAGGGCTCCCCGAGGCCGCCGGTGTAGGTCGCATCCTGCTCCGGCGCGCACGCCGCGGCGATGGCCGCGACCAGGAGCGCGGCGGCCGCGCGGGTGGGCGTGGGCCTCAACGGACGGTCACGATTCCCGATCGCCATCAGCGGCTTCGCCCGAGGGAGAACCGCAAACGGGGCGTGCGCCAACCGCGCCCCCCCGTTCAGTCGCCGTCCACCTTGACGCCGCCGGTCTCGCCGAGGCTGTCGGCCAGCTGATCGCGGTAGCGCTGCAACACCTTGCCGACCTGATCCGCGGCGCCGCCGCCCTTCTTCGCCTCGCTGAGCAGACCATCGATCTCGCGCAGCGTCATCATGTCCCGGTTGCGCATCGCGTTCACGGCCTCCTCGAACGCCGAGAAGAACTCGTGCAGCTCGTCGCGCTTGCGCAGGGGGCGCATGTCCGGGTAGCGGCCGCCGGCGAGCACCGACAGGTAGCGGGCGACGATGTAGAGCGGGCCGGCGATCCGGTGGGTGACGATCAGGCCCCAGAAGCCCAGGCCGACGCCCATCACGACCACCAGCGCGATGAGGTAGAGCAAGATGATCTGGTCGCCGCGCACAACCTCGGACTGGACCTGCGGGTTGGCCAGATCGAGCAGCCGGGTGTTGTCGATGTGCGCGTCGTAGATCAAGCCGCCCATGATCGCGGTCAAGCCGACACCGAGGGCCATGATCAGCAACGTGTACTTCCACTGAAAGCGCGCGTCGACGACCGGCACCATGCGGCGACGGGGCCTGTTGTCGGTGAGCGAATCCTTGGCTTGCGCGTTGTCCATCACCGGAAGCTCCCCGGGGCGTCGGCCCCACGAGTTGTTGGCCGCGCCGATCTCCGCCGGCGAGGCAGCGGCATCCTAGCGAAGAGCCCTGTGCCGCGCAACAGCCCCCTTCGCCGACGATCGCGGCGGCGCGCATGACGGGCCGATCAAACGCAACCGGCGGTGCGGCAGACCGATAACCAGACCGCTCCAGCAGCGCACCAACCACCGTTTCAGCAGGCCGACGAGGAGGGAGATCGATGCCGCAGTACAGCTGCCAGTTCAGCGTCAAGGTCAAACAGCACGGCGCGTGGCACGCCTTTCAGTACCCGCACGCGCTCCGCGGCCAGACCGGCGACCCGGTCCGCGGCGTCGATCCGCAGGCGGTGGAGGCGTTGCGCGCCGGACCGCGGCTCGGCAAACGGATCGTGATGAATCGGCGCACCGGCGCGCGGCTGGCCGAGTCGATGCGCGACGGCAAGCGCATCGCCGCCTACGAGAAGCCGGTCTTCCTCGCCGCCGCCCAGGCGGCGCTGGGCAAGGACGTGATGGTGACCGACGAGACCGGCCACTGGCGCCGGTTCGTCGCCACACCGAGCGGCGCCCGCGCGTTTCTCGCCGGCGTCAACGGGGTCCGCGTCGTCCGTTGACCGCCCCGTGCGCGCCGCCTCCCGGCCGCGCGATCGCGCCCTCCCCTTGACCCGGACCGACCGAGGATGTTTCTTGGACGCACCAGCGCGCCGGCCGTGACCGCTGTGTCACGCCGGCGGTCGCGCGGAGGACGGAGCACATGGCCCAACCCCCTGCCAACCAGCCCCCGAAGAACAACCCCGGTCAACCCGCGCCCGGCCAGCAACCCTGGTGGTCGAACCCCGGGGCGGCGATGCCCGGCCAGGCCCCTGCCGCCGGTCAGCCGATGCCCGGCGGGCCGCAGCAGCCGGGCATGGCACCGCCGTTCGCGCCGCCGCCGGCCGCCGCGCCAGAGGGCGAGCAGGCGTTCGGCTTCGCCGCCGCGCCCAAGGACGAGAAGTACAACACCGAGTACCTGGTCCAGAACATGACCCACGACCGCAAGCGCGCGCAGATGATCGTCATCGGCGTCATCGTCGCGGCGCTGCTCGGCGTGATCACCTGGCTCTCGCTGGCGCCGAAGGAGCCGCCGCCGCCGTTGCCCGGGGTTCAGCCCGCCCCGACGGCCGCGCCGGCGACGAGCGCACCCTCCCCGGCCCCCGAGACGAAGG
>JBFYZW010000086.1:0-7288 GCA_041309305.1 Deltaproteobacteria bacterium | reverse complement strand
CGTGTGCTCTTCCGATCTCGCGCCACGCGGTGAGCGCCCGGTGCGCTCGCCGCGGGCGAGCGATGGGGCCGTGGGGCGAAAGGGGACGCCGCCGCCGCGGCGTACGGCCCGTCCGGGCCGGCTGACGCTCGACGCGAGCCCGTGGGCCAACGTCTACCTCGGCGCGCGCCTCCTCGGTCAGACGCCGCTGGTCGAGCACGCGCTGCCCGCCGGGCGCCAGGTCCTGCGCCTGGTCAACCCGGAGACCGGCGCGACCCAGACGCTGATCGTCGAGGTGCCGGAGGACGGGCTGGTGCGCCGCACGGTGCAGATGGAGTGAGCGCGATGCGGCGTTGCGGCCGTGCCGCTCCTTTCATACAGTGGCGCGATGACCGCCGCGCCTCCACCCTCGCAGTCGACCCCGTCGGGCGGTACCTACTCGCTGGTCCAGGCGGTGGCGACCCTCGAGGGGTGTCAGCTGCGCGTGCTCGAGGGGCCCGACCAGGGGGCGAGCGTCGAGGTCGGCGCGATGCCGGTGGTGGTCGGGACGCGCGCTGATTGTGGCCTGCGCCTGTCCGACCACGCCGTGTCCGGGCACCACCTCAGCGTCGTGCTGCAGGCCGAGGGGCTCGTGGTCACGGACCTGCAGAGCAAGAACGGCACCCACTACCTCGGCACGCGCATCGAGCGGGCGGTGGTCCAGATCGGCGCCGTGCTGCGCGTCGGCCAGACCCGGCTCCTGCTCGCCTCCCGGCAGCCGCCGGCCGGCCTCGGCTACTCGGCCGCCAGCCGCTACGGCGCGATCATCGGCGGCTCGCCGGCGATGCGCCGGCTGTACGCGGCGCTCGAGCAGCTCGAGCCGCACGACTACACCGCCTTGATCCTCGGCGAGACCGGCGTGGGCAAGGAGTTGGTTGCGCAGGAGATCCACCGCCACTCGCCAAGACGCCGCGGCCCGTTCGAGGTCTGCGACTGCGCGGCGTTGACGCCGACCCTGGTCGAGAGCGAGCTGTTCGGCCACGAGCGTGGCGCCTTCACCGGCGCGCACACGACCACCCGCGGCGTCTTCGAGCGGGCCGGCGGGGGGACCATCTTCCTCGACGAGATCGGCGAGCTGCCGCTCGAGCTCCAGCCACGGCTGCTCCGGGTGCTCGAGGCGCGCACCGTGCGCCGGGTCGGCGGCGGCGAGAGCCGTCAGGTCGACGTGCGCGTGGTCGCGGCCACCAACCGGGACCTGGCGGCCGAGGCGATGCAGGGCCGGTTCCGCCAGGACCTGTTCTTCCGGCTCAACCTGGTCACCCTCTCGGTCCCGCCGCTGCGCGAGCGGCGCGAGGACATCCCGCTGTTGGTCGCTCACTTCCTCGGCGAGCTGGGCCAGGGCGAGGTCGAGCTGACCCCCGACACGCTCGAGCTGTTCACCACCGGCTACGACTGGCCGGGCAACGTCCGCGAGCTGCGCCACGCCGTCGCCCGGGTGCAGAGCCTGGGCACGGTGCCCGAGCAGCTGGTCGGCGCCGGCGAGCCCGGTGAGCAGGTCGCGGCGGATGCCGGCGCCGGCGAGGCAGCCTTCGCCGCGGCGGGGCGGTTCAAGGACGAGAAGCGCCGCATCGTCGCCGCCTTCGAGCGCGACTACCTGGCCGCGAAGCTGAAGCAGGCGAAGCAGAACATCAGTGAGGCGGCCCGCTCGGCCGGCATGGACCGCAACCAGTTCAAGCGCCTGCTGCGCAAGAACGGCCTGCTCGGCTGAGCCGCCGCTGGGTCTTTTTGGTCCCGGCGGGAGCCTCCGCCGCGGCCTGACCGGCGCCGTTCGGCTCCGCCCACCGGTGCGCTGCCGTGGCTCGGTGCGAGACTCCCTCTGATCTCGGCCACGGCGCCGGCGCGGGAGCACGGGCACGCTCCTTGCTTCGTGACCAGGTGCGAACGTCGGCCGAAGGACCCAGGAGGGGATCATGTCGTTGATGGAATGGTGGAGTCGTCTCGGAGTCACCGTCGCGATCACGCTCATCGCCGCCGGTTGTCAGGGCGAGATCGGCGCGCACCTCGTCCTGCCCCCTGGCGCCGAGGCGACCGTCGGCGCGCCGGAGGGCGAAGGCGGCGTGGAGCCGGTGGACGAGGGGAGCGGCGGCGGCGAGACCGGCGACGGCGCTGGCGGCGCGGCCAGCGGTGACCCGACCAACAGCGGCTGCGTCTCGGACCGGATCGAGGTCCCCGCCGGCGAGTCCTGCACCTGCACGTTCGACAGCTGCGACGCGACCTCGCTCAGCTGCTCGTGTGATCTCGGCTGCTATGACGACCCCGATTGCCTGATCAACGTCGGAGCCGACGGCGCGGCCACCAGCGGCGACGGCTTCCTCTCCGACTGCGAGCTCAGCTGCACGCCCGAGGACGATCTGACCACCGAGATCACCTGCTCGGCCTCGAGCTGTGAGATCGTCGCCAACACGGTCGAGATCTCCCCCGCCTCCGCGCCCGGAGCGCCGGCGACGGCGACGATGACCGGTGATCGCGAGGTGACCACCGTCGACGTCGTCTTCGTGGTCGACAACTCGGGCAGCATGGTCGACAACCAGATGGCCGCCGCCTGCGCCATCGACGCCTTCTTCGACCACGCCGACGCCAACGGGGCCGACTACCAGACCGGCGTGTTGACCACCGACATGCTCGGCGACCGAGAGGCCTACGGCGCGACCTACGACAAGTACACCGGCGCCTTCGTCTCCGCGCCGGAGTTGATGTCGCTCGCCGCCCCCTGCGACACGATCGTCGCCTGCAACGGTCAGTGCGACGCGACCATCGACCTCGACGCGCTGTGCGACTTCGCCGGCGGCGGCGAGCTGGTCGCCAGCGACGAGCCCGGCGCCGCCGAGACGCTGCGGCAGTTGATCGTCCAGGGGGACAACGGCTCGAACTACGAGGGCGGGCTGGAGCAGGCCTTCCAGTTCTTCGCCGCCCAGGAGCGCGACGGCACCTTCGACTACGACGCGCCGCACGAGGTGGTGGTCATCTCCGACGAGGACGCCGACGGCGACCTCGCCGGCGACTACCAGTGGTTGTGCCCGTTCTACCGCCCGGAGCGCCTGCTCGACGAGCTGCCCGACTTCGATCCGCCGGCGCCGGGCAACACGATGGCGTCGTGCCAGCAGGATCTGATCGACTTCTACGTCGCCTACTTCACCTCGCGTCAGATCGTCGTCCACGGGCTGCTCTACACCCGCGACTGCGCGAGCGGCAGCACCGAGGCGAGCGGGGCGATCTACCTGGCGGTGATCGCCGCCACCGGCGGCGTCGCCGACTCGATCTGTCACTGCGACAGCTTCACCGACTTCTTCACCGGGGTCGGCCAGTCGACCTCGACGTTGAGCACCGAGATGTGCTTCCCGGGCAGCCTGCCCGATCCGGCGACCATCACGGTGACCTACGTCGCCACCGGCGAGCTCGTGCCGCGCAGCGCCACCGACGGCTGGACGCTCGACGCGGCCCTCAACTGCATCGTGATGCACGGCAGCTGGCAGACGCGCTACGGCTCGTTCCGGGTCGATTACCTCGATCCGGACGCGCCGCCGCCGCCGCCGAGCGCGCCGTCTGCCTGTCTGGCGCCCGGCGTCGATCCGCTGCTCGAGACCCTGCGCGTCTTGTGTGGCGGCGTCGAGGTGCCCCAGAGCAGCGCCAACGGCTTCACCTTCGATCCGGTGAGCGACTGCTTCACCTTCCACGGCAGCTGGGTCGCCGTCGACGGCGCCACCTGTGTGGTCGAGTACCTGTGAGGAGACGACCATGAGAACGCCGCTCTGCACGCTGGGCATCATGGTGAGCGCGGTCGCCTGCACCGACGTCGAGCTGACCTTGGCCGGCTTCCCGGTCGTCGCCGAGGGGCTCTACTGCACCGAGTCGGCGTCGACCTACGATCTGCCGATCCGCATCCTGCTGGTGATCGACACCTCGCGTAGCATGGAGCTCAACGACCCGCAGGGCTACCGTGGCCACGCGGCCGCCGAGCTGGTCACCACCTACGCCAGCGCCGACAACGTCTCGTTCGCGTTCGTCGGCTTCAACACCGGCGCGGTCGCGCTGACCCCGGGCTTCACCAACGACCCGGCCGTGCTCGGCGCCGCGCTGGCGCAGCTGAACACGATGGAGGGGTTCACCAACTACCTCGACGCGCTGGCGATGGCCGACACGATGGTGACCAACGACCTGGCCGAGGTCGCCGCGGCGATCGCCGCCGCCGAGGCGGCGGGCGAGAGCGTGCGCTTCTTGCGCCCCTGGTACTTCGTCGTTTTCCTCAGCGACGGGATCCCGCGCATGCCCGGCGGCGTGCTGCAGGACACCGACCAGATCCTCTGGCGCGTCGAGCAGCTGGTCGACGTGCCGGCCGAGGCGGCGGGGTTGACGCTGCACACCGCCTTCCTCGGGGCGAGCAACGACGAGCAGCGGCCGGCCGCGGAGCTGTTGCTCTCGAAGATGGCCGAGGTCGGCGGCGGCAGCTACACCAGCTTCGAGGCCGGCGAGGAGATCGACTTCACCGTCTTCAGCTTCGCGGTCAAGCGGCTGTTCGACGTCAAGCAGCTGTTGGTCTACAACCGCACCGCGGTGCTGACGCCGCTCGGCTGGCAGGCCGACTCGGACGGCGACGCGATCGCCGACGTCGCCGAGCTGGAGCTGGGCACCGACCCGCTGGCGGAGGACAGCGACGGCGACGGCTGCCGCGACGGCTTCGAGCTGCGCGCCGGCCTCGACCCCACGGTCGCGGCCTACTGCCCGTGCGCTGAGCAGGGCGAGCCGGACAGCGACGCCGACGGCCTGCTCGACTGCGAGGAGCTGTTCCTCGGCTACGACGCCGAGCGGTTCGACACCGACGGCGATCTCTTCCCCGACGGTCTGGAGCTGCGCGTCGGCACGAACGGCGCGGACGGCGACGACTGGAAGGAGGACCTCGACTTCGACGGCGTCGCCTCCGGGGCCGAGATCCGCCAGGGGACCGACCCGGTGCGCGCCGACGCCGATAGCCACGCGCGTCACGCCTACCGCTTCGCGGTCGAGCGGGTGAGCACCCTCGGCGAGGCCGAGACCTGCTACCAGGTGCAGGTCACCAACCTGCCGACCGCGCGCACCGCCGGCACGGCGCACCACCAGGAGGGGATCAACCAGCTGGTGTTTCAGATGATCGAGTCGCCGGAGGACGCGGCCGAGACCGTGTTCACCTTGCGCCAACTGGTCGTCGACATTGCGTTCACCCGGATGCACCCCCCGACCGTGGCGATCGATCCGGAGCGCTTCGTGACCATCAGCCGGCAGGAGCTGCCCGAGCCGTGAAGCGGCGCGGCCACCGCGGTCAGAGCTGGCACCCGGAGACGTCGAAGCTGCAGTTCGGGTTGCAGTCGAGCGTGCCGGAGGCGAAGCCGAGCGTCGCGCAGGTCTGACCGCGCAGATCGACGCCGTCGCACTGCTCCCGGCCGGAGGCCATCCCGCCGTTGCAGCTCCCGGCCGGGCCGGAGCAGCTCGACAGATCGTAGTCGGAACAGCTGAGCATGCAGGTCGGCGTGCCGCTGCCGAAGGAGAGATCGACGCAGGTGGTGACGCCGCCCAGGTCGGTGCCGTCGCACACCTCGGTGCCCTCGCGCAGGTCATTGCCGCAGGTGGCCGGCGCCCCGTCCCCGTCCGCGCCGGAGGGCTCGCCGCCGGGCGGATCGCCGGCCGCCGCTTCGTCGTCGGCTCCCGGTCGCCGATCGCCGACCTCGCAGTAGCCGCGGTAGCAGACCTCGCCCGCCGCACAGCCGCCATCGTCGGGGCAGGGGAGGCGGCAGCGACCGTCGACGCACCGCCAGCCGTCGGCGCACGGCTCGTCGCAGCGTCCGTCGGTGCAACCGCCGGGCGCGGCGATCAGCCATGCCAACCCCAGCGCGGCGAAGCATCCGAGCTGCAACGCGGCCGGATTGCGAGGAGGCGTCATCGCCTGGCTGGTTAACACAGGGGCCGCAGTCCGGCCAGGCGGTGGGGTCTCGGCCGCGCAACCCCGGCTTGACAATTATGAGCATATGCTCATAATGGGCGAATGCCCCGCCCCCCCTGCTCCCGTCGCGTCGATGGCCGGCCGGCGGCGTCGTTGTTCAAGCCAGCCGGCATCCCGGCCTGGCAGCTCGAGGAGGTGGCGTTGACGCTCGACCAGTTCGAGGCCCTGAGGCTCGCCGATCTCGAGGGGCTCTACCAGGATGAGGCGGCGGCGAAGATGGGCGTCTCGCGCGCGACCTTCGGCCGGGTACTCGAGGCGGCGCGGCGCGCCGTCGCGACGGCGCTGGTCCAGGGGCGCGTGCTGCGCATCGACGGAGGACCGGTCTACACCGAGCACCCGCGGCCGTGCCGCTGTCGGGCTTGCGCGGTGAGCCGTCACAACGGACTCTGACGCGGGGAAACAACCAGAGGAGAGGTGCATGCAAGTCTGTATTCCGATCGACGAGGACCTCGGCCTGCAGAGCGCGATCTGCGGTCACTTCGGCTCGGCGCCCTGTTTTTTGGTCGTCGACACGGCGACGCAGGGCTGCCGGGCGGTGGTCAACGGCAACCAGCATCACGGCCACGGCCAGTGCGCGCCGCTGGCCTCGCTCGCGCACGAGAAGCTCGACGCGATGATCGTCGGCGGCATCGGCATGGGCGCGGTCAACAAGCTGCGCGCCGCCGGGATCGAGGTCTACTACTGTGACCGGCCGACCGTGCAGGAGGCGCTCGCGCTCCTGGCCGCCGGCTCGCTCCGGGTGCTCCAGCCGGGCCAGGTCTGCGCCGGACACAGTCACGGGCACCCATGACCCCTGAGCGCGGCGCGGCGCCCGACCATCGGCTGACCGCCGATGGGGCGCTGATGCTCTGGCTCGGCGACGGGTGCATCGAGACCTGCGCCCGGCGGCTGCACCGTCGGCTCACCGGCGAGCTGCTCGCCGGCGCGCCGGCGACGCCGGAGCGGACGCGGGCGTTGGCGCTGCTCGAGCCGTTCCTCGCCGCGACCGACTTCGCGCGCCTGCGCGGCGCGCACCGGGAGCTCGCCGGCGACGACCGCGTCTGGGTGGTGCTACGGGCCACCGACGACGGCGCGGTCGGCTGGGAGCTGGTATGAGTCGCAAGGGCAAGACCGGGGCCGGCGCCGTCAAGGTGCCGCTCGGCCCGGTGAGCACCCGCTCGATCCTCGAGAGTATCTCTGACGGGGTCTTCACCGTCGACGCCGAGTGGCGGATCACCTCGTTCAACCGCGCCGCCGAGGAGATCACCGGCATCCGCCGCGCCGAGGCGCTCGGCCGGCGCTGCGCCGAGGTGTTCCGGG
>JBFYZW010000085.1:0-3948 GCA_041309305.1 Deltaproteobacteria bacterium | reverse complement strand
GCCGGACTTCGCCGATCTCACGCCGAAGACCGAGCAGCTTGTTACCGGCATCAAGGTCATCGACCTGCTGGCCCCCTTCTTTCGCGGCGGCAAGACCGGCCTCTTCGGCGGGGCGGGCGTGGGCAAGACGGTGGTGATCCAGGAACTCATCGCCCGCATCGCCACCCAGCATGGCGGCGTGTCGGTCTTCGCCGGTGTCGGGGAGCGCACCCGCGAGGGCAACGACCTCTACTTCGAGATGATCGAGGGCGGCGTCATCGCCTGCGAGAAGGACGACCACGGCCACCCGAAGCGCAACCCGAACGGATCGATCCAGATCACGCCGGGGAAGAGCCAGTGCGCGCTGATCTACGGCCAGATGAACGAGCCGCCCGGCGCCCGCGCCCGCGTCGGCCTGTCGGCCCTCACCGCCGCCGAGTACTTCCGCGACGAGGAGGGCAAGGACGTCCTGCTCTTCATCGACAACATCTTCCGCTTCACCCAGGCCGGCTCCGAGGTCTCGGCCTTGCTCGGCCGCATGCCCAGCGCGGTCGGTTACCAGCCGACCCTCGGCACCGACATGGGCGAGCTGCAGGAGCGCATCACCTCGACGACCAAGGGCTCGATCACCTCGGTGCAGGCGATCTACGTCCCGGCCGACGACCTGACCGACCCGGCGCCGGCGACCGCCTTCGCCCACCTCGACGCGACCACCGTGCTCTCGCGCCAGATCGTCGAGCTCGGCATCTACCCGGCGGTCGATCCGCTCGACTCGACCTCGCGCCTGCTCGACCCGCAGGTGGTCGGCGCCGAGCACTACGCGGTCGCGCGTCAGGTGCAGCAGATCTTGCAGCGCTACAAGGAGCTGCAGGACATCATCGCCATCCTCGGCATGGACGAGCTGTCCGACGACGACAAGCAGGTGGTCTCGCGGGCGCGTAAGATCCAGAAGTTCCTCTCCCAGCCGTTCCACGTCGCCGAGACCTTCACCGGCCGCAAGGGTGTCTACGTCGACCTGCCGGAGACCATCCGCGGCTTCAAGGAGATCGTCGACGGCAAGCACGACGAGCTGCCGGAGCAGGCCTTCTACATGCAGGGCACCATCGACGACGTGCTGGCCGAGGCCAAGCGGTTGGTCGGTTGAGGTCGTCATGGAGAAGCTCAGCGTCTCGCTGGTGACCCCCGGGCGGCAGGTGGCGCGCGTCGAGGTCGACATGGTGGTCGCGCCGTCGGTGATGGGCGAGATCGGCGTGCTCGCCGACCACCGCCCTCTGCTCGCCGACCTGGCCGCCGGTCAGGTGATCCTCAAAGCCGGTAACCGCGCCGAGGTCTACGCCGTCTCCGACGGCTTCCTCGAGGTGCAGGAGAACCACGTCACCATCCTGGCCGAGACCGCCGAGCACACCAGCGAGGTCGACGTTGACCGGGCCCTGGCGGCGTTGAAGGACGCGCAGGTGCAGCAGAAGAAGCTCGAGGCCGGGACGCCCGAGCACCAGGAGCAGGTGGCGAGGGAGAAGCGCGCCCGGGCGCGGTTGGCGGTGGTCGGCAAGGAGCCGAAGTAGCCGCGGCGGCGCTCACCCGCCCATGCGGATCGCCGCCAGGATCTGCTCGACCGCCAGGTCGACCACGTCGTCGTGCAGGTTTGGCGGGTAGAGGACGTTGCTCTTCTCGATCGTGACCTCGAGCACGCGCTCGTTGTTGCCGCGGGCGACGTCGACCAGGCGCAGCACGACGTTCAGTCGAGCCTTGGGCCAGACCGGGCGGTCGTAGGCGACGACGGTGCCGACCAGCGCCGCCTGGACGCCGATCGTCCGGCTGATGCCGAGCACCTCGTCGTCGGTCGGCGCCGCGCCGGGGGGGGTCACCTGCTCGGCGATCAGCGCGTCGAGCCGCGTCGGGTCGATGATCGAATAGCCTTGCCGCGCCAGCCCCGCGCCGAGCGCGGCGCGCAGCCTGGCCGACGGTGAGGCCAGCGGGTCGGGGGCGGTCGGGTCGCGCAGATCCGCGAACGGGAAGACCGCGACGCTCCGGCCGGCGGTCGAGAGCGGAAAGATCATCGGCCGGACGTTGGTCGAGACGCAGCCGACCGCGCCGAGGACGAGGAGCATGCCGAGCCGTCGGGTCATCCCCTCGACTCTGAACGAAGGTCGGGGTGGCGGTCAAGGCGCGCGCCGCGCCATCGCTTGAGCTTATGCGCCGGTTTGGGTAGTCATCGTCGGCGATGAGAGGCATCATCCTCGCCGGCGGCGCCGGCACGCGGCTGCATCCGTTGACCCTGGTGGTCTCCAAGCAGCTGATGCCGGTCTACGACAAGCCGATGATCTACTACCCGCTCTCGACGCTGATGCTCGCCGGCATCCGTGAGATCCTGGTCATCTCGACCCCCACCGACCTGCCGCGCTTCCGCGCCCTGCTCGGCGACGGCAGCCAGTGGGGGTTGACGCTCAGCTACGCCGAGCAGCCGCGCCCCGAGGGGCTGGCGCAGGCCTTCGTCATCGGCGCCCCGTTCATCGGCGACCAGAGCGTCGCGCTGATCCTCGGTGACAACCTCTTCTACGCCGAGGGCCTGGCCAAGACGATGCAGCGCGCCGCTGGGCGCGAGCGGGGCGGGTTGATCTTCGGCTACTGGGTACGCGACCCGGAGCGTTACGGCGTCGTCGAGCTCGACCGCGACGGCCGGGTCAAGAGCCTGGAGGAGAAGCCCAAGCAGCCGAAGTCGAGCTACGCGGTGCCGGGCCTGTACTTCTTCGATCAGCGGGTGGTCGAGATCGCCCGCGGCCTGCGGCCATCCGCCCGCGGTGAGCTCGAGATCGTCGACGTGATGCGCGACTACCTGCAGCGCGGCGAGCTCGAGGTCCAGCTGCTCTCGCGCGGTACCGCCTGGCTCGACACCGGCACGCACGAGTCGCTGCACCAGGCGGCCAGCTTCATCGAGGTGGTGCAGAGCCGCCAGGGGCTCAAGATCGGCAGTCCGGAGGAGGTCGCCTACCGGATGAAGTGGATCGACCGCACCCGGCTGCGGTCGCTGGCCGAGCCGCTCGGCAAATCGGACTATGGCCGGTATCTCTTGGCCCTGGCCGGTGAGGTGGAGTCGTCATGAGCCCGATCGAGAGTGTCCCGATGCTCGACACGCGCCGCGCCAACCTCCCGGTCGCCGGCGAGTTACGCGAGGCCTTTGACCGCCTGCTCGGCAGCGGCAAGTTCATCCTCGGCGAGGAGGTCGAGGCCTTCGAGCGGGCCTGCGCCGGTTATCTGGGCGTCGCGCACGCGGTTGGCCTGTCGTCCGGCACCGACGCGTTGATCGTCGCGCTCCTCGCCGCGGGCGTGAAGCCCGGAGACGAGGTGATCTGCCCGACCTACACCTTCTTCGCCACCGCCGGCTCGATCTGGCGCGTCGGCGCCAAGCCGATCTTCGTCGACATCAAGCCGCGCTGCTTCAACATCGACCCCGACCAGGTGGCGGCGCGCGTCGGGCCGAAGACCCGCGCGATCATGCCGGTGCACCTGTTCGGCCAGTGCGCCGAGATGGGGCCGCTGCTGGCGCTGGCCAAAGAGAAAGGCCTGGCGTTGATCGAGGACGCGGCGCAGGCGAT
Source organism: Deltaproteobacteria bacterium (assembly GCA_041309305.1). Taxonomy (GTDB): domain Bacteria; phylum Myxococcota; class XYA12-FULL-58-9; order XYA12-FULL-58-9; family XYA12-FULL-58-9; genus JBFYZW01. The sequence continues at coordinate 376 of JBFYZW010000085.1, read as the reverse complement.
CGGCGCCGAGTACGAGGGGCGCAAGGCCGGGGCGTTGGGCACGGCCGGCTGCTTCTCCTTCTTCCCGTCCAAGAACCTGGGCGGCTTCGGCGACGGGGGCCTTCTGACCACCCAGGACGGCGAGCTCGCCGGGCGCGCGCGCGGCCTCAGGAACCACGGCGGGCAGAAGACCTACGACCACCAGGAGGTGGGCGGCAACTTCCGGCTCGACGCGCTGCAGGCGGCGCTGTTGCGGGTCAAGCTCGACTTCACCGACCATTATGCCCTCCGCCGCCAGGCCAACGCGGCCTATTACACCCAGCGCCTGACCGCGGCCGGTGTTGCCGCGCCGGCGCCGGCCGACCCGGGGTGCGGGCCGCGCTGCCATGGCGCCGCG
>JBFYZW010000084.1:0-2581 GCA_041309305.1 Deltaproteobacteria bacterium | reverse complement strand
GCAGGAATTCTGAGCGCGGCGACCGCCAGCGCCAGCACGACGGCGAGAGCGATGAAGATGTGCGCCGCGGTAAAGTGGGCGTCGGCCAGGCTCCACACGAAGCGGTCTTGGCGCTGATCGCGATCGTCGTCGTCGCAGCGCTCGGCCACCAGGTGACGGCGACGCCCGCCGCGCTCAACGCCTCGGTCAGCGCCGCGTCCGCCGGCGCCAGGCGGGTCAACACCTGCACCCGGGCGCCGCTCGCCCGCGCCGCCAGGGCACCGTAGAGCACCGCCCCTCCCGGGGCCTGGCGCTCGGCCTGCCCATCGCGCAGGTGATCACGGGTCAGGTGACCGACCAGCGTCAGGTCGAAGGGTGCGCCGCCGGCCATGCCCCGAGGTCGTCGCGCACCTCGCGCTCGAGGTCAACCCCAGGTGGCGACGATCGCCGCGTCCTCGTCGCCGTCCTCGCCGCCGGCGACCCGCTCGAGCCGGATGTCGCGCGCGCCGGCGGCCTCCAGCGCGCCGACGCAGCCGCCGAAGACGTCCTCCCAGATGTTGCGGTCGAAGTCGCGGCACCGGCTCCAGCGCGCCCGCGCGCGCCCCGCCACCGCCTCGTCGACGGTCAAGCGGCCGGACTCGTAGTAGCTGCCGAACACGCGGTGTGCGTTGCGCACCAGCGCCTGCGGCGAGAGCAGCTCGACCAGCACGCGCCGCGGGCCGGAGCGCAGATCGCGGTAGGTGCTCAGCCGACCGACGTCCCGGGCCAGCTCGCCGTTGGTGGCGAGGACCTCGCGGGCAACCCGGTGCAGCTGCGCGTACCAGCCCAGCGCGTACCAGCCGTTGGCGACCAGGACGTCGTTGGTGAGCGCCGCGCGCAGCTCGCCGTCGAGCCGCCCGACCACCTCGAGCCAGACGGCCTCGCCGTACCGCTCGCGGATCACGTCGCGGAAGCCGAGGAAGCAGGCTCCCTTGCAGCGATTGGCCTCTCGTTCGACCTGCATGACCTCCCCACCCGTCGAGCCAGTCTACGGGGCCGGACCGGTCCGGTCAACCCGCGCGCGACGGGCGCTTCGGGGGATGCACGCCGGCGACGATTGCGCTACGCTGACCGCCAGCGATGAGCCAGGCCCCCGAGAAGCCAGCGGCCGGTAAGTTCACCGGCTTGATCGGCGAGCCCACCGGCGAGTCGCTCAGCCGCAGCCGGGTCGACAACCTCGGTTTCACCACCGAGCACCCCCGCCGCCCTGAGGGCCAATCACGCCAGGAGTACCTGACCGCCGAGCCCGGCCGGATGACCGGCCGCTTCATGCGCGAGGCGGGCCTGACGCACCGGCGCCGCCGCGGTCTGGCGCGGGCGCTGGTCGGCCTGGCGCTGCTCGCCGGGCTCCTGCTCGGCCTGTGGCGCCTCGCCGGTCCGTGAGCCGGTGGTCGAGTAGCCACGGCCGGCGCCGTTGTGCTACAGACCCCCGCCATGACGAAGCCGACCGCCGCCGCAATCCGCCAGCAGTTCCTCGACTACTTCGCCCGCCACGGCCACACCGTGGTCCGCTCGAGCCCGCTCATCCCCGGCAACGACCCGACCTTGATGTTCACCAACGCCGGGATGGTGCAGTTCAAGGACGTCTTCACCGGCGCCGAGCGCCGGCCGTACACCCGGGCGACCAGCTCCCAGAAATGCATGCGCGTCTCGGGCAAGCACAACGACCTCGAGGAGGTCGGCCGCACCGCCCGCCACCACACCTTCTTCGAGATGCTCGGCAACTTCTCCTTCGGCGACTACTTCAAGGCCGAGGCGATCGAGCTGGCCTGGCGGTTTGTCACCGCTGAGGTCGGGCTGCCGGCCGACCGGCTGTGGGTGACGGTCTTCGGCGGCGAGGCGGGGCTGCCGGCCGACGGCGAGGCGCGCGCGCTGTGGCGCAAGGTGAGCGGCCTGCCCGAGGCGCGCATCCTCGACAAGGGGATGAAGGAGAACTTCTGGGCCATGGGCGACACCGGCCCGTGCGGACCGTGCACCGAGATCCACTACGACCTCGGCGGCGACGGCCCACCGACCGAGGCCGACTTCGACAGCGGGCGGGTGGTCGAGATCTGGAACAACGTCTTCATGCAGTTCGAGCGTCGCGCCGGCGGCGAGCTGGTGCCGTTGCCGCGGCCGAGCGTCGACACCGGGATGGGCCTCGAGCGGCTCGCGGCGGTGCTCCAGGGTGAGACGTCGAACTACCACACCGATCTGTTCACGCCGATCCTCGCCACCATCGCCGAGGCGGTGGGCAAGCCCTACCGCCGCTCGGCCAGCGACGACGACGTCAGCATGCGGGTGATCGCCGACCACGCGCGCGCCACCGCGTTCCTGGTCGCCGACGGGCTACAGCCGGGCAACGAAGGGCGGGGCTACGTGCTGCGCCGGATCATGCGCCGCGCGATCCGCCACGGCAAACGCCTCGGCTTCGACGCGTTGTTCTTCCACCGCGCCTGCGCCGCGGTGATCGACACGATGCAAGCGGCCTACCCCGAGCTGGGCGAGACGCGCACCCTGTGCCTCAAGGTCGCCGAGAACGAGGAGCGCAGCTTCCGCCGCACGCTCGAGGCCGGCCTCCGGC
>JBFYZW010000083.1:0-2823 GCA_041309305.1 Deltaproteobacteria bacterium | reverse complement strand
GCCGGAGTCGTCGCGCTCGATCCGGCCGTGCGGCGGATCGGCGCTCGCGCGGGTCAAGCCGGCGAGCTCCAGCGCCCGCGAGTTGGCCCAGGCGGAGTGACCGTCGGCCGCCTCGAGGAGGACCGGCCGGTCGGGGACGATGCGGTCCAGCCACTCGCGCCGCGGGTTGGCGTCGCGGAAGACCGGCAGCGCCCAGCCGTGGCCGAGGATCCACGGCAGCTCGGGGTGGGCCGCCGCCCAGGCGGCGACGGCGGCGAAGATCTCCTCCCCGGTGCTGAGCGCGCCGAGATCGAGCTGCCGGCGCTCGAGCCCGGCGGCGAGCGGGTGGACGTGCGCGTCGATGAACCCGGGCAAAACCGCGCGCCCGCCGAGCTGCAGCACGCGCGCCGGTCGCGCGCCCCTGAGCCACTCCGCGAGCGCCGCGTCGCTGCCGACGAACACCAGCCGCCCGTCGCGCACCGCCAGCGCCTCGGCCTCCGGTTGGGCCGGGTCCAAGGTGTAGATCCGCCCGCCGCGCAGCACGAGGTCCGGCGCCGCCCGCGGAGCGCAGGCGAGCAGCGCCGCCACGACGGCTGCCAACGTCTTGCGCATGCCGAGCCTCCCTCCGAGCACGGGTTGACGCCCACCGGTGGCGACGATACCTAAACGGCCATGAAACATCACCTGCCATTCGCCTGCGCTGCCACGCTGTTCACCCTGTCCGCCTGCGGCCCGAGCGCCCCGCCGCCCGCCGCCGGACCCGCCGTCGAGGAGCCGATGACCAACCCCCTGCTCGAACCGACCTGGACCACCCCGTACGCCGCGCCGCCGTTCGACCGGATCAACGAGGCGCACTACGCCCCGGCCTTCGACGAGGCGATGCGCGCCCACCTGGCCGAGATCGCCAAGATCACCGCCAACCCCGAGCCGCCGACCTTCGCCAACACGATGGAGGCGATGGAGCGCTCCGGCGCGCTGCTCAAGCGCGTCGCGATGGTCTTCTTCAACCTCGAGGGCTCGGATAGCACCGAGGGCCTGCGCGCCATCCGCGAGACCTACGCGCCGAAGCTGGCCCAGCACCAGGACGCGATCCTGCTCGACGCGGCGCTCTTCGCTCGGCTGAAGGCCGTCTACGAGCAGCGCGAGGCCGCCGCGCTGCGGCCGGAGCAGCTCAAGCTGCTCACCGATACCTACGACGAGTTCGTCCGCTCGGGCGCCAACCTCGACGCACCGGCCAAGAAGCGCCTGACCGAGATCAACTCCCGCCTGGCCGAGCTGTTCACCACCTTCGGCAACCGCGTGCGCGAGGAGGTGAACTCGTACACGCTGTTGCTCGACAGCCAGGCGCAGACCGAGGGGCTGCCGGCCGAGGTGCTGGCCACCGCCGCCGAGACGGCCAAGGAGCGCGGCCAGCCGGGCAAGTGGGCCTTCACGCTGGTGCGCTCGTCGTTCACGCCCTTCCTCCAGTATGCCAAGGACCGCAGCCTGCGCGAGCAGCTCTACAAGGCCTACATCACCCAAGGCGCGCACGGCGACGAGCGCGACACCCGCGCCATCCTGCTCGAGATCGCCCGCCTGCGCGCCGAGCGCGCGACCTTGCTCGGCTACCAGGACCACGCGACGCTGCAGATCAGCCGCAACATGGCCAAGACCCCGGCCGCGGCCAAGGGGCTGCTGATGAAGCTCTGGCCGGCGGCGCTGGCCAAGGCCAAGGAGGAGCGCGCCGCCTTCCAGGCGCTGTTGCGCAAGGACCTCGGCCCGAAGGCCAAGCTCGAAGCGTGGGACTGGTGGTTCTATGCCGAGAAGGTGCGCCAGCAGCGCTACGCGCTCTCCGAGGAGGAGCTCAAGCCCTACTTCGAGGTCAGCCAGGTGGTGAAGGGCGCGTTCAAGACCGCCGAGCGGTTGTTCGGCATCACCTTCGTCGAGGTCACCGACAAGGTGCCGCGCTACAACCCGGAGGCGCGCGCCTTCGAGGTCAAGAACGCCGACGGCTCGCACGTCGGGCTGCTCTACGTCGACTACTTCCCGCGCGCCGGCAAGCGCACCGGCGCCTGGATGACCGAGTTCCGCACCCAGTCGAACCTCGACGGCCGGATCCGGCCGATCATCGTCAACGTCGGCAACTTCCCCGCCCCGGCCGGAGACAACCCGGCGCTGCTCGGTTGGGACGAGGTCGAGACCCTGTTCCACGAGTTCGGCCACGCGCTGCACGGCCTGCTCTCCGACGTGACCTACGAGAGCCAGGCGGGCACCAACGTCAAGCGCGACTTCGTCGAGTTCCCGTCGCAGATCCTCGAGAACTGGGCCGCCGAGCCGCAGGTGATGCGCGAGTACGCGCGCCACTACAAGACCGGCGAGCCGATCCCCGACACCCTGATCGAGAAGATCCAGAAGGCCCAGACCTTCAACCAGGGCTTCGCGACCACCGAGCTCGTCGCCGCCTCGCTGCTCGACCTCGCCTGGCACACGCTGCCGGCCGCCGACCTGGCCCGCATCACCGACGTCGAGCGCTTCGACAGCGCCCAGATGACCAACCTCGGCCTGATCGACGAGATTGGCCCGCGCTACCACTCGCCCTACTTCCAGCACATCTTCTCGTCGGACGGCTACGCCGCCGGCTACTACGTCTACCTCTGGGCCGAGGTGCTCGAGGCCGACGCCTTCGCCGCCTTCGAGGAGAAGAAGGACCCGTTCGATCCCGAGCTGGGCAAGAAGCTGCGCCAGCACGTCTTCGCCGCCGGCTCGCAGGGCGACGAGATGGCCCAGTACCGGGCCTTCCGCGGCCGCGACGCCGAGGCCAGGGCGCTGATCAAGAAGCGCGGCCTGACAGTCAAACCCTGACCG
>JBFYZW010000082.1:0-4356 GCA_041309305.1 Deltaproteobacteria bacterium | reverse complement strand
GCGACCGCCTTGATCGTCGCCAACGTCTCCTGGAAGCTCGGGTGCTCGGCGCGGGCCTTCTGGTCGGCCTCACCGAGCTTGCGCACCGTCTTGGTCTGCCGCTCGTGCAACCCGCCGAGCACCGCCTCGAGCCCCATCGGGCCGGCGCTGACCGACTGCACCGTGCCCTGGCGGCTCTGATCGGCGGCGAGGGCGGCGAGGTTCTGCCAGTCGCTGCGGCCGAGCACCTGGGTGAAGATCACCTTCGCCTGGTCGTCGTCGGCGAGCCGATCGACGCCGAGGGCAGCGAGCTGCTCGCGCGTCTTCTGCTTGTCCTTGATCCCCTCGGCGAGCGCCTGCCGCTCGGGCTCGGAGAGCCGGGAGAGATCGGCGACGATCCCCTTGGCCTTCTGGTCGACCAGCTGGACGAGCTTCTTGCGCTCCTCTGCCTCGGCCGGCAGCGCCGCGAGCTTGGCCTCGAGGTCCTGCCAGTCGTCGAGTCGTCGGCCGATGGAGTTGGCGGTGATCGCGTGCGGCATGGTCATCTCCCGGGCAGGCTACACCCCTGCCAGCAGATCCATTATCGGGCTGCAGCCTATCGCGGTTGCGGGCAATTTCTCCAGCGCATTCGCGGACCATCGGCCCCGCCGGGCCCGGACCGGCCCCGTCACAAGAAGGCGGCGAGATCAGCGACCAGCCGCGCGAGGCCGTCCCCGGCGTAGGCGGCGGAGAGCTTGAGCGACCGGCGCTTGCCCTCCTGAACGGCCTCGATCACGCCGGCCTGCGCGTACCACTGCAGCGCGTTGTCGATCACCGGGGCGTTGGCTGCCTCGGGGCGGCTGAGCTGGCCCTCGAGGAAGGCGCGGCGGGCGCGCTCGAGGGTGAGCGTCGCCAGCTCCTTGTGCCACATCGGGAACTGCTTCAGCTCGGCGAGGGTCGCGGCGGTGATCCAGTAGGACTCGACCAGCGCGTCGACCAGGCCGGCGAGCAGGCGCACCGGCTCGCGTTCGCGCACCTCGATCCGGCCGTCCTCGTGCACGTCGAGGACGCCGCGCACCGCCAGGGTCGCCAGCGTCTCGTCGACGTAGGTCTCGAAGTTGGCGTCGGCGCGGTAGAGGAACTCGCGCTTGAACAGGCGGGAGAGCACGCGCGTGTCGGCCACCAGGTCGGCGTAGGCGGTGACCGCGAAGTCACGCCGGCGCAGCGCCCGGCAGACGAGCGCCGCCGGCGCGACGTAGTTCATCAGCGCGTTCTTGTAGTACTCGAGCTGAATGCGTCGCTCCTCGAGCACCCGGTAGATCGGCTCGCTGTCACCGCGGCCGGCGCGGTCGACGGTGACGATTCCCTGGTCGACGAGGCTCTGCACCGCCTCGCGCAGCGCCGCGGCCCGGCCCTGCGGGTCGAGCAGCGCCGACGAGAGCCGGGCGAGCACGCTGTCGAGGAAGTCGGTCAGCTCCAGGCTGCGCTCGACGAACCGGCCGTCGGCGATACCTCGGCCCTGATGGGCGAGCAGGGTCGTCGCCGCCACCGCGGTCGGGGTCACCGACGAGCAGGTCGCCACATGGTGCAGGATGCGGTAGCCGAGCCGCTCGGTCTCGCGGCGCCAGGCGTCGTCGTACTGCGGATCGGCGCTCTGCGGCAGGCCGCGCTGCTCGGCGATCTGCTTGAGCGAGATCGGCGCGGCGAACTGCAGGTGGATGCGGCCGTAGCGCGAGCGCAGGACGCGCGTGGTCTTGAGCAGCGCGCCGATGTCCTCGGGGCGCTTCTCGCCGCCGCGCACCTCGCGCTCGTGGGCGCCAGCCTCGATGATGCGCTCGTAGTCGATCGACGCCGGCGCGAACCAGACGTCGTCGCGCACGCCGGCGCGCCAGGCGGCGACGACCATGTTGAGCAGGCCGAGGCGAGGCATCAGCACCTTGCCGGTGCGGCTGCGCGTGCCCTCGATGAAGAACTCGAGCGAGGTGCCGCGGCGGAGCAGCTCGGCGAGGTAGGCGCGGAAGACCTCGCCGTAGAGGCGGTTGTCCTTGAAGGTCCGGCGCAGGAAGAAGGCGCCGGAGCGGCGGAAGAGGGTGCCGAGAGGGAAGAAGGAGAGGTTGGCGCCGGCGGCGATGTGGGGTGGGGCATAGCCGTTGAGCCAGACCATCGTCGACAGGGCCAGGTAGTCGACGTGGCTGCGGTGCGACGGGCAGTAGACCACCGGCCCCTGGCGCGCGACCTCGACGACGCGGGCGAGGCCGGGCTCGTCGATCACCACGCCGTCGTAGATGCGCGAGAAGACGATGCTCATCGCGCCGGCGAAGGCGTTCACCGTCGGCGCGTGGTAGCGCGCGGCGATCTCGTTCAAGTAGCGGCGCGCCTGCCGGTCGAGCTGGGCCTCGCCCTTGCCCGCCTTCGCCGCCTCGGCGGCGATCACCTGGCGCAGGTTGGGGTCGCGCAGCACGTGGCGGGCGAGCTCGTCGGGCGAGGGCAGGGGTGGCCCGGCGACGACGCGCTCCTCGTTGGCGATGCGCCGGTCGAGCTCGTGCTTGGCCCGCCGGGCGAGGTGCTCGTCGCTGGCGTCGGCGAACGCGGCGCACAGCTCGCGTAGGTTGAGCGGATCACCGACCCGGACGACGGCGCGGTGCGGGTGGGAGTGGGGAAGGATCATCATCGCCAAGCCGGGCGCGGCCGGGCGGCGGCGGCGGCGCACGCCGAACAGGCGATCGCGCCAGCTGAGCCGGTGGATCCCCCCCTGCGACATCGTCACCACCGCGTGCGGGACGAGGTAGATCGGTCGGGCCATCACCCGCTGCGCGGCGACGAGCGCGCGCAGGTAGTCGTGCTGGCGGCGCGGGCCGTCGTCGGGCTCCTCGCGCAGGAAGAGGAAGGCCGCCTCTCCGCGCAGCACGTGGTCGGCGAGCAGGCTCTCGCTCCGGCTCGGCGCGGCGTCGCCGTAGCGCCGCTGCCACGCCTCGCTGACCGGCGCGGCGCGGCGGCGGAGCAGCTTCCACAGCCGGGTGACCGGCTGCCAGAGGAGGAGGTTGATGCCGCCGACGAAGCGGGCCAGCGGCAGCCCGAGGCGATGGAGCGCCCAGTTGAAGTAGAGCGCCAGGGTCGTCGAGTGCGCCCGCGCGACATAGATGACCACGCCGTCGTCGGCGAGCTCGCGGATCCGCGTCGCGCGGTCGGCGGGGTACTGGATCGGGCCGAAGAGCACCTCGAAGACGGTGCGCAGCAGGCCGCCGTACTGCTCGTGCATCGACGAGGTGGCCAACGCCGGCGGCGCGGCAGAGGTCGGACCGTTCTCCTCGTCAGGTCGACCCATCGGCGCAGCGGAGCTCCCCATGCAGCGGCTCGCGGTCTTAAGGGGTGACCGTGGGCATCCCCAGGTCGAGCTGGATGCCGAACACGTAGGTGACGATCAGGTAGAAGAGCAGCGCGACGACGCCGAGGACGAGCAGCGCGAGCGTCCCGGTGCCGGCGAGCAACACCAGCGTGCCGAGCCCGAGCCCGGCGACTACCGGCTCGAGCAGCGGGCGCAGGCGGGGCGGCAGCGCGCCGAGCTCCGGGCGCCATAACGCCTGGACCAGGGCCCGATCGTCGGTGTTGACGCCGCGGCGCAGCCGCTCGGCGCCGCGCTTGAGCTCGGCGACCAGCCGCGCGAGGTCGTCCCCGGGCCTCATCGGCGGTTGGCCTCGCGCAGGCGGCGGGTCAGCACCTTGATGATGCCGGCCGAGATCTCCGGCTTCTCGGCCAGGATCTCGCCGAAGTCCTCGCGCTGGATCTTGAGCAGCGTCAGCTCGCTCTCCGCGGTGACGCTGGCCGAACGCGGCTCGGCGTCGAGGATCGCCATCTCACCGAAGCACTGGCTCGGCCCGAGCGTGGCGAAGACGTGCTCGCCCGAGTGCACCTTCACCTTGCCGTCGACGATCAGGTACATCGCGTCGCCCTGATCGCCCTCCTTGAAGACGACCTCGCGCGGGCCGTACTCGACCTCGTCGGTGATCTGCGCGATGTGCGACAGCTCCTCGGCGGCGATCGTCTTGAACAGGTCGACGCCTTTGAGGAACAACACTTTTTCGACCGTGCTGATCACATTCGCTCCTCGCGCCCGTTCGGGGCGCACCATAGCGAAGCTCCGGGGCCAGGGGAAGATCGTCGGCGACCGAGGTCAGCCGACGGAGTCTGCCCCTGCCAAGGCAGATGCGCTATGCTGGAGCGCGTGAACGAGCCGCAGGGGACATGGGCCGGGCTGGTCGCCGAGACGGCGGCGGCGTTGCGCTTCCAGGGTGAGTTGGGCCTGACGGGCCTCGACGTCCCGGCGGAGCTTCTGACCCGGCGGCCGGCGGTCGCGCCGGCGTCGTCGGTCTCCCCGGCGGCCGCGCCGGCGGACGCGCC
>JBFYZW010000081.1:0-2814 GCA_041309305.1 Deltaproteobacteria bacterium | reverse complement strand
CGGCCAGCGACGCCTCCCGCTCGCCCAGCGCCGCGGCGCGCGCCGCGTTCTCCTGCTCGGCGGCGGCCACCCGCTGCTCCCGCGCGGCGTGGTCCTGCTCCCAGGCGTCGATCTGCGCCAGACGCTCGGCGTGGCGGGCCGCGGCGGCGTCCAGCTCGGCGCGCTTGGCCTCGATCTCGACGAGCCGTTGCTCGAGCGCCGCCCGGTCGCTCTCGAGCTCCCGCTGCCCCTCGGCCAGCGCCGCCTCGGCGAGGCGTTGGCGCTCCCGGGCCGCGTCGGTCTCGGCGGCCAGCGCCTGGCGCGCGCCGGCAATCTCCCGCTCCAGCTTCGCCGCCTCCCGCGTCACCTCCTCGGCCGCGGCCTGCCGTTGGCGTAGCTCCTCCTCGCGCGCGGCGAGCGTTGTCCGCGTCGCCTCGGCCTGACGCTCGTTCTCGGCCGCCTGCTCGCGCAGGACCCGCTGCGCAGCCTCCTGTTCGTCACGCAGCCGCGCCTCGCGCGCGGCGATCTCCTCGCTCAACCGCGCCCGCTCAGCCGGCAACGCCTCGCGCGCCGAGGCCAGCGCCTGCTCGAGCTCGGCGACCTTCTGCCGGTGCGCCGCCTCGACCTCCGCGAGCCGCTCCTCGACCACCCCGGCGACCTGGGCCTCGACCTCGGCGGCGACGCGCCGCGCCTCGGCCTCCCGCGCCGCCGCCTCCTGCCGGGCGGACAGCTCCCTGGCCCGCCGCTCGACCTCCTCGGCCAGCTGGTCGAGGACGGTGCTCGAGCGGACCGCCCGGCCAGCCTCGAGCACCGTGGCGAGCTCCTCGAGCCACGGCGCCGGGTCGCTGACCTCGCCGGCGCGGATGAACAGGAAGAGGCCGAACTGCTCGTAGAGCGGCAGACTGCGCCGGTTGGCCGCGACGGCCCGCCGGTAGAGCTCGAGCGCCTCGTCGGCTCGGCCGGCCTCGACGTAGAAGGCGGCCAGATCCATCGCCTTCTCGGCGCTCGGCCGCGCGCCGGCGCAGCTCTTCTCCAGGTTGGCCATCACGTGCCCGGTGACGTAGTCGCGCAGCCGCGCCACCGCGGTCGCCTGGCCGTCGACGAAGGCGATGCGCGCCCCGGCGCCGCGGGTGTGGCTGTGGTCCTCGACGATCCGCCCGCTGAGCTCGACCGGATCCCCGCCGTCGTCGAGCAGGATGGTGAAGGCGTGCTCCTCCCCCTGCTTCAACGTCCCGGCGCTGCGCAGGAACATGCCTGAGAGCGAGAGGTTGGCCAAAAAGGAGATCGCCCGCCGGCCCCCGCTCGCGTACTCGACCCGCAGCGTCGAGGCGAACCGCCGCGCACGGCGACGTTCACCGAAGCGGGCCAACAGGTCCGCGCGGGCCGGGCTGCTCATCGAGGCCATGACCAGGGGTCGGATCTGACCACATCCCGGGCCGCGGAGGAAGTACCCGAAACCGCCCGCCGCGCCGCTCGCCCACGCCCCGCGTCAGCGCTGCAGCCGGCGGAACGCTCGCTCGGTGAGCTGGAAGGCGGCAAGGGCGACGAAGACTCCGGCGATCACGTCGAGGATGTAGTGGTGGCGCAGGTAGATGGCCGAGAAGCAGGTGATCATCCCGTGGACGAGGAAGAGGTAGCGCCAGCGCCCGAGCGCCAGGCGGGCGTAGAGGAAGGCGAGCAGCGGGAAGCCCGCGTGCATCGACGGCATCGCGCCGAAGACGTTGGCGTTGCGCGAGTAGATGGTGGCGAAGTACGGCACACCGAGCAGCTCGTCGACCGCGGCGAGCCGCGCCGGGTTGCCCGGCAAATCGAGTGGCGGTGGCGCGAAGCCGTGCTGCTCGACGTACCAGGGCGGCGCCGCCGGGTAGAGGATGTAGATGACGATGGCGATCGCGGTGGCCGCGAGCCACGCCCAGCCGTAGCGGGTCAGCACCGGGCGATTCTTGAACAAGAGGTAGATGGCCATCGCCCAGGGCAAGAAGGTGAACAGGAAGTAGGCGACCGCCGCGACCACGTCGACGACGACGTGGGTGTGGGTGATGAACAGCTCCGGCGGGGTGATCAACCGCCCGTCAGCGGTGCGGATGCCGAACAGCGCCAGCTCGGCGCGGTAGAGGGACTCGACATTCACCGGGATCAGCCGATGCATCGTCGGCATGTACAACCGCATCGAGTCGTAGATGACCCCGAAGGCGAAGAAGGGCAGCAACGGCTTGCGCGCCACCTTCACCCGCGGGGCGAAGGCGATGACCAGAAAAGCACCGATCACCACCACCGCGTCGACCTTGAGCTCACCGAGCAACGCCAGGAGCCCAGCGTAGGCGACGAACGCCGGGGCGATGACCAGGCGCCAGCTCGCCTCCCGGTCGATCCACGCTGCGCCTGGTTCGTCGCTCATGCTCACCCGCCCGCGCGACGCTCCATAGCGCGCCTGCGCCGCCAAAACCAGCTGACCGCGAGCGCGGCGGCCAGCGGACCGCCGCTGGCGGCGCAGCCACACCCGCCCGCCGGGCTCGCCGGCGAGACCGTGACCCGGACCAGCGCCTGCGCCGCGAGCCCCCAGCCGTCCTCGACCTCGAGCTTGATCCACGCCGTCCCCGGAGTCGAGAAGCGCACCCGCGGCCGCGCGTCGCCGCGGCCCTGGCGCTCCCAGACACCGTCGTAGTCGAGGTCCCAACGGAACCAGAGGCTGGCGAGCGGCTCCTCGGGGTCCTGCGAGGCGCCGGCGTCGAGCAGCACCTCGTCGCCGACCCGCGCCGCCGCCGGCGCGGCGAGCCGGGCGACCGGCGCCCCGTTCGGTTCGGTCTCGCCGAGCAGCAACGCCTGCGTGTCGAG
>JBFYZW010000080.1:0-4657 GCA_041309305.1 Deltaproteobacteria bacterium | reverse complement strand
CTCGACCACCGCCCAGGTGAGCCAGCTCTCGCCGCGCGCCGCCTCGGCGGCCCAGGACTCCGCCCGAGCACCGCAGCGCTCGAGCACCGCGGTGGCGACGTTGTGCACCGCGACCGACCAGGCGAGCCCGGCGTCGGCCCGCGCCAGCTCCTCGACCACCAACGCGATCTCGACGGGGCCGAGGCCGGCGCCGCCGTCACCGCGGGCCAGGATCCCGGTCAGGCCGAGCTCGACCAGCTCGCCGAGCACGACCGGCGCCACGCTCCCCTCCTGGTCGGCCTGGCGCGCTTGCGCGGCGAGCCGTTCGCTCGCCAGGCGCCGCACCGTATCGCGCAACAGCCGTTGATCCGCGTCGAGGTCGAAGTCCACAGTTACCTCCCGGGCGTCCACCCCGGGGCATAGCGGATCCGAAAACGGACCTCAACCGGCGTGGCGTCAGTGCGGCGACTACGCTACAAGGCGAACATGCGTACGCCCTGCCTTCTCGTCGTCCTCGCTCTCGTCCTCACCGCCTGCACGTCCACCGCCGACCCGGTTGACGCCAAGCCGACGCTGGCTCCGCTCACCGCACTGCCGGCCGAGCTGCGCCCGACCGCCGACCGAGCGCTGGCGGCGATCAATGCGCTGCGCGCCGGACTCGGCACGCGACTGGCCCAGGAGCTGCAGGAGCGCGGCCCGGATGGCGCGATCACCGTCTGCCGTGACGACGCGCCGCGCATCACCGCCGAGGTGGAGCGGGACCCCGGTCTGCGGGTCGGGCGGGCCAGCACACGGCTGCGCAACCCAAAGAACACCGCGCCGAGCTGGCTGGCCAAACACCTGGCGCGCACCGCCGACGCGCGCGCCGGTGATCTCGATGTCGTCGCCGTCGACCTTGGCGACCGGGTCGGCGTCGCGATGCCGATCCCGACCGCGAAGCCCTGCCTGAGCTGCCACGGGCCGCGCGACCAGATCGGGGCGTCGGTGCGCGCCGTCCTGGACAGCAGCTACCCGAAGGACCGCGCCGTCGGCTTCGGCATCGGCTCGTTGCGCGGCTACTTCTGGGCCGAGGCCGCCAAGGAATCGCCGGCGCGCTGAGCACAACTCGCCTGTCATTCCTCCGATAATCGCGGTATGCGGGTCGCCGCCCTTTCCGCCGTTCACCGCACGCCACCTTCGCTCCCGGCGACCTGCGCCCGCTCCCGCCAACCCGCGCTCCGCCTGCTGGCGAGCCCGGCGCGCGAGCCGCTCACCGGCCGGTTGGAGCGGATCTGGTCGAGGCAACGTGTCGCCGCGGTTCAGTCGGCGGAGCTCCCGCGTGCCATCGACGCGCTGCTCGCCCACCACCTCGCCAATGGCTTCTTCGGTAACCGGATGGTCGGAATGGAGCGCCGTGAGGGCTTCGTCGACGGCTCGGTCGAGGTCCGGCTGGCGCCGAATCGAACCAAGGTGCCGATCAACCGCGACCCGGCGAGTCACAGCTGTGACCTCTGCGATCCGCCGTTCCCCGAGGAGCGCGGCCTGATCTGGCGCGGCTGGCGCCTGTGGCCCAACGCCTTCCCCTACGTGCCGGCCGAGTACCAGCACATCCTGCTCACCTCGGCCGACCACCGCACCCAGGGCTTCTCGCCGGCGGTGCTCAACGACATGCTCGACTTCCAGGTCGCGGCCAACGACGGCCGACAGCTGACGTTGCACTACAACGGCGTCGCCGGCCACAGCCAGGCCCACCTCCACTGGCAAGCCACCCGCGTCCTCTTGCCCCTGCAGCGCGAGCTCGACGCCGAGCGCATCCCGCGCCGACGCCTGCTCGAGCGCGGCCAGGGCCTGGTCGAGGCCTTCGAGCGCGGGCCGTACGCCGGCTTCCTCGTCTCCGGCGAGCACGCCTTCGTCGTACGCCAGGCGGCGCGGATCCTCGACCGTCTGGATCGCGACCCGTTGACCCGCGGCGCCTACAACCTCCTGCTGCTCGCCCGCCGCGGCGGCCGGGCGCGCCTGGTCATCGTGCCGCGCCGCGCCGACAACCTCCGGCCCGTGGTCGGCAGCCTCGGTCCGGCCGGCATCGGCGCGTTCAACGCCGGCGGCGTCGTGGTCGTCCCTCGCGCCGAGCTGCCCGACGACTTCGCGGCCAGCATCGGCCCGGCGATGCGCGCCACGGTCGTGTCGCCGTTCGAGCTCGCCTGGCTCGACGAGCTGGCCGAGGAGCGCCACCCGCTCCCCTCGTGCAGCGCCTGCTGTCCGTTGCCGGCCTGAGGCTCAGCCGAGCTCGCCCGGGCGGACGTGCCCGAAGAGGAACGTCTCGGTGCGCGCTGCCGAGTGCAACGCGAAGCTCAACCCGTCGGCCGCGCTCCTGCTGACCATCAGCACCCGGTTGGGCAGGACCAGCGGGCGGCGGAACTCGACCTCGACGCCGAGCGGCGGCGCCGGCGCGCGCAGCTCGAGCTGCGCCAGGCAACGGGCGAGCGACCACAGCCCGTGCGCGATGGCCCGCTCGAAGCCGAACAGCTTGGCGGTGACGGCGAACAGGTGGATCGGGTTGTAGTCGCCGGAGACCCGCGCGTAGCGCCGGCCGGTGTCGGCCGGGACGCTCCACTCCACCGCGTCGGCTCCCGGCGGCAGCTCGATTGGCGTCGGCGGTGAGGCGCCCCGCCGCCGCCGCGGCCGCGCAGCGGTGCGCGCCAGCACGGTGTTGGTGCCCCGCCAGACCAGTTGGTCCCCGGCGCACACCTCGGTCACGAGATCGACCTCCGTCCCCTGTTTGACCACACGATGCGCCGCCAGGCGCGCGCTCAACGCCAGTGGTTCGCCGACCGCGAGCGGCCGCAGGGCACGAAAGGCGCTGCGCAGGTGGATGAGTCCTGCGAGCCGGAAGGGGAACTCGGGGGCGAGCATCACCTCGGCGCTCATCGATCCGGCCCAGACCTGAGGGTACGCCCACGGCACCGCCGGCTCGGCGAAGCCGAACAACTGCCGGTAGGCAGCGAGCGGCCGGGGCTCGATTGCTGTCCGCGGCAGGCTCACGACCAGCGGCCGCGGGACGAGCCCCGGACGCTGCGCCGGTTTGCGCGCCCAGAGCGCACGGGCATAGAACCGCCTCATCGACGGCAACCGGCGCAGCGCGATGTGTCGTTCGTCCCCCATCACACGTCGGGGCGGACCGTAGCACCGGCCCCTGGCGGCGAACAAGCGCCGCGCCAGCGCGACACGACGGCTGGGTGTTCCCTTCCCGGCTGCCCCCGTCTACCATCGCAGCGTGTCCGGCGGTGATCCCCACGTCGATAGCCACGGCTCCCACCTCTTGCCGCAGCCGGGGCCGGCCGAGCGCCGCGAGCCGGGCGCGCTACGGCACACCTTCGCCGCGCTGCGCCACCGCAACTACCGCCTCTGGTTCGTCGGGCAGATGATCTCGCTCGCCGGCGGGTGGATGCAGATCACCGCGCAAGGCTTCTTGGTCTTCGAGCTGACCGGCTCGGCCGCCTACCTCGGCCTGGTCGGCTTCGCCACCGGGGTGCCGGCCTGGTTCTTGACCCTCTACGGTGGGGTGGTCGCCGACCGCGTCTCCCGCCGCACGCTGCTCGTCATCACCCAGAGCCTGTTGACCGTCCAGGCGCTCGTGCTCGCCGCGTTGACCCTAAGCGATCTCATTCAGCCGCTGCACATCGTGGCTCTCGCTGCCTTCCTCGGCGCAGTGAACGCGTTCGACGCGCCCGCGCGCCAGGCGTTCGTCCTCGAGATGGTCGAGCGCAAGGACCTGGCCAACGCCATCGCCCTCAACTCGGCGACCTTCAACAGCGCGACGCTCATCGGTCCGGCGATCGCCGGCCTGGTCTACGCCTGGCGCGGCCCCGGCTGGTGCTTCGCGATCAACGCCGTCTCTTTCGCGGCGGTGATCGCGGCGCTGGTCGCGATGCGCTTGCCGCCGCGGGCTGGCGCGGTGCACGTCCGCTCAACGATCGACGACCTGCGTCAGGCATTCACCTTCGTCTGGCGGCAGCGCCTGATCCTCACCCTGCTGCTCGCGCTCGCCGCCACCAGCGTCTTCGGCATCAGCATGGTCACGCTGATCCCGGCCTGGACGGTGCGCATCCTCGACGGTGACGCCACGACCAACGGCCTGCTCCTCTCCGCGCGCGGCATCGGCTCGCTCAGCGGCGCGTTGATGGTCGCCTGGCTCGCGCGGCTGGAGATCAAGGGCCGCCTGCTGAGCACCGGCCTGGTCGTCACGCCCGTGCTGATGCTCCTCTTCTCCTTGACCGACAGCCTGCCGTTCGCCCTGATCGTGCTCGCCGGCCTCGGCTGGGCCTTCTTGACCATCTTCAACACCCTCAACGCCCTGGTCCAGCTCCAGGTCCCCGACGAGCTGCGCGGGCGGATCATGGGCCTGTACACCCTGACCTTCTTTGGCCTGATGCCGGTCGGCTCACTGCTGGTCGGCCTGGCCGCCGATCACCTCGGTGAGCCGACGGCGATCCAGCTCGGCGCGCTGGTGTTGGCCAGCTTCACGCTCGCGGTCAACCTGCGGTTTCCCGGCGTCCGCCGCCTGCGCTGAGGCGCGCCGCCAGGCTACTCCTCGCGCTCGCCGGCGGGGATGTGGCCGAGCGCGATCATCTTGCGCTGCCACGCGCGCCGCCGCTCGGCGGCAAGCTCGGCCGCGCGCTGCTCGAGCGCCGCGAGCTCC
>JBFYZW010000079.1:0-4724 GCA_041309305.1 Deltaproteobacteria bacterium | reverse complement strand
CCTTGAGCACCTCGCTGGCGCCGTGCTTGAGCCCCTCGTCGACGACCGCCTGCAGCTCGACCAGCAGCGCGCCGGCGTTGTCCGGGTCGCGCTCGAGGCTCATGACCAGCAGGCGGGCCAGATCGTCACGCACCCGCTCGGCGTCCGGCGCCGCGTGCAACGCTTGGCGCAACAACGCCAACGCGTCGGTGAGCCGATCGCACTCGACCTGGTAGCGCGCCAGCTGCGCCACCGCGTCGGCGCTGCGCAACGTGGTCGGCAGGTTGCCCGCCAGCTTGGCGACCAACGTCTCCTCGATGTGCTTGCGTAGCGCCGCGACCGTCTTCTCCTGCCCCGGCTGGAGCTCGAGGCCGACCGACTGCACACCGAGGTGACGAACCACCGTCTGGACCGCGAGCGGCGCCTTCCGCCCGGGCAGGTGCAGCTCGACCACCAGCGGCGCGCCGGCGGTGAAGCTCGCGCTGCTGGTCTTGAGCGACAGGCCGCCGGCCGAGAGGTCGCCGGTGAAGGCGAAGGTCTTGCGCCCGTCGAGCTCGTACTCAGCCCGGCACATGACCGGGAAGCGCACGTGGCGGCGACGGTCCCAGGCCAGCGGATCGGCCTTCTTGGTCCTCGCGGCCTCCGGGTCGGCCTTCGCGGCCCTGCGCTTGGCGGCCATCGCGCTACTATAGGAGAGAAACCCCGCGACCACCAATGGCGCGGCGCGACCGGCGCCTCAGTCGTTCTTGCCGCAGGCGGCGGTCACAGCGCGCAGGCCGTGCACCGCGATCTCCTCGAGCCGGTCGAGCTGCTCCTGGTAGATCAACGCCGCCGCCGGCGCGCAGACGCCGCCGCGGACGCGCAGCAGGTGCTGCCGGTAGGCGGTCCGCTTCGCCTCCTCGATCGCGCGCATCCGCTCGCGCGCCTCGCGCGTGACCACGCCGTTGGCCCCGTCGAGCCCGCGCTGCACCAACGGCAGCAGCTCGGCCACCTGGCTGGCGAAGCCGCCCAGCTCAGCGAGCGCCGGGGCGCTCGGCTGCGCCGCGCTGGCGCGGCCGCGCCCGGCGAGCCGGACCAGGCGCTCGCAGTGGTCGCCGATACGCTCCAGTTCGTTGACCACCTGGATGAGCAGGCTCACCTCGCGCGACAGCGCGCCGGACAAGGAGCCGCGCGCGACGCGGATCAGATAGTCGTTGATCGCGTGCTCGTCGCGGTCGATCACCGCCTCGAGCGCGTGGGTCCTCGCCGCCCCCAGCTCGAGCTCCTCGGCGCCGCGCACCGTCGCCATCGCGCCGGCCAGCATCGTGCTGACGGTGTCGACCAGGCGGGCGGTGAGCCGCCGCGCCTGCGCGATCGCCAGCGTCGGCGCCGAGACGACGGCGCTGTCCATCTCCTCGAGCGGCTCCGGCGCGGGTGAACCCACCCCGGCGGCTTGCTCGACCGCCGCCGCCTGACCCGGCGGCAGCAGGCGGGTGACGATGATCGGCAACAACCCGGCGACGGGAAGCAAGAGCAGCGTGTTGCTGACGTTGAACAGCGTGTGGAAGAGCGCCAGGTGGTTGGGGATCGCCGCCGCGTCGCTCACCGCGCCGGGCATGAGCAGGTCCACCAGGCCGACGAACGGCACGAAGGCGAAGCTGACCCAGAGCACGCCGAAGACGTTGAACAGGACGTGTATCAACGCGGCGCGCAGCGCGTTGCGCGACGCACCGAGCGCCGCGATCACCGCGGTGATGGTCGTGCCGATGTTCTCGCCCAGCACCAGCGCGCAGGCGGTCGGGTAGTCGACGAGGCCGTTGGCGGCGGCGGCGAGGGTGATCGCCATCACCGCCGAGGAGCTCTGCACCACGATCGTGATCGCGGTGCCGACGCCGATCACCGCCCAGCGCGTCCAGTAGCTGTCGGCGGCGAAGCGGTGCAGCCAGGCGGCGAGCGCCGGCGACTCGTCGACCGCCGGCAGCGCGTCCTTGAGGAACTCGAGGCCGAGGAAGAGCAGCCCGAAGCCGATCAGCACCTCGCCCCAGTTGGTCAGCGCCTCGCGCTTGAGGAAGCGGACAAAGAAGCCCAGGCCGACCGCCGGCAGCGCGAAGGCGGCGATCTTGATTTTGAAGCCGAGCAGCGAGACCAGCCACGCGGTCATCGTCGTGCCGATGTTCGCCCCCATAATGATGCCGGTGGCCTGCATCAGGGTCAGAAGCCCGGCGCTGACGAAGCTGACCATCATCACCGTCGTGGCGCTCGAGGACTGCACCACCGAGGTCACCGTCAGGCCGGTCACGACGCCCATCACCCGGTTCTGCGTCGCGCGGGCGAGGATGGCGCGCATGCGCCCGCCGGCGACCTTCTGCAGCCCCTGGCTCATCATCTGCATGCCAAAGAGGAAGACGCCGAGGCCGCCGAACAGGCCGATGAGGACGTGGCTGAGCATCGCGTGGGGCCCTTGGTCGGGCGCGGCGATGCTAGCCCAGCGCCGGCGGGCGTTCTGTTACGACTCGGCAACGAAATCGGCGCGCCAGGGTGACGAACCGGGTCGGGCGCGCCGACAGGCGGCGCGGCTCAGCCGGCTTCGGCGCCGGCGGGCGGGAAGATCTGCGGGTTCAGCTCGATCTTGGCCCGGTCGCGCAGGTGCTGGACCCAGGCGCGGAAAACCCGGCCCTGCTTGACCGAGATCGCCGTGCGCCGGTGGTTGTCGAGATCGGCCTCGAACTTGGCCAGGTCGGGGACCTCGCGCTCCTTGAGCCGGACGATGTAGAAGGCGCCGTTCAGCTCGTGCACCTTGGGCGACAACGGCGCCTCGGCGGTGAGGGTGAAGATCTCGGCCTGCAGCTCGGGCGCCGCACCGATCCTGGGCAACGACTCCTGCGACTTGAGGATCCAGGCCGACTCGACGCGCACCGGCAGCCGGTTGTCCTTGGCCGTCCGCGCCTGCTCCTCGCTGACCGTGAGCTCCTCGAGCGTCTTGCCCGCCTGCAGCGCCGCGAGCAGCTTCTCGGCCGCAGCCCGCGCCTCCTTTGCTGCTTGCTGCTCGCGCCACAACGCCTCGGCGACCTCGAGCTTGACCTCGTCGAACTTGCGCCGCTCGGGCTCGACCGCCTCGGCCAGCTGCACGAGCGCCAACCCCGCGGGGGTGCGCACCGGCTCGGCGGTGAGCGCACCGGCCTTGAGCCCGGCCACGGCCTCGGCCAGCTCGGTCGGCAGCTGCTCCCGGGTGCGCAGGCCCAGATCGCCGCCCGTGTCCTTGGTCGCCTCGTCCTCCGAGTACTGCTTGGCCAGCGCGGCGAAGTCGGCGCCGCCCTCGAGCTGGGTCTTGACCTCGAGCAGCACGCCGCGCGCCTTGGCCACCTCCGCGTCGCTGGCCTCGGCGCCGAGCCGGCGCAGGATCTGCTTGACGCGCAGCTGGCGCGGGGTGCGCCACTTGAGCACCTCGTTGTTGTAGAGCGCCTCGACCGCGGCCGCCTCGTCGGCGAGCAGCTTGGCGACCGCGCCGGCCGGCGGCGCGGCGACCGGGACGCTCGCCGGGTCGAGCTTGACGTAGGTGATCATCGCGCGATCGTGCTCGCGCACGAACTCGGCCTGCAGCTCGTCCTTGCTGACCGAGATATTCTGGCTGAGCACCTGCGCCAGCTGCTGGGTCAACATCTCGTCGCGCACCTCGGACTCGAAGCGCTGAACGGTGGTCTGAAAGTTGCCGGCCACCCAGTTCTCGTAGGCGCGGCGGTTCTCGAGCTGATCGATCACCGGGTAGCGCTGGCGCAGGTAGTCGAGGAAGCCCTGGTCGCTGACCTTCAGGCCCCAGCGGCGGGCCTCCTGCGCGACCAGCTTCTGCTCGATCAGATCGTCGATCACCTGCTGCTTGAGCCCCATGCGCTCGAGCAGCTCGGCCGTGGCGTCACCGCCCAGCCCCTGCAACCGCCGGCGCTGGTACTCCATCAGCGCGGTGTAGCGCTGCGCGTAGACCTGGGCCGGGATCGGCTCGTCGTCGACCATCGCGGCCCAGCCGACCATGTCCGCCGATGAACGACAGCTGCCGGACCCGGGCCCGAAGCTGAAGGCGAAGACGACGATGATCGCCCCGAAGATGAGGTAGATGAGAAACGACTCGGAGTAGCGGCGCATCATGTCCAGCATGGGCGGTCCCATACCCGATCACCGAGGCTCGGGCAACGCCGCCGACAGCGCCGGTGAACGGAGGTCAGGTCAGGGGAGACAGGCGGGGAAGGCGGTGCCGCTGGCGCAGGTGCCGGGCGAGTAGGGCAGCCCGCGCACGGTCAGGTGCTTGACCAGCGGCGCGCCGAGGCTCCCCTCGACCGCGCGCGTCCACGACTGGTCGTTCGCCCCCGAGCCGTAGTCGACGCGGTCGATCGCTGCCGCGCCGGCCGGCGCCGGGCAGTCGAGCGCCACCCAGCCGCCGTCGTTGGCCAGGATCATCGTCCCGGTCGACGCGGTCATCACCCGCGCGCCGCCGAAGCTGCCGGACGGCACGCCGCCGCCGAAGATCACCACCGCCTGGCCGTCGGCGAGCACGGTGGCGCCGGCGGTGGTCGCGAAGCTGTGGCGCAGCGTCCCCTTGACCGTCAGCGTGCAGCCGGCGAGGTCCAGCGCCTCACCGCTGACGTTGACCAGCTCGACGAACTCGTCGTCGTAGGTGCCGCGCACGCCGTCACCGTTGGCGTCCCCCTCGACCACCGCGGTCGAGCCGTCGTCGCCCGGCGGGTCGGCGAGCAGCTCGTTGAGCAGCAGGTCCC
>JBFYZW010000078.1:0-9376 GCA_041309305.1 Deltaproteobacteria bacterium | reverse complement strand
CCCGGCGCCCCCCCAGGTGACACCCGCGACGCCCGCCGAGCCGCCGCCGAGCGCGCTGCTCGAACCCGCGACACCGGCCGTGCGCGGCTGCGGCGTCGCCGGGTGTCTCTTGCCGTTTGGTTTCGGCCAGTTTCTCAACGGCCGGCCGCTCAAAGGCGTGGTCTTCGCCACCAGCGAGCTCGGCTTTCTGGCCGCCAACATCGCGCTGTACTGGAGCCTGCGGGTCGAGTTCGATCGCTACGGCGGCTACCGGGACGAAGCGAGCGCGAGCCGGCGCTATACGATGCAGCACATCTTCCTCGGCCTGTTCGCCGCCACCGTCATCGGTGGCGTCGTCGACGCGTTCGTCTTCCCCTGAGCCGGGCAGGAGGAGCCCACCCGCCGGCGGACGCTCTCGGCCGGCTCGCCGCGCATGAGTGCGCACGGGCGCGGCACCGGTGATATAAGGATAGGCCATGGCTCGCCGTCGCCCCCCCACCGCCGCGCCGGCGCGCCTCAAGGTCCGCGCCGCCGACGTCGCCGGCGAGCTGCTGCCCGGCGCCTCGATCCCGCTGCTCCAGGAGCTGCACCTGCTCACCCGCGACGGGGACCTGAACGCCGACGCGCGACGCAAGCTCAAGCAGGTCAACCACCTGATCGGGCTGCTCCGCCCGGCGCTCGACGACCTCCTCACCCGCTTCGCCGACCCGCTGATCGTCGACTGTGGCGCGGGCAAGAGCTACCTGGGCTTCTTGCTCTACCAGCTGCTGCTCGCCCCGGCCGGCCGCGGCCAGCTGCACCTGCTCGAGAGCCGCGCCGAGCTGTGCGCCGCGGCCACCGAGCGCGCCGCACGGCTCCAGATGACGCGCCTGCACATCCAGGCGCGAGCCATCGCCGACGCCGAGCTACCGGCGCGTGTCCACGCGGTGGTCGCCTTGCACGCCTGCGACACGGCCACCGATGAGGCGCTGCTGCTCGCGTTGCGCCACCACGCCGACTACGTCGCGCTCGTCCCCTGCTGTCAGGCCGAGGTCGCTCGGCAGCTCGCGGCCAAAGGTCCCGCCGATCCGGTGCTCGCGGCGTTGTGCGCCCACCCGTGGCACCGCCGCGAGCTCGGCTCCCACCTGACCAACGTCCTGCGCGTGCTCGCCCTCGAGGCGCACGGCTACAAGGTCACCGTCACCGAGCTGGTCGGCTGGGAGCACTCCCTGAAGAACGAGCTGCTGCTGGGCAAGCGCGTGCAGCGCGAGGACGCGGGCAAGCGCGCCCAGCTCGCTCAGGTCGCCGCCGCCTTCGCCGTTCAACCGACGCTGCTGCGCGCGCTCGACGCTGCCCCCGAGAACCCGCCGCCGGGGTGAAATCACCGCGCGGCCTCACGCCCAGCCAGGAGAGCCTCGATGCACCCTGCCCTCTGGTTCGCGCTGCCGGTCGCCGGCGTCGGCATCGGCCTCGGCGCCTCCTTCACCGGCCTCGGCGGCGGCTTTTTGATGGTCCCGCTCCTGCTGCTCCTCGGCTACGAGGCACAGCGGGCGGTCGGCACCTCCTTCTTGGCCATCCTGGTCATCTCGCTCTCCGCGCTGGTCGCACACAACAAGCTGGCCAACGTCGACTTTCGCGCCGGGCTGTTGCTCGGCCTCGGCGGCATCATCGGCGCGCAGCTCGGCCCGCGGTTGCTGCAGCACGTCTCCACTGATAGCTTCAAGAAGATCTTCGCCGGCATCCTCGTGGCGCTGGCGATCTACGTGCTGGTCAGACGCTAACCGAGGACGCTCCCCCTGCTGTTGGTCTGGTGCAGCCTGCTCGTCGCCGCCGCTGGGGAGCCCGTCGCGCCTCCGACCCCGGTGCTCGAGCAGGTCGTGCTGGTCGGCAACGTCGTCTTCCCGGCCGACTACTACCGCGCGGCGCTCGCCGAGGCCGGCTTCGAGCGCCGGCCGTTTCCGGCCCGCGCGGCGGCGCAACGGCTGCAGAAGCTGCTCCGGCGCAACGGCTACGCGCTCGCCGAGGTGCGCGCCGCGGTGCGCAACGGCCGGCCGGCGCTGATCATCGACGAGGGCCGGCTGGCCAAGGTGGTGTTCGTCGGCGCGGGCTCGCTACGCACGCTGCAGCTGCAGCTGACCGTCACGCTCCCTCACGACGTCTTCCACAAGGAGCTCGTCGCCAGCCAGCTCGACGCCCTGCAGCACGATCTCGGCCTGCGCTGCCAGTACAGCGTCGTCCGCGTCGTCCGCGACCACAACGGGGTCCAGCTCGACATGTTCGACGAGAAGTTGCCGCCCCGCTTCGAGCTGCACATCCGCGTCGCGCAGAGCGAGTGGAACACCGGCGTCGGGCTGCACGGCACGATCAACGGCGCCGACGGGCTGCGCCTCGGCGTCTCCTACGGCGACCGCGGGCTGTTCTGGGCGCAGGACGCCTGGCGCGTCCGTGGCGACCTCGGCGCCAAGCTCTTCGACGAGACCAGCCAGACGCCGATGTCTCTCGGGCTGGCACGCGCGGCGCTCGACCTGCGCTGGTACACGCCGCCGTTCGCCGGCCGACGGCTGCGCACCTTCTTGTGGCTCTACGGCGACTACCTCGTCCGCCAGCGCCCGCTCGAGTACGTCGACTTCTACCACTGGCTGCGCACCGGCACGGTCGCGAACCTCGGCTGGGACTTCGGCGGCGGGCGCCTGGTGTCGCTCGGCCTCGGCGGCGAGCACCGCGCCCTGACCAGCGTCACGCAGCCGGCCGACCCACCGCGCCGCTTCGCGCCGTTCGGCGAGTGGCGGCTGGTCAGCGTCGCGCAGGGCGAGCTGGTCTTCGACCCCAAGGAGCCGCGGCGCGACCGCCATCACTGGCTCAAGGCCGAGGCGCGCTACTTCCGCAACGCCGACGGCGACAACGAAGCCTCGCTCGAGGGCGCCTACCAGAAGGTCTGGGAGCTCGGCTGGCACGACCTGTGGCTGCGCGGCCAAGGGATGGCGCTGCTCGGCACCTACCCGCTGATGGACGAGGAGCCGCTCAGCCGCTTCGTCCGCGGCGTGTTCCCGGACGAGTTCACCGCCGGCGTGGCCAACCTCAGCGTCGAGTTCCGCTTCTCGCTCGTGCGCGATCTGCTCAAGCTCAGCTCCTACCTCGACGTCGCCGTCCACGCCCCGACTCGCTTCGGCCCGCGCCCGGCGCCGGTGCAGGGCGCCTTCGCCGCCGGCCTGGGCGCCAACCTCCTGATCCTCGACACCATCCAGGCCGATCTCTACTACGGGCTCGGCTTGATGACCGACGGGCGGGTCGACCCCGGCCTGGCGCTGCGCATGATCAAGGCCTACTGATGAGCGGCCGGCTCTTGCGTCGGCGACGAGCCGTGCCGACCCTGTCCTCGGGACGACGCGCCTTCGGCGCGTCCATGGTGACTGGACGATGAGCGAACCCTCGGCACGACGTCGCTGGCCGCCGAGCCTGCGCGTGCTTTCGGCCCCCGAAGAGGTCTTCGCCGACGTGCGCGCGAGCGGGCGCGGGTTCGGGGCCCTGTTCGGCCTGCTGGCCCTCGAGCTGCTGCTCGTCCACCCGCTGCCGCTCGCCAGCCACCTGATGCGCCTGCCGCACAACCCGGCGGCGGCGCTACTCGGCGTGTGGCAGGCCTACGTCCACTACGCCCTGCCTGCGGGTGTCGGCGTCTTCATGCTCGGCCTCGCGCTCTACTATCGACTGCGCGGCGGCGAACGACGGCTCGAGCCGTGGGCCGCTGCCTCGCTGCTCGCCTATGCCTGGACCCCCCACCTGGTGCTCGTCGCCACCGGCGTGCTCGCCGCGGCCGCCGGGCTCGACCACCCGCTCCTGCCGCAGCACCGCTTCGGCGGGCTGCAGCTCGGCGCCGGCGGGCTGGCGCTGAAGGCGGCCATCGCCTTCGCGCCGAGCGCCTACCTCGCGGCGCGGGCGGTCCGTTTCGCGCTCGGCCGGCCGGCGACGCCTTTCATCTGGGCCGGGCGCGGCCGGCCGATCGCCGCGGCGGCGCTGCTCCTCGTCGGCGCCGGCCTGGCCGCCACCAGCCAGACGGTGTGGCGCGACTGGCGATCGGTCCGCCCGCTGCTCCCGGGCGACGCCCTGCCCGGGTTCGCCGTCCGCGGGCTCGACGCGCCGACGTTGACCCGCGCCGAGCTCGACCACCAGGTGGTGCTCGTCGACTTCTGGGCCAGCTGGTGCGGGCCGTGCGTCGAGGCGATGCCCAAGCTCGCCGAGCTGCACCGCGCCCTCGCGCCGCGCGGATTCCGCCTGCTGTCGATCAACGCCGGGGATGAGAGCGACGACGAGATCCGCCGGTTCGTTTCGGGGCGGGCATTGGACTTCCCGATCTACGTCGACGACGGTCGGCTGCAGCACCGCTTCCAGGTGCAGAGCCTGCCCACCGCCTTCCTCGTCGATCGGCACGGGGCCGTGCGTCGGGCCTACTACGGCGCGCTGTCAGCGGCAGCGCTGCGCGCCGACGTCGAGGAGTTGCTCGACGAGCCGGACGACCACCACTGAGCGCGGCTACTTGAGGTTCTGGGCGACAAACTCCCAGTTGAGCAGCTTGTCGAGCACGGTCTGGACGAAGTCCGGGCGCCGGTTCTGGTAGTCCAGGTAGTAGGCGTGCTCCCAGACGTCGACGGTGAACAACGCGTTCTGCCCTTGCGACAGCGGGTTCACCGCGTTGGCGGTCTTGGTGATCTTCAGGCTGTTGCCGTCCTGGACCAGCCAGGCCCAGCCGCTGCCGAACTGGCCGACCGCGGCGTTCTTCAGCTCCTCCTTCAGCTTGTCGACGCTACCGAACGCGGCCTTGATCTTGTCGGCCAGCACGCCGGTGGGCGCACCGCCGCCGTTGGCCTTCAGGCAGCTCCAGAAGAAGGTGTGGTTCCACACCTGCG
The DNA here is from genome assembly GCA_041309305.1 of Deltaproteobacteria bacterium. Taxonomy (GTDB): domain Bacteria; phylum Myxococcota; class XYA12-FULL-58-9; order XYA12-FULL-58-9; family XYA12-FULL-58-9; genus JBFYZW01. Next base: position 4,517 of record JBFYZW010000078.1, on the reverse strand, counting down.
CGGCGTTGTTGAACACCGCCGCCTGGTCGGCCTTGTTCGCGGTCGCCGTGATGATCTCCTCGAGCGACTTGTTGGCCAGCGGGCCGGCGCCGACCAGCTCGTTCAGCTTGTTGACATAAGCCGCGTGGTGCTTGCCGTGGTGGAAGCCGAGCGTCTTGGCCGAGATGTGCGGCTCGAGCGCGTCGGACGAGAAGGGCAGCGGCGGGAGCGTGAAGGCCATGGTCTTCTCCTTGAGCTAGTCGGTGGCGTGGTTTCCCCTCACTCGATCGCGAGTTGGAATAAGCACCGCGCCCGGCAAAGTCAACCGCGGCTCGGTCGGCCGTGCAGCGCGGCCTGCGCCTCCGCCGCCCACGGATCGTCCTCGGCGATCACCTCGCTCTGCCACAGGCGGTGGGCGATCTGATGGACCAGCGTCGGCATCCCGAGGCCAGTGGTCGCCGAAACGACGACGCCCTGGTGGCGACGCGCGAGGGCGAGCGCGGTGACGCGATCGGAGAGGTCGGCCTTGTTGAAGACCATCAGCGTCGGGATGCCGTCGAGCTGCAGCGCGGTCAACGTCTCGCCGACGACCTGCATCTTGTCCGAGAGCATGGGGTCGGCGACGTCGACGACGTGGAGCAACAGATCGGCGGTCTCGAGCTCCTCGAGCGTGGCGCGGAAGGCGCGTAGGAGGTCGGGCGGTAGGTCGCGGATGAAGCCGACCGTGTCGGTGACGATCGCCTCGCGATCGGTGGGGAAGCGCAGCCGCCGGCTGGTCGGGTCGAGGGTGGCGAACAGCTTGTTGGCGACCGTCACCTTGCTCTCGGTGAGGAAGTTGAGCAGCGTCGACTTGCCGGCGTTGGTGTAGCCGACGATCGAGATGACCGGCAGGCCGCTCTGCTGACGCTTGCCGCGCCGCAGCCCGCGCCGCCGCGAGAGCTGCTCGATCTCGCGCGCCAGGCGGGTGATCCGATCCCGTGCGCGGCGGCGGTTGATCTCCAGCTTGGTCTCGCCCGGCCCGCGGCCGCCGATGCCGCCGGTCAGGCGAGACAGCCCGGCGTCGAGGTCGGTCAGCCGCGGCAGGTTGTACTTCAGCTGCGCCAGCTCGACCTGGAGCTTGCCGTCGCGGCTCTGCGCGTGGCGGGCGAAGATGTCGAGGATCAGCTGCGTCCGATCGATGACGCGCAGCTCAGAGAAGGCGGCGATGGCGCGCGCCTGCGCCGGCGTGAGGTTCTGGTCGAAGATGACCAGCGACGCGCCGAGGTCGAGGCAACGCAGCACCACCTCCTCGAGCTTGCCGCGCCCGACGACGTACTTGTGATCGACCTGCGGGCGGAGCTGAACGAAGGTCTCGAGCGCGGCGACGCCGGCGGTCGCTGCGAGCTCACCGAGCTCGTGCATGCCGACCTCGGCCTCTTCGCGGTACCGATACGCGCCGACCAGCACGGCGCGCTCGCGTTCGGGGTCGGCCTCGTAGGTGCGCTGCAGCCGCGCGGCGGTGCCTTCGATCTCGCGGATCAGCTCGTCGTAGTCGACCTCGAGCTCGTGGACTGAACGGGCGCGCTGTTGCCGGTAACCGCGCCCCTCGCCCGGGGTCGGATAGGCGAACGCCACCTCGCCCGGCTCGCCCGACGACAGCACCTCGAGCGCCACGACCGTGTCGAGACGCAGGCGGGTCAGGTCCGAGAGATCCTCCGGGACCAGGCCCGATGCGTCGAGCACGGTGTGCACGTGGCGCAGCCCGCGCAGGTGGCCGATGCCGGCCCGTTGGCGGCCGACGTCCGGAAGGTAGATGCGCTTCGGCTCGCCGACGAAGGTGCGCTCGACCTGCCCGCGGCGGTTGATCAGCACCCCGACCTGGCGCCCGATCTCGCGCGAGATCCAGGCCAGGTGGCGCGCCAGCTCCGGGCTGAGGAGCTTCGGCGCGGTGACGCGCCGATGGTAGGTGCGCTCGAGCGCCTTCTTCTGGCTGGGCTTGAGCCCGGCGATGTTGCCGCTCAGAGGCTGGATGGACGACTCCCTCGGCGCCTGGGCGCCTCAGCTCGAACCCCGATCGGTCGTGGCGTGGTGTGGCAAGCGGTCAATGCTGGACGTCGGCGAGCGCCTCACCGACGTTGCGGTGCGCGCGCTGCACCTCCGCCTGGGTGCGGAGGGTCTCCCACGGGCCGGGGCCGCGGGCGACGAGCGACTCGAACCAGACCGGGTCGAGCAGCCGCGCCTCGAGGTCGGTCGCGGTGGGTACGGGGCGCCCCGGGTTGGTCTGGGCCCAGGCGGCGGCGAGCGCCAGCTGCCACGGCTCGCTGCCCTGCCCGGTGGCCAGGATGCCGGCCAGCTCCTCGAGGTTGGGATGGAAGGCCAATCGGTCAGCGTAGGCGGCGTCGTACAGCTCAAGCATGACGCTGCCGACCTGCTTCAGGCTCGGCGACACCTTGCCGTCCAGCTCGAGCACCGCTGCCTGCAGGTCACCGAAGGCGCGCCGCAGCCGGCCGTTCAGCTCGTTGAGCGCCTGGCGGGTGGTCGACCACAGCGCGGTCGCCGCCGGCCGCCCGCCCTTCTCGGCGTCGAGCAGCACCCCGAAGAGCGCCTCGGCGACCTCACGGCTGGTGACGCTGCGCTGGACGAAGTTGCGCTTCTCGTCGCTGCGCAGCCTGCGCATCAGCTCTTCGACCAGCTCCGGGTCGACACCGAGCGCCTGCGCCTGGACCGCTGCCTCCTGAGGCGTCGTCGCCTTCTGGACGATGGCCTGAATCGAATCAACGGCACCGAGAAATGGCGCGAGATCGGCGGAAACCTGCATTGTATTCACTCGCCCCGGCTCTCCGAGAATGGGCGGCTCGCGGAAGCTCCAGGGACAGTCGTTGGAATATACAACAAATCGCCGCCGGTGGCTACCGAATTCTGGGCGGCTCCGCCGCCTGGCGACCGGCGCGGGAGGGCTGCCGACCGCGCGGGGACCGACGCGTGCGTCAACCCTGCGCTCCTCCGGCGGAGCTGGCGCGGATGTCCGCCTCGGTGCCACCGGTCTGGAAGAGGAAGCCGACCCTCTTCAAGACGCTCAGGTCACCCAAGAGCTCGACGTTGCCGTCGGCGATCGCGCGCCGGGCATCGAAGCTGCCCGCCAGGATGTTGCTCATCTCCTCGACGGTGATCTTGATCACCAGGTCGGCCTTCCACTCCGAGCCGGCGACCACCGCCGCCACCGGCGGGCGCAGGCGAATGGTCCACACCCCGCCGCCCCGCCCGGTCACGTTGAAGCGGACGTTGACCCCGAGCGCCGCCGCCGCCGGCCCCTTCCAGCGCAGCATCGTCGGCAGCACGACCTCGAAGTAGTCCCGAGGTGACAGCGATTTCTCAGCCATCGGCCGGAGAGTATCGTTGCGCCGCCTCGGCGTGTCAACGGCGGCGCGCGACCGATCAGGGCCGGGTGTAAATCGGGCCGCTGACCAGCACATCGCCGTCGGCCTGCACCGCCCGCGCGAGCACGTAGGCCACCGCGCCGACGTCGACCGAGAGCTCGGCGACACAGCTCGGCCCGGGGGCGCAGGTGTGACTGACCAGCTCGGTCTGACCGGGGCCAAACAGCTGGAGCGAGGCGAAGCTCTCGCCGGCGTCCCGATCGTCGGCCTCGATGCGGAACGTTTGCACCCCGAGGCGACCGAGCTGAGAGCCGAGCACGCACCCGTCGAGGGTCGACAGCATCAGCGACGCGTTGCGATCCTCGGTCGAGAAGGTGCGCCGCGCAGCGATGGCCCGCTCCACCTCGGCCTCCGACAGGCTGGACAGCCAGAGCCCGGTGCGGTTGTCGTTGCGCGTCCCCCAGTCGGCCGAGTGGTTGTCCTGATTGAACGAAGGAGAGAGGCGCCACCCGGCGTCGAGCGCGGCGAACAGGAGATCCCAGGTCGGCCCGCCGCCGTTCATCTCGAAGAGCGTCATGCGCGCGGCCGCCGCCGCGTCGTATTCCCAGTCGTTCCACGTCTGCGACGGCGACTCCCCCGGGTGGTTGAACTGCCCCCAACAGGTGCCGCACGCGGCGAGCTCGTCGTAGAACTCGTGGAAGTCGAGCATCAGGTCGGTGAACAACCCGGAGGAGAAGAAGACGTTCGCGTGGCCAGTGGTGTCGAGCGCGAGCGGGTCGATGCCGGAGCCGTACTCGAAGCCACACAAGCCGATGAAGGTCGCGGTCGTCGCCGCGGCGGCGGCGTCGCGACAGGTGGTCCACTTCGGGACCCAGAACGGGTCGCCGGGCAGGAGCAGCTGCTCGAGGTGGTCGGTGAGGATGAAGACGTCGAGGTGACCCGTATCGCGGGCGTAGGTGAAGGCGGTGGCCGGCGTCCCCGAGCCGTCGGAGTTGTTGCTGTGTGCGTGCAGGTTGCCGAAGTAGGCGGTGAAGCTGCCGCGGTTGCAGACCTCGGGCATGGCCGCCGCGTCGCCGCCCGGGCCACCGTCGCCGTCAGCGCCGGCGTCCCCCCCGGACGAGTCATCCAGGTCGGCTCGGGCGTCCGCGCCAGCCGGCGGCCCGTCGCCGGGGGGCGGCTGCT
>JBFYZW010000077.1:0-9824 GCA_041309305.1 Deltaproteobacteria bacterium | reverse complement strand
CCCGGCGCCCGCCGGAGAGGCCGCACCGCACGTCGTCACCGCTCCAGGCGCGCCCCCCGCCGCCCCGACGACGGTCAGTGCGGTGCAGGACTCGGTCGAGGAGGTGCTGCAGCAGACCTCGGCCCAGGCGCTGCAGCTGTCACACCTCGAGGACGTGCTCTCGGCACTCAACCAGACACTGCACGACCTGCAGGAGGAGATGCACGCCGGCTTCCTCGAGCTGCGCGCGGTGGTCGAGAGCCAGGCCACCGCGAGCCTGCGCGCCACCGCGGTCGCCGGCAGCCAGTCGGCGACCCAGCGGCTCGACTACGTCGAGGAGAAGCTCGAGCAGGGGCAGAAGCGCCAGAGCCTCCTGTTCGGCATCGCCGCCGCCAACCTGGCGCTGCTGTGCGTCCTGCTCATCCTCGCCCTCACCAGCCGGCCGGAGCCGCCCGCCCCGGAGCTGCCGGTCGCGCTGCAGGAGGAGCAGCACCCCGCCGAGCCGCGCGCCGCCGAGCCGACCGTCGACGACAGCGACGCGCGCCTGACCCCCGCCGACGACGCGACGCGCGGCAAGAAGAAGAAGCGACGCCGCTGAAGCTCAACCCGCCGGTGGGTCTTGCCCGAGCAGGGCCAAGAACCCCGCCTCGTCGACCACCTTGATCCCGAGCTCGCGCGCCTTGTGCAGCTTCGAGCCCGCCTTCTCCCCGGCGACGACCAGGTCGGTGCGCTTCGAGACGCTGCTGGCCGCGCGCCCACCGTGGGCGGCGACCAACGCCTGGGCCTGCTCGCGGGTCAGCGTCGCCAGCGTGCCGGTGACCACCACCGTCTGACCGGCGAGCCGATCCGAGGCCACCGCTCGCGCCTCAGCCTCGATCTCGACCCCGACGGCGAGCAGCCGCTCGACGATGCCCCGCCCGCGCGGATCGGCGAAGTAGGCCCCCACCGCCGCGGCGACCTCCGGCCCGACGCCGTGGATCGCGGCCAGCTCCTCCTCGGTCGCGCTCATCAACGCTGGCAGCGTCCCGACCCCGCCGGCGATGAGCTGCGCCACCCGCTCCCCGACGTGCCGGATGCTCAGCGCGAAGAGCAGGCGGGCCAGCGGTCGCCGGCGCGCCGCCGCCAGGGCGGCGACCAGCTTCTCGGCGCTCTTCGGTCCCATCCGCTCGAGCTCGGCCAGCTCGCCTGCCTCGAGGCGGAAGAGATCCGCCGGCTCGCTGACCCGCCCGCTGTCGACCAGCTGCCCGACCAGCTTCTCGCCCAGTCCGTCGATGTCCATCGCCCGGCGCGAGGCGAAGTGGATCAACCGCTCGCGCCGCTGCGCGCCGCAGTCGAAGTTCGGGCAGCGGCTGACCGCCTCCCCCTCCGGCCGCAGCGCGGCGCTGCCGCAGGCCGGACAGGTGGCCGGGAACTGGAACGGCGCGCTCCCCGCCGGCCGTTTGGCCAGCACCACCTGCACGACCTCGGGGATCACCTCGCCGGCGCGCTGGACCAGGACCGTGTCGCCCAGACGTACGTCCTTGCGCTGCAGCTCATCGGCGTTGTGCAGCGTCGCGCGACTGACCGTGACGCCGCCGACCACCACCGGCCGGAGCTCGGCCACCGGAGTCAGCGCGCCGGTCCGCCCGACCTGCACGACGATCGCCGTGACCACGGTGGTCTCCTGCTGCGCCGGCAGCTTGTAGGCGATCGCCCAGCGCGGCGCCCGCGCCACCTGCCCGAGCTCGAGCTGCAGGCGATGGTCGTTCACCTTCACGACCACGCCGTCCATCTCGTACGGAAACGCCTCACGCTGATCGCGGTGGCGCCGATAGGCGGCGGCGACCTCGTCGATGCCGCGACACAACTGCGACGGGAAGGTGGCGAACCCTAGCTCGCGCAGCCAGCCGATCAGCTCGACGTGCGTCGCCGGCACCCCGGGCCCGGCGGGCACGCTCGACAGCGCGTAGAGGATGGCCCGCAGCGGCCGCTGGGCGGTGATCCGCGAGTCGAGCTGGCGCAGCGAACCGGCCGCGGCGTTGCGCGGGTTGGCGAAGGTCGACTCCCCCGCCGCCTCGCGCTCGCGGTTCAAGCGCGCGAAGGCCATCCGCTCGAGGTAGACCTCGCCGCGCACCTCGAAGACACCGGCCACTGGCCGGCGTAGGGTCAACGGGATGTTGGCGATCGTCCGCGCGTTGGGGGTCACGTCCTCGCCGGTGGTGCCGTCACCGCGGGTGCTGGCGACCACCAGGCGGCCGTCCTCGTACACCAGCTCGATGCCCAGCCCGTCGATCTTCGGCTCCACCGCGTAGTCGATCAGCGCGTCGAGCGGCATACCGAGGTGGCGCTTGATCCGCTGGTCGAACTCGGCGAGCTCGGCGTCGTCGAAGACGTTGCCGAGCGAGAGCATCCCGTGCCGGTGGCGCACCGAACGAAAAGCGGCCAGCGGCGGCGCGCCGACCCGCTGCGTCGGCGAATCGGGGGTGGCGAACTCCGGGTGGTCGCGCTCCAGCGTCACCAGCTCGGCGAACAGCCGGTCGTACTCGGCGTCCGAGATCGTCGGTTGGTCGAGCACGTAGTAGCGGTAGGCCGCCTCACGCAGCTGCTCACGCAGCGCGGCGGCCCTCTTCGCGACGGTGGCCATCGGCGGCGCACCTTAGCACAGCGCCCGCCGGCCGCAACCAACCACCGCCCCGGGGAACGCCCGGCTGGTGACCCGCCTCGCGCCGCTCAGCTCCCTAGGGCACCGGCGGCGTTAATGGCTTTCCATCGCCGCGATTCTGGATCATTCTCCAACGTTGAGGCCGGTGACGCCCGCCGGCGCCGGGAGCTGAGGATGGCCGAGAACAAGCTCGGGGGCCTGCAGATCGTCGAAGACAGCCGCAGCGCGTTTCGCCGCCTGTCGATGCGCTTTCGCCGTCGCTTCACCACCCGGCCGGTGCGCTGGCGCCGCCGCATCACCTCCGGCGTGATCATCGCCGCGCTGGTCGTCGCCGGCATCGTTTGGCGCAACCGCGAGGTGGTCTTCGATATGTTCGCCGCCGAGCGGATGGTCACCAACCTCGGCGCGCTGTGCCGCGGGGTCAAGGCGCTCGCGGTCGTGCGCGGCGGTGAGCTGGCGTTGGTGCCCAACGAGGACCTGTTGGCCGAGGTCGTTCGCCGGGGCTACGTCGAGCCGGGGCTGGCCACCAGCGTGCATGGCTACGAGGTGCTCTCGGTGCACCAGGCCCAGAAGGTGCCGCCGCTGTACACGATCACCGTGCGCTGCGCCGAGGACGAGGCCTGCGCCGATCTGCGCGCCACGACGCTCGGTCAGCCGGAGTTCCTCGCCGCGCGCAGCCCGGCCGCGAACCCGCTCGCCCTCACCTTCGCGCTGCGCCATCAACGCCGCGATTGAGCCGCCCGGCTCGCCGCCCCCGGACCGAGCTCAGACCCGCTCGACCGACTTCGGCGCGTCGAGGATCTCGGCCAGCGCCAGACGGTCGACGAACTGCTCGAGCTTGTCGAGTAGCCCCTGGATGTAGCGGGCGTCGTTACCGACGGTGACGAAGCCGATCGTCGCCCGATCGGTCAGATCCTGATCCTCGACCTCGGCGGCGGCGACGTTGAAGGTGTTCCGGCAGCGGTGGATGACCCGCTTGACCACCGAGCGCTTGTCTTTGAGCGAGTGGTTATCGATCAGCGCCAGATGGAGCTCCATCATCCCGATGACCACGACCCGACCTCAGGGGTGCGCCTCGGCGCCGCCCGGCCGACGCGTCGTCGGCGAAGGGGTCAGCTTGCGCGCCACGACCTCGACCTGGAAGAACTCGAAGACGTCGCCCTGCTTGATGTCGAGGTAGCCGTCGATCGAGATGCCGCACTCCTGGCCGGCCTCGACCTCGCGCACGTCGTCCTTGAAGTGCTTGAGCGAGCCGATCCGGCCCTCGTAGACCGGCACGCCGTCGCGGACGATGCGCACCTTGGCCGAGCGCACCGCCTTGCCGTCCTTGACCCGGCAGCCGCCGACGACGCCGACCTTCGACACCTTGAACACCTCGCGCACCTCGGCGTGGCCGACCAGGGTCTCCTTGGTCTCCGGAGCGAGCAGACCTTCCTGGGCCTTGCGGATGTCCTCGAGCAGCTCGTAGATGATCCGGTAGGTGCGGATCTCGACCCCGGCGCGCTCGGCGACCGCGCGCGCGTTGGTATCCGGCCGGACGTTGAAGCCGACCAGGATGGCGCCGCTGGCGGTGGCGAGCATGATGTCCGACTCCGTGATCGTGCCGACGCCGCCGTGGACGACCGAGACCTTGACCTCCTCGGTCGACAGCTGCGCCACCGCGTCGCGCACCGCCTCGACCGAGCCCTTGACGTCGGCCTTGAGGATGATCTTCAGCTCGAGGTTCTCGCCGCCCTGCATGCGGGCCATCAGCTCCTCGAGCGACAGCTTGGTCGGACCGCCGGTGTCGGTCGCCTTGACCGCCGCCTGGCGATGGGAGGCCACCTCGCGCGCCGCCTCGAGGCTCTCGACCGCGTTGAGCGTGTCGCCGGCGTCGGGCACGATGTCGAGCCCGGTGATCTCCACCGGCGTCGCCGGCCCGGCCTCACCGCGTTGCTGCCCGGTGGCGTCGGCCATCGCCCGAATCTTGCCGTGCGCGCCGCCGACCACCACCGCATCGCCCCGCTTGAGCGTCCCGCGCTGCACCAGCACCGTGGCCACCGGCCCGCGCCCCTTGTCGAGCTTGGCCTCGATGACCACCCCCTCGGCCGGCCGCTTCGGGTTGGCCGACAGCTCGAGCATCTCGGCCTGGAGCAGGATCGCGTCGAGCAGCTCGTTGACCCCGGAGCCCTTGGTCGCCGAGGTCTTGATCATCAACGTGTCACCGCCCCACGCCTCGGAGACCAGATTGAACTTCGACAGCTCATTGATCACCCGGTCCGGCTGCGCCTCGGGCTTGTCGATCTTGTTGATCGCCACGACGATCGGCACCTCGGCCGCCTGCGCGTGGCGGATCGCCTCTTCGGTCTGTGGCATCACGCCGTCGTCGGCCGCGACCACGAGGACGACGATGTCGGTAACCTTGGCCCCACGGGCGCGCATGTTGGTGAACGCCGCGTGCCCCGGTGTGTCGAGGAAGGTGACCAGGCCGCGCTTCGGCACCTTCACCTGGTAGGCGCCGATGTGCTGCGTAATGCCGCCGGCCTCTCCGTCGACGACCTTGGTCTTGCGGACCGTGTCGAGCAGTGAGGTCTTGCCGTGGTCGACGTGACCCATCACGGTGACCACCGGCGGCCGCGGCTGCAGGTCCTCGGGGTTCTCCTCGGCGACCCCGGCGGCGATCACCACCTCCTCGGCGAAGGCGACCGACTCGACCACGTAGTTGTGCTCCCCGGCCAGCATCTGCGCCGTCTCGAGATCGATGCTGTCGTTGAGGCTGACCATCATGCCGAGATCCATCAAGCGGCGGAGCAGCTCCATCGCCTTGACGCCCAGCTGGTGGGCGAGATCGGCGACGGTGATCTTCTCCTTCATCTTGATCACCCGCTTCGAGGCCTTGGGCTGGGTCAGCTCGGTCTTCTTCGGCGCGCGCTTGAGCACCTTCTTCTTCTTCAGCCGCGACGGGTTCATCGCCCGCTCGCGCATCTCGACCATCTCGCGCTTGGTCGGCGCCCGGCCCTTCTTCGGCACCTTGGCGCCGGGTCCGCGCCGGCGGTTCTGGTCGACGTCGACCATCTCGCGCTGACCACCGAAGGGATCGGTGACCACCGCCAGCTCGGTGACCTTGCCGAAGCGCTGGGCCGGCGGACCGCCGCCGAGGCGGCGTTGCGGCACGCGCTCGAGCAGCTTCTCGCGGTCGATCATCCGCACGACCTTGGCCGACACGCCTGGCCGCTCCGGCTTGGCCGGCGTCGTGGCCGGCGCCGCGGTCGCCTCCGCCGCTTCACTCGCCGCCGGCGCGGCGCCGTCGTCCCCGGCGCTCGGCCCGGCCGCTTCGACGATCCCCGGCTCCTCGGCGATCGCGTCCGGCGCGCCGCCGTCGTCCGCCGCGTCCACGGCCTCCACGCCCTCGACCTCCGGCTCGACCGGCAGCTCGCCCTCGCTGAACGGCGGCTCCTCGGCCGGCTCGGCCGGCTCGGTGACCGCGCCGAGCTCCGCCGAAGCGGGCTGCTCGGCGAGCGCGACCGCGTCGGTCGACTCGGCCTCGTCGGTCGCCTTCTTCTTGCGGACGAGCATCATCCCCGGACGCCGCTTGGCCGGCGCCGGCTCCTCGGCCTTGACTGGCCCCTTGCCCAGCGCGGCCAGCGCCTCCTCCTCGTAGACCGAGCTCGAATGGCTCGTGACGGCGATGCCCGCAGCCTGAAGGCGCTCGACAACTTCCTTGTTCTCGAGCCCGAGCTCCTTGGCGAGCTCATACACACGCTTCTTGCCCATCACGCCACCTCGTCGTCGTTGGCACCGTGGTCACCGAGCGGCCACGCCCCGGGTCCGGACGCCTGGGCGCCGGAGCGCAGGGAGTCGATCTCGTACCACAGCGCCGACCAATATGCAGCCTGGTCCGCCATCGTGTCGTTGCGACCCTGCAGGGTCGTGCTCCAGCGCTTGCGCGCAGCCACCTCGGTCGCGAGCGCCGGCCACGACAGCGGCGCGGCGGGCGCCTTGCGCCAGGCCCGCGCCAGGTGACGCACCTCGAGCCGGCCGAGGCAGCTCGCCGCGGCACAGACCCAGGCCCCCCGGCCCGGCCCGCGCCCCAGACGAAAGCCGCCGTCCCAGGTGAAGCGGACCAGCGCGGCGCGTGGCCGGCAGGCGCGACAGACCACGCAGGTCCGCTCGCCCTCGCTCGACCGCCCTCCGCCGCGCTGTCGCTGGCCACGCATCATCGCCTCCTCACCTCTACTCCGCCGGGCGGGCCTCGCCCTCCGGCTGGGGCACCTCGGCCGCCGCCGGCAGGGCGGCGGGCTCGGCCTCGGTCTCGTCGGCCGCGACCTCTTGCCCCGGCAGACGCACGACGCCGTCGACCACCGTCACGCCGCAGGCCTCTGCCTCGGCGCGGATGTCGTTCTCCTGCTTGAGCCACTGCATCGCCGCGTACTTGATCTGCTTCGCCTTCTGCTCGCTGACCCCGGTGCGCTCGGCCAGCGCGGCCACCTCCGCCTCGGCCAACGCCTCGACGGTGGCGAAGCCGCCCTCGGTCAGCTGCTTGAACGTGTTCTCGCCCACGCCGCGCAGCTTGCGCAGCCGCCCGATCTCGTCCAGCCCGAGGATCTCCTGCAACCGCCGGCCGGCGTCGGCGGCGCGGGCCACCCGCTCGGCGTCGAGGCGCCGCTGCTCCTCGGCCGCCTTCTCCTCCTCCGCGACCTGGGCGGCCGACGAGAGGATCTTGGCCATCGTCTCGTCGGTGACGCCCGGGAACTGGGCGAGGAAGCTCCGGTCGGCCTCGAGCAGCTGCTGCGCCGAGCGGATGCCGTGGTTGTACAGGGTCTGGACCAGGAACTCGTTCACCCCGGCGACCTTCGACAGGCTCGCCCAGGCGCGCTCCTTGATCTCCTGGATCCGCGACTCGGAGTGGATGTCGAGCCGCCAGCCGGTCAGCTGCGACGCCAACCGGACGTTCTGCCCCTTGCGCCCAATCGCCAACGACAGCTGGTCGTCCGGGACGATGATCTCCATCGCGTGGTTGGCCTCGTCGATCAACACCCGACTGACCTCGGCCGGCTGCAGCGCGTTGCAGACGAAGGTGGCCGGATCCTCGGAGTAGGGCACGATGTCGATCTTCTCGCCGCGCAGCTCCTGAACCACCGCCTGGACACGCGAGCCCTTCATGCCGACGCAGGCGCCAACCGGGTCGACGTCGCGGTCGTTCGAGCTGACGGCGATCTTGGCCCGCGCCCCCGGCTCGCGCGCCGCGCTCTCGATGTGCACGATCCCCTCGTAGATCTCCGGCACCTCGAGCTCGAACAGCTTGATCAGCAGGTCCGACGTGGTGCGCGACAGGATGATCTGCGGTCCGCGGGCGTGCTCCTGGACCTCGATGACGAACGCCTGCACCCGATCACCGGCCCGGTACGATTCACGCGGGCACTGCTCGCGGAGCGGCAGCACCGCCTCGGCGCGGCCGAGGTCGACGATCAGGTTGCCGCGCTCGAAGCGACGAACGATGCCGGTGACCAGCTCGCCCTTGCGATCCTTGTACTCGGAGTAGACCATGCCGCGCTCGGCGTCGCGGATGCGCTGGATGATCACCTGCTTGGCCGTCTGCGCCGCGATGCGACCGAAGCCGCGCCGGTAGGTCTTGAGCTTCAGGATGTCGCCGTACTCCTCGTCCTGCTCCTTGGCCGCCTTGGCGTCCTGGTCGAGGTAGTAGATCGGGAAGACCATCTCATCGCCGGCCTCGACCTCGATGCCGCGCTCCTCGGCCTCCTGGACGCTGATCTCGTTGAAGGTGTCCTCCACCCGCTCGACGACGGTGATCGTCTGGGTCAGGTCGACCGCACCCTTCTCCGCGTTGTAGGCCACCGCCATGTTGCGCTCGGCGCCGAACGCCTTCTTGGCCGCGACCAGGATCGCCTCCTCGAGCGCCCGGTGCAGCACGCTCGGGTCAATCCCCTTGTCCTTGCTGACCTGCTCGACCACCATATTCAAGTTCGTGTCCATCGCGTCCTCCGTCACCCACCCGCGAGCGGGCGCTGCCCAATCTCCACCGTGACTCCCTCACAACTCCGGGACCAGCCGGGCGGCGGCGATCTCGGCGAAGCCGATCACCACCACCCGCCCGTCGCACTCCAGCTCGATCCCCTGCTCCACGACCTTGCCGAGCCGCCCGCTGAACCGCCGCCGCCCCCCGTCACGCGGCGCGTGGGTCTTCACGCTCACCTCACGACCGACGAAGCGGGCGAAGTGCGCCGGCTTGCACAGCGGTCGGTCCAACCCGGGCGAGGAGACCTCGAGCGTGTAACGCTCCGGAAACAGATCGGAATGCCCCTCGCCGTCGAGGAGGTCCGAGACCAGCCGCGACACCCGGGTGCAGTCGTCGAGGCTGACCCCCGCCTGATGGTCGACGTACAAGCGCAACACGCGCGAGCGCGGGACGTACTCGCAGAGCACGACCTCGTAGCCCTGCGCCTCCAGGATCGGCGCCACCGCCGCCTCGACGCGGCTGGCGACGTCTGGTGTGTTGGCCTCTCGCTTCACGTCTCTCGTGCCCCAACAAAAAAAAAGTGGGCCCGAAGCCCACTTAGCAGCACCAGCCCGCAGGCCAGTCTCCACTAAATGTCGGCGCCTTGGTAACACCCCGGCGGCGCGGTTGTCAACTGGCGGTCAGCCTGACCGCCCATCACTTTCGGGAGCCGATTCCTCGATCCTTTCGATCGAGTAGACCGGGCCGTGCACGGCGATGATGGCGAGTGCGATACCGAGGGCCGATAGGCGATGGCGATCGGCGATTAGCGACCTCCTTTGGCTGCCGGACGCCTCAGGCGCCTCTGTTGGCGAGCGCCTTCAGCGCCCGGCAGCCAAAGGAGGTCAACCGTGCTGCACACCGATACGCGAATCTATCGCCACAGCCTCGAACTCGCCCGCCTCGCCGCTCGCGTCGTCGATAAGTTACCCCGCGGCCAGGCTCATCTTGCCGACCAACTTCGCCGCGCCTCCGCTAGTATCACGCTCAACTTCGCCGAAGGCTGTGGCAAAGGCTCGCCCAAAGACCGGCAGCGATATTTCCTCGCCGCCCGAGGGTCGGCCAACGAAGTCGTCGCTATCCTCGACGTCGCCCTGGCCTGGGGAGCTTTGGCGCCTGACACCCACCGCGTCACCCGCGAGCTCGCCGACCATCTCGCGGCCATGCTCTCCCGTTTCCGCTGACGCGGTTTAACCACGGGACTTCCTT
>JBFYZW010000076.1:0-2532 GCA_041309305.1 Deltaproteobacteria bacterium | reverse complement strand
CTCGAGCAGCGCCTGCTCGGCGCCGCCGGCCGCGCCGGTCATCACCACCAGGATCGCCGAGCCGGGGAAGCGCTGGCGCAGCCGCTCGACCAGCGCCGGGTCGGTCGCGGCGTCGTCACGGCCGAGCAGGATCACGTCGTGACCGGCAGGCGGCGCCTCGGTGGCGGCCGACTCGAGCCAGTCGACGTCGATCCCGGCCGCGTCGGCGCCGAGCTGGGCGCAGATCTGCGCGTGCAGCTCGCGCGAGACGTTGGTCGCCAGCAGCTTGAGGTCTGGCACAGCTCTCCCCCGGAGGGGAATCTAAGCACGGCGGCGCTGGTTTGCCAACCAACCGGGCAGCTCAACGCTCGCCGACCGTCTTGTCGTAGTCGACGCCGTCGGGGACCGGCACCGGTACGACGACGGTCGCGTTGCCCCCGTCGGTGCGGCGGCTGGTGTCGACCGCGACGAACGCGGTGTAGGCGGACATCAGGCCGTAGGCGAGCGCCGTCTCCTTGATCGCCTCGACCAGCGGCGCGACGTCCTGCTCGTAGGTCGCGCGGTCGGCGAGGTCGGCGATCTTCGCCCGCGCCCAGATCGCCGCCAGCGCCGGCCGGGTCGCCGCGGTGACGCTGATCGGTACGCTGAAGCTGACCGGCTCGCCGCCGGCCCGGCCGTGCACGCGCACCGTTCCCGCGGCGCGCCCGGCGTAGCGGCCGGTCAAGGTCACCGGCCGGCCGACAAACAGGTCCGGCACGCGCGCCGGATAGACCTCGCTGACCGCGAGCCCGCCCCAGTCGATGGTGATGTCGCTGAGCGCCGGGTAGCCGATCTGCTCATAGAACGCGTCGACCGCGCGCGTCTCCTCGCCGGCGCCGAGGCCGACGAAGGCCACCGCGCCGCGGCCGGCGATCGCCATGCGCTCGAGCAGGTAGTGGTTCACCGCGTTGCCGACCCCGAAGGCGAAGATGCGCGTCGCGCCGAGCCGGGCGTGGATCTCGGCCAGGATCTCGGTCTCGTTGCCGATGTAGCCATCGGTGAGGAAGGAGACGACGCGCAGGCGGTGCTCGGCGTGCGGAAAGTCGAGCGCCGCGGCGATGCCCTCGAGCATCATCGTCCCCCCCTCGCCGCGCAGCGCCTCGAGGTAGGCGAGACCACGGGCCAGGTTGGCCGGCGTCGCCGGCAGCGGCGCGCGCCCGAGCTGCGACGCCTCGTTGGAGAAGTTGATGATCTGGAAGGTGTCGTCCTCGTCGAGCAGGCCGAGCGCGTGCCGCACCGCCGCCTTGGCCGTGGCCAGCGGCGCGCCGGACATGCTGCCCGAGCAGTCGAGCACGAAGACCAGCTCGCGCGGTGCGCGCGGGATGCGCCGCAGCTCGGCCGGCGGCTCGAGCATCAACGAGAAGACCCCGCCACGCGGATCGGCGTGGGCGAGCAGGCCGCTCTTCACCGCCGCGCCGGCGAGCCGGTAGCGGAGCACGAAGTCGGCGTTGGGCACCACGCGCTCGGCGGCCAGCGTGATTCGCCGGCGCGCCGGGCCGAGCTCCTCGACAGTGACCCGGTGGCTCGGGCTGTCGAGCGCCTCGATCGGCATCGGCGCGTCGAGCAGCACGCTGAGCGACAGGTCGTGCCCCGAGCGCTCGGTCGGGCGGAGGTAGCTGACCTCGGTCGGCTGGCCGGTGGCGCCCTCGCGGCCGCGCGGCACCGCGCCGACGCCGCCGGTCGAGCCGGGAGGGTTGAAGCGCGGCCCGACGACCATCGGGAAGGTGAAGACGTAGGAGCGGTCGCGGTAGGGCAGCGCCTCGAAGTAGGTCAGCTCGATGTCGATGCGCCGCTCCGGCTCGAGGTTGGCCAACCGCTGGGTGAAGACGTTCGGCCGCTCCTGGGTCAGCAGCGAGGCGACGTAGCCCTGGTCGCGCGCCTCGCGGTAGACCCGCTCCGCCTCGCCGCGCTCGCGGATGATGCCGCGGATGCGCCGCTCGCCGATGACCATCAGGAACTCGCTGACCGCCGCCTTCTCGGGCAGCGGGAAGACGTAGACCGCCTCGATCGTGCTCGCGTACGGGTTGCGGTACTGTTGGCGCACCAGCACCGAGGCGACCGCGCCGGCGATCTCGGCCTCCACCGCGGTGTGCTCGAGCGGCAGCGCGACGAGCTCGGTCTGGCCGGGAAGTCGGGTGCGCAGCTCGCCCGAGCCGGGGAGCTCCACCGACGGCGCGGCCGCCGCCGGCGGGCGGACCACCACCCACAGCTCCTCGCCGGCCCGCCCCATCGCCGCCAGCGCCATGCGCTCGGCCAGGCCAGCGCTGACCCGCTCCTTCTTGTCGGTCAAGACCTCGGTCGACTCGCCGCGCCGTACCTTCGTCTTCTCCTCGGCCGCGCCGGGATCGATGCCGGCCGGCGGCGGCATCCTCTGGCGCGGCCGGACCAACGGCGCCTGGCGGGTCGCCTTGCGCGCCTCGAGGAAAGCGCCGTCCGGCCGAACGAGCTCGCCCTCGATCGACATGTCATCGAAGTCGACGGTCGAATGCCGCTGGTAGACGACGCCCGGGTCCG
>JBFYZW010000075.1:0-4649 GCA_041309305.1 Deltaproteobacteria bacterium | reverse complement strand
ACCGGCGCGACGTCGGTCGGCGCCGCCACCGGCTGGCTCGCGGCCAGCTCCTCGCGCAGCGAGCGCGCCATGGCCCGGACGAGCTCCTTGATCCGTTTGTCCGGGTTCTTCTTCGGCAGCTTGACCACCTGGTCGTAGACCACCCGCCCGTCGGCCATCACCGCGAGCACGGCCAGCGACTGGGCCTTGCGACTCTTGCTCAGCTCGCTGGCCACCCCGGCGGCCGCGCCGCGCGTCTTGGTCGCCTTGGCCAACTGGGGCGCGAGCTTGACCCCGACTGTCTTCCAGCCCTTCTGCGCTGCCTCGCGCTTGACCTCGTGGCCGGCGAGCTCGGCGGTGAGGGTCTGCACCAGCGTCGTCGCGACGCCCTTGCCGCCGTCGGTGTCGAAGACCACCACCGATTCGGCGCGCGCAGCGATCGCCCAGCAACAGCCCAGGAGCACGAGGCTTGACCGAAGCATGAGCCGAAGACTCTCACGCGGCCCGCCGATGGTCAACGCGGGTCCATGGGCCGCGCGGCCGACGGGTGGCCTGGCGGGTCGAATGCCACTATGCTCCCGGACATGCTCGCCAGGTCCTTGCGCTTCGTCCAGGTGCGACGCGTGCACCTGGCGTTGGCGATCGCCAGCGCCGTGCTCGCCTTCGTCGGCTTCGTCGGCTTCGATCAGTTTTACCTGATGTGGGTGGCGTTGGTGCCCATCACCTGGGCGCTCGACGATGAGCGCCTGACCCCGCGCGAGGCGTTCGCCATCTCCTGGCTCTTCGGCACCGTCGCCTACTTCGGCGGCTACACCTGGCTGGCCGGGATGCTGCGTGACTTCGGACACCTGCCGGTGCCGCTCGCCTACCTCGGCACGCTGCTCCTCTGCGCGGCGCAGGGGCTGCTCTTCGCCTTCTGGGGGCTCGGCGTGCACCTCTTGCTCACCCGCCGGCGACTCGGCGCGGCCTTCGTCGTGCCGGTGATGATGGTCGTCTGCGAGTGGCTGGTGCCGGCGCTCTTCCCCGCCTACCTGTCCAATTCGCAGTACCGACAGCTGACCTTCATCCAATCGCTGGACCTGTGGGGCCCGCTCGGCTTGACCTTCATCCTGACGCTCGCCTCCGGCGTGCTCTACCAGACGCTGGCCTGGCGCTGGCGCGGGCGCGGCGCGTTGCCGGCCGCCGGGTGGCTGACGCTGGCGGCGCTGGCGCTCTTCTCGGCGGTCTACGGCACGCTGGCGATCCTCGACATCGACGACACCGTCGCCCACGCCGAGCGCCGGCTGCGCGTCGGCCTGGTGCAGGTCAACATGGGCATCTACCAGAAGGACGATGAGCCAGAGGAGGGCGCCCGTCGTCACCGCGAGCAGAGCCTCGAGCTCGAGGCGCAGGGTGCGGAGCTGATCGTCTGGCCGGAGTCCGGATTCAACTACGCGCTGCCGACCGGGATCACCAATATCAAGGAACACGTGCTGGGCCCGCTGTCGACGCCGCTGCTCTTCGGCGCGATGCGGGTCGAGCGGCACGGCCAGGAGCGTCGGGTCTTCAACAGCGCCTTCCTCACCGACGGCGAAGGCCGGGTGCTCGGCACGTACGACAAGACCTTCCTGCTCGCCTTCGGTGAGTTCGTCCCCTTCGGCGATTGGTTCCCCTGGCTCTACGACCTGGGTCCCTTCCGCCACACCGGTCGCTTCACCCGCGGCAGCCATCAACGGCCGCTGGTGCTCAACGGCCTGCGCCTGGGGGTCTTGATCTGCTACGAGGACATCCTGCCCCGCTTCGTGCGCCGGGCGATGGGTGAAGACCCCGATGTCCTGGTCAACCTCACCAACGACGCCTGGTTCGGCGACAGCCGCGAGCCACTCATCCACCTGGCGATGGCCGGCTACCGCGCGGTCGAGCACCGGCGCTTCCTGGTGCGCGTCACCAACACCGGGATCAGCGCGGTCATCGATCCGGCCGGTCGGATCCTCGACCCGACCCCGGTCTTCGCCCGGGCCAATCGGCTGCAGGAGGTCGCCGCGCTGTCCGGGAAGACCCTCTACGGCCGACTCGGCGACTGGGTCGGGCTCGCCTGCCTGATCGTCCTGTTCGCCTGGTGGCGCAAGCCACTCGCCGAGCTCGGCCGACGGATCCTGCTCACCGGACGGCGGCGAAGGAGCTGAGCGAGCGGCGTCTCGCTCGCGGACGGGCCGCGGATCAGTCGTCGGCGCCGAGCACCCGCTCGATCTTGATTGGCCGCTCGTCGCGGCGCGCGCCGCTGAGCTGCCCGGCGTCGCACAGCGCTCGCGCCACCGCCAGCGGCGCGCCGTCGTCGCGCCAGAGCACGACGATCTGCTCGAGCACGAACGCGGGCACGTCGAGCGCGCGGAGGTCGCCGACGGTCAGCTGGTAGCCGTTGCGGATCCGCTTGGCCAGGTGGCTCGGCACCTCGATCCGCGGCGCGTCGGTGAGGCCGCGGGCCACCGGCAGAAGGCGGCCGCGCGCCTGCTCCGGCGCGGCCTCGAGCTCGGCGAACGAGACCGCGTCGGCGATGGTGAACGGCCCGGCGGCCACCCGGCGGAGCTGACAGAGGTGGGCGCCGCAGCCGAGCCGCTCGCCGACGTCGTGGGCCAGGACGCGCACGTAGGTGCCGGCCGAGCAGCGCACCTCGATCGTCACGTCGGGGAGGGCGAGGCTGTGCACCTCGAGGCTGCGCACCTGCACCTTCTTCGGCTCGCGCTCAACCTCGACCCCTTGCCGGGCGAGCTCGTACAGGCGTTTGCCGTCGACCTTCTTCGCCGAGTACATCGGTGGGATCTGCTCGATGTCGCCGACGAAGTCGGCCAGCACCGCGCGCACCTGTGCGTCGCTGACCGTCACGGGGCGCTCGCGAGTCACCTCGCCCTCGCCGTCCAGCGTCGAGGTGCTGACCCCGAGGCGGAAGGTCGCCTGGTAGGTCTTGTCGCCGCCGGTCAAGTAGCGGGCGATCTTGGTCGCCGAGCCGATGACCAACGGCAGGACCCCGGTGGCCACCGGGTCGAGCGTGCCGGTGTGACCAACCTTTCGCTCGCGCAAGATCTGGCGCACTGCATCGACGATGTCGTGCGAGGTCGGCCCGCAGGGCTTGTCGATCACCAGGATACCGTTCATGGCTCAACCTCGCCGCCGCCGGCCACGCCGGCGGCGCGCCGGGGGCGGTGGCGCGGGGAGGACCGCGAGCGAGCGGGCCGACTCGGCCATCTCGCTGCGGTCGGTCTTGACCGGCATCGTCTCCGGCGCGCTCGGCGCCGGCACCTCGGTCTCGCCGGCGGAGATCGCGGCCATGATCTGCTCGACCCGGCCGGCGCGGGCCAGCGAGTCGTCGAGCTGGAAGCTGAGCGCCGGGGTGTGGCGCAGCTCGAGGCGCCGGCCGAGCTCACGGCGCAAGAAGCTCGCCGCCGCGGTCAACGCCGCCAACGTCCGCTCCTGCTCCTCACCCGAGCCGTAGACCGAGACGTAGACGCGCGCCTGCTTCAGGTCCGGCGTGACGCGCACCTCGGTCACCGTCGTGAAACCGATGCGCGGATCGCGCAGCCCCTCGACCAGCAGCTGGCCGAGCTCGTGCATCAACAGCTCGCCCACCCGCTGGCTCCGTTTGGATTCGTCAACCATCGCGCGGCCTGGGTAGACCGCTCCGCCCGGCTTGTCAAGGCGGCCGGCCTTTGCCAAGTTGAGCCATGGCCGTCATCGGACTGACCGGCGGCATCGCCAGCGGCAAGACCACCGTGCAGGCGATGCTGGTCGAGCTCGGCGCCACGGTGCTCGACGCCGATCAGATCTACCGCCAGCTGATCAGCCCGCAGGGTGGACCGAGCCCGCTGGCCCGGCAGATCGAGGCACGCTTCCCGGGCGTGCTCGGCCCGGATGGCGTGATCGACCGCCCGCGGCTCGCCCGACGCGTCTTCGCCGACACCGGCGAGCGACGCGCCCTGGAGGCGATCACCCACCCGGCGGTCGCCGCCGCCTTCGCCGAGCGGGTCGCCGAGCTCACGACCCGCGGCGTCGAGCCGGTCGTCTACGACGTGCCGCTCCTGTACGAGCGCGGCCTCGAGGCCGGGATGGCGGGCGTAATCGTCGTCTGGGTGCCGCGCGAGGTCCAGCTGGCGCGCCTCAGCGCGCGCGACCGCCTCGACCCGGTCGAGGCCGACCGCCGCCTCGCGGCGCAGCTCCCGCTCGACGACAAGCGGCGACGAGCGACCTGGGTGGTCGACAACACCGGCTCGCTCGCCGACACCCGCCGCCAGGTTGAACAGATCTGGCCTCTCGCCCGCGCCGCCGGGCGCTCCGGTTGAGGCGCCGCGTACTTCTGGCCCGCGCCGGCGCCGAAATCATTGCGAAATCAGCGCCGGTGGCCGCTCGGCTGGACCAGGCCGGCGTTGACTTTGCTCGATCGGTTGGTTTACTCGTCCCGGTCGTAGAATTCCGAGAGGTCCGTCTTGCCCACCAAGCACGCTGCCCGTCGCCCCGGCGCCAAGAAACCCGAGCAACAGAAGCTCGCGCTCACCGGTCGTGGTCCGAGCAAGGAGAAGCCGCGCGCACCGAAGTCGGCCGGCAAAGACAAACCGGCGCGCAAGGCCGGCAAGCCGGCCAAGGGCAAGGGCGCCGCGAAGCCGGCGCCGCGCGAGGCGCAGAAGATCCGGGCCGCGCCG
>JBFYZW010000074.1:0-2944 GCA_041309305.1 Deltaproteobacteria bacterium | reverse complement strand
CACCGGCGGTACTCGGACTACTACGCCTACGAGTTCTTCGTCGTGCGCCGCGGGTGAGCCGCGCCGATCACTGAAGGGGCAGCCAGATCTCCGTGCGGAGATCCTCGGGCCGCACCTGGCCGGGACTGTTCAGGTAGAGCTCGAAGCCGGGCTCCTCGCGCAGCTTCTGGCCGCTGCGCGGCAGCCAGGCCGTGAAGATCTGATCGTAGGTCTTCTGGAAGCCCGCGTAGGCCCCCGTGTGCACGAACACGGCGTACTTGCCGCCGGCGATGGTCTTGAGCCCCACCTCTCCTTCGGGCTTCACCTCGCGGTCGACGGTCACGCAGGCGTCGTAGCGGAACTTCGACTCGTCGGTGACGTGCGGGTCGTCGTGGGAGATGCCAATCATCCGCGACGCCGGGCCGAGCAGCCCGCGCGCCCCGGCGAACTGGCACAGCACGGCGAAGGCCTCGCCGGCAGCCTGGTCGTAAGGCCCCGTCCTGCGCACGAAGAGCACCGGCATCGGGTCGATGGTACGGATCTCTGGGGTCATGGTCACGTCCTCCACCGGGTTGGTCAGCGCCAGAAACCTGGCGCCGAGTAGGGAAACAGGCTCGTGCCGCTGGCGGTATTCGGTTGGACTGACCCCGAAATGGCCAGCGAAGGCACGGGTGAACGCCGAGGGGGTCTCGTAGCCGACGCCGAGGGCGATCTCCGTCACCGGCGCGTCGAGGTGCAGGAGGTGCTGCGCTGCTCGCTCGAGCCGCAACCTCCGGATGAAGGCGGCGAGCGGTTCCCCGGTGAAGGCGGCGAAGATGCGGTGGAAATGGTAGGGCGAGAAGTAGGCGACCCTGGCGAGCTCCTCCAGATTCAAGGGCTCACCGAGATGAGCCTCGATGTGGAAGATCACCCGGTTGATCCGCTCGCGGTAGTCCCGGGTTGTCGTGTCCTTCGCCGGCATTCGCGTTTCCTCGCCGGCATGAGTACCGCGAGGCGGAGGGCGGCCGCTATCCCGCGCTTGCTATCTTGTGGCATGGCAGTCAAAAAGAAGCACCCGCTGTGCGCCGAGCCCAGGTCGAAAGGCACTGCCACGCGATGGCGCGCTGCGGTGCGCGAGAGGAGGTGAGCCATGGCCTTCGTCGTCGTCGCCGTTGCCGCGCTGCTCGCCTCGGGCCTGACCATGTTCTCGGGCTTCGGCCTGGGCACGTTGCTGCTGCCGGTCTTCGCCCTCTTCCTCCCCGTCGAGCTGGCGGTCGCGGCCACGGCGCTCGTGCACGGGGCGAACAACGTGCTCAAGGCCGGGCTGCTCGGCAAGCTGGCCGACTTCAAGCTCGTGCTGCGCTTCGGTGTGCCGGCGATCATCGCCGCCTTCGCCGGCGTCTGGGTGCTCAAGCTCCTCTCCGGGATGCCGGAGCTGTGGACCTACTCGCTCCTCGGCAAGCAGGCGGTCGTCACCCCGCTCAAGCTGGCGATGGCAGCCCTGATGACCGGGTTCGCCGTGCTCGAGCTGCACCCGCGGTTCGAGAAGCTGGAGATCGACCGCCGCTGGCTGCCGCTCGGCGGGGTGCTCTCCGGCTTCTTCGGCGGGCTGTCGGGGCACCAGGGCGCGCTCCGGTCCGCGTTCCTGGCCAAGGTCGGGATCTCGCCGCAGGCCTTCGTCGGCACCAACGCGGTGATTGGCCTGCTCGTCGACCTGGTGCGCATCTCGGCCTACGCGGCGATCCTGTTCGGCGCGGAGCTTGGGACCGTGGCGCGCAGCCGTGACGGCGCGCTGGTCGCGGTGGGTACGCTGGCCGCCTTCGCCGGGGTGTTGCTCGGCAAGCGTCTCCTGCACAAGATCACCATGGCCACGGTGCAGCGGATCACCGGTGCCTTGCTGCTGCTCATCGCGCTGGCGCTCGGCTCGGGGATGATCTGAGGATGCCGATCACCTCACGTCAACATCACGTGCAGACGCCTCCGCCGGTCCGCCAGCGCCGGTGGACCTGCACACGCTCCCCGGCCTGGTGAGGGCTCCGATGCCAACCGACGACCCCATCTACCTCGACCACAACGCGACGACGCCGCTCTTGCCCGAGGTCGTCGACGCGATGATGCCGTACCTCCGCGAGCACTTCGGCAACCCGTCGAGTAGCCACGTCTACGGCCGGCGGGCCCACGACGCCGTCGAAGCGGCGCGGGCTCAGGTCGCCTCGCTCCTCGGCGCCGCGCCCGCGGAGATCGTCTTCACCTCGGGCGGCACCGAGGCGAACAACCTCGCCATCCGCGGTGCGACCGCGGCCCGCCCCGACCGGAGGCACATCGTCACCTCCGTCATCGAGCACCCGGCGACCGTGAACCCCTGCCGGCTGCTCGAGCGACACGGCTACGAGGTCACCTGGTTGGGGGTGGACGAGGCGGGGCGCGTCCGCGAGGAGGACGTGCGCCGGGCGCTGACCCAGAACACCGCGCTCGTGACGCTGATGCAGGCCAACAACGAGACCGGCACGCTTCAGCCGGTCGCCGAGGTCTCCGCGGCCATCCACGCGGCCGGCGCCCTGCTGCACACCGACGCGGCGCAGTCGGTCGGGAAGGTCGCGACCCGGGTCGATGAGCTCGGTGTGGACCTCCTGTCCATCGCCGGACACAAGCTCTACGCGCCCAAGGGCGTCGGCGCGCTCTACGTTCGCGACGGTGTGGTCCTCGACCCGCTGCTGCGCGGCGCGGGGCACGAGCGTGGCCTGCGGCCCGGCACCGAGAACGTGGCCGCGATCGTCGGGCTCGGGGCGGCCTGCGCCATCGCCGCGGCGTCGTTCGAAGAGGAGTCGGCGCGGATCCGAGCGCTGCGGGACGAGCTCTGGTCGCTGCTCGAGGCCGAGATCCCGGATCTGGTGCTCAACGGCCACGAGACGCTGCAGCTGCCCAACACGCTCAACGTCCGCTTCCCGCGCGCGCGCGGGAGCGCCGTGCTCGCCGGCGCGCCGGG
>JBFYZW010000073.1:0-2823 GCA_041309305.1 Deltaproteobacteria bacterium | reverse complement strand
GCCGGCGCGTAGCGATCCTCGTCGAGGATCATTTGCAAGTAGATGGCGTTGGTCAGCCCTAAACGTCGCGCGTGAGCGAAGGTCCAGGGGTTGGTCGCCAGGATCGCCGTCGCCCGCGCGTAGCCGCGGCGCTGAAGCACCCCAAGGCGATCGTTGCGGGAGGCCTCGAACCAGAGGTCACCACCGTTCTGCACGGCGAGGTAGGGTGGCCCGGCGAACAACGCCAACGGCAAGGATTGGCAGGCGACCAGGGCGTCTTGCCCACGCAGGCGGCGGTGGGTTGCCTCCGCGGCGAAGAAGGGCAGGCAACGCAACAGCGTCAGCATATCGACCGGGGGCAGCGTGCTTCGCATCGCGCTGGCTTCGGCCGATGGGGCTTGACAGAGCCGCTGAACGCGCTCTGCGACCTCCCGGTCTTGCGGCAGTTGAACCACGTCCTCTGGCCACGGCGCCTCGCCCCACGCCGCGCGCAACGCCGACAACGAGATGTCCTGCTCGGTAAGACTCCCCTCGAACTCCTCCCACGCCGGGTGGCTCATCGCATACCGCTCGTCGGGATGCAGGAACTGGGTGATGTGCAAACCGAGGCGCCGAAGCGCAGCGCGGCGCACGTAGAGGTTGTTTGCCAGATTGCCGACGAAGCCGAACCGAAGCCGGCAAGGATCAACCCCGCGGCTGACCTCGTGCGCTTCAGCCCAGATCTGTTCGCTGAACTCGCGCGTCGCTCGCAGGTTCTCAGCAGTCAGCCAGGGGTGGCGCCACGGATGAGGGTCGAAGCTCTGCCACTCGTGACGCTCGGCGAGCAACCAACGCGCGAGGCGCACGCGAACGGCGGGCGGCAGCGCGGTGAACACCTGCCCCCAGGGCGGTCGCAGCACCCGTCGACGCTCACCCCGTTGCCGGCGGTCAAAGGCCGACCAGAAGAAGGAGCGGAGGAGCTGGTCGACGCCTAGACGGGCGAGCGCGAAGGCACGCGCGGCACCCCGACCGACCAGCCGGTCTGCGGTCACTCGCGAACCGTCGCCGCGAGGGCTCGCCCGACCGCTGACGCGACCCGATCCTGGTCGCCATCGTTCATGCGTGGAAAGAGCGGCAGCGTGATCGAGGTGTCCTCGCAGGCCGCCGCGATCGGGAAATCGTCGCTGCGCAGCCGGTACTTCTGCGCGTAGAACCCCAGCCGGTGCACCGCGTGAGTCCCGGGGCGCGTCTCGACACCTTCCTCGGCAAGCGTCTGCATGATCCGGTTGCGCCGCTCGACGCCGCCCTCGCGCAGGCGAACGACGTAGGACTGGTAGGTGTGCCCGCAGCCGGCCGGCGCCACCGGCAACGCCAGGTCGGCGAGCTCACCCAGGCGCTCGTGGTAACCGCGCGCCAGCGCTCGCCGCTCGGCGAGAAGACCATCGAGCTTGCCCATCTGCACCACGCCGATCGAAGCCTGGATATCCGACAGCCGCAGGTTGTAGCCCAGTCGTTCGAAGGTGCTCATCTGCCACGGCGGCGGCGGGCCGGCCGCCGCACAGCTGGGCATCCCGGTCGAGCCGTGGTTGCGCAGGCTCTGCACCCGCTCGTCGAGGGCCGGGTCGTCGGTAATGACCATGCCCCCCTCGCCGGTGCTGATGACCTTGCGCGGGTGGAACGAGAAGCAACCGAGCGCACCGAAGGTCCCGACCGGCCGATCGCGGTAAGTCGTGCCGACCGCGCAGGCGGCGTCCTCGACCACGGTCAGCTGGTGACGTCGGGCCAGCGTCAAGATCGGGTCGAGCTCGGCGGCCAGGCCGAACAGGTGCACGACCACGATGCCGCGCGTGCGCGGGGTGACCGCCGCCGCGGCCGCCGCCGGGTCGAGGTTGAAGGTCACAGGATCGACGTCGGCGAACACCGCCCGGGCGCCAGCGTACTCGGCGGCGTTGGCGCTGGTGATCCAGGTGAAGGCTGGCACGATCACCTCATCCCCGGGACTCCAACCAACCGCCAGCGCCGAGACGTGCAAGGCCGCGGTGCACGACGAGGTCACCCGGGCGAAGCGGGCCTGGTGCCGCGCCGCGAACAGCCGCTCGAGCTCGCGCGCCTGAGGCCCCTCGGTGACCCACCCCGAGGCAAGGCATCGCTCCACCGCCGCAACGTCGCGCGCGTCGAAGTCCGGCCGGGTCAGCGGCAACTTGCCAATCATGGTTCGCCTTCAACCGGTTCGTGTAGCAGCTTCATCCACACCCGGCAACCGAGCCCGTCGCTGGTGCGGTTGCGAGCCTCCGACGCTGTGCTATAGCGGAGGCGCGATGGCGACGAGGGGACGCGGGTGAACCTGATCCTGACCGGCGCGACGGGCTTCCTCGGCCGGGTAGTCTGCCGAGAGCTGGCGCGCGACCACCAAGTCACCGCGGTGAGCCGCGCCGAGCCGAGCCCTCCTCTTCCGCTGCCGACCAAGACGCTCATCGCGGAGCTGAGCGACGCGGCGTTGCAGCGAGGATTGTCGTCGCCGGCCGCCGGGCTGGTCCACCTGGCGCAATCCCGGCGTTACCGCGACTTCCCCGACGGGGCCGCCGACACCTTCGCGGTCAACGTCGCCGCCACCGCCGCCTTGCTCGAGCACGCTCGGCTCGCCGGCGCCGAGCGCTTCGTCCTCGCCTCGACCGGGAGCCTCTACGCGCCCCGGCCCGCGCCGCTCGACGAGGAGGCGCCGCTCCAGCCCGAGACGTTCTACGCGACCAGCAAGCTGCTCGCCGAGCAGCTGGTCGCCGCCTACCGCGCGTTCTTCACCACCACCGTGCTGCGTTTCTTCTTCGTCTACGGCCCGGGCCAACGGCAGATGTTGATCCCCAACCT
>JBFYZW010000072.1:0-15350 GCA_041309305.1 Deltaproteobacteria bacterium | reverse complement strand
CCCGGCGCTGGTGCGCGGCGAGACGCGCCTGCTGGCCGTGACCGCCGACGCGCTGGCGATCCTGCGCTGGTTGCCCGATGACGCGGTGCTGGTGGTCCTCAACCGCGCCGCGCGGCCGTTCGTGTTGCCGATCCCGGCGGCGTTGGCCGCAGCGCTGCCCGACGCCGAGGTGGTCGGCGACGAGGCGCGGTTGGCCATGCCGGGCGACGCGGTGACCCTGGCGCCGATCGTCTCTCCAGACGCGGCGGCGCGCGCGGCGCTGGCGGCCTGGGGGAAGGCCGGCGGCGGGCGGGAGATCCGCTTCGAGGTGCGCGGCGGTCCGGCGGTCGGTGAGGCGCAGCTCTTTTTGGTCGGCCTCGGGCCGGAGCTGGGCGACTGGCAGCCGGAGCGTGGTTTTGGTCCGCTGCAGCCAAGCGGCGCGGTGCGCAGCGGCACGTTGGCGCTGCCCACCGGCGGCATCTTCGAGTACAAGCTGGTGGCGCGCGGCGCGACCACCGTGACCTGGGAGAGGCGCGACAACCGCTACCTGCTCGTCCCGCCGGGGGCCGAGCCGCTGGTCGTGCCGCTCGCCTGGGACGAAGTCTGAGGCGGGTGAATGATGGCGACCATCGAGCTGGACCGCATCCGCAAGAGCTACGGCGACACCGTCATCGTCGAGGAGCTCAGTCTCAAGCCCGACGACGGTGAGCTGGTCGTGCTGGTCGGCCCGTCCGGGTGCGGCAAGACGACGCTCTTGCGCATCATCGCCGGCCTGCTCGAGCCCACCGCCGGGCGGGTGTTGATCGACGGGCGCGACGTGACCCGCCTGCCGCCCGGCGAGCGCGACATCGCGATGGTCTTCCAGTCCTACGCCCTCTACCCGCACATGACCGTGGGCGAGAACATCGCCTTCCCGCTGCGCGTCCGGCGGGTCGCGGCGGCCGAGATCGACCGCCGGGTGGGCGAGGTCACCGCGATGCTCGGCCTCGCGGCGCTGCTCGACCGCCGGCCGCGGGATCTGTCCGGCGGCCAGCGCCAGCGCGTCGCGATGGGCCGGGCGATCGTCCGCCAGCCGAAGGCCTTCCTCTTCGACGAGCCGCTCTCCAACCTCGACGCGGCGCTGCGCGCCCGGATGCGCGGCGAGATCGCCGAGCTGCACCGCCGGCTCGGGGTGACGATGGTCTACGTCACCCACGATCAACACGAGGCGATGACCCTGGCTGACCGCCTGGTCTTGCTCAACGGCGGGCGCGTCGAACAGATGGGCAAGCCGCTCGAGCTCTACCAGCGGCCGGCGACGCGCTTCGTCGGCGAGTTCATCGGCAGCCCGCCGATGAACTTTTTGCCCGCCGAGCGGCGCGAGGACGCGCTGTGCGGGCCGCGGTTCCGCATCCCGCTCGCGCACCTGAAGCTCGATCGCCAGGCGGCACTGCCGGAGCGGCTCTGGCTGGGGATCCGGCCCGAGGCGATGCGCGTGCGCGGCTTCGACGACGCCAGCCCGAGCATCGAGTCGGACATCGACTGGATCGAGCGCACCGGCAGCGACGGCTTCCTCTACGCCCGGGTCGACCAGATCCCGGTGGTGGTGCGCATCCCGGCCGAGGCGGGGCAGACGCTCGGCCCCGGCCAGGCGGTGTCGCTCTCGTTCAACGAGGCGTTGCTCTTCGACCGCGACACCGGGCGCGCGGTGCAGCGCTGAGGCGGGCGGTGATGGCGCGCTGGCTGCTCATCGCGACGCTGCTCGCCCTGCCGGCTGGCGCGCGCGCCGCCGACGAGCTGGTGCTCTGGCACGCCTACCGCGCCGGTGAGGAGGCGGCGGTCGTGCGCGCGGTCGACGCCTTCCGTGCCGACCACCCCGACCAACCGGTGCGCGTGCTGGCGGTGCCCTACGGCGCCTTCGCCCAGAAGCTGAAGACCGCCATCCCCGCCGGCCACGGCCCGGATCTCTTCATCGCCGCGCACGATCAGCTCGGCGACATGGTGGCGCGCGAGCTCATCGACCCGATCCCGATCGACACCGCGGTCGACCGCTTCCTGCCCGAGACGCTCGCGCCGCTCGGGCGGGCCGACTTCGGCCTGTGGGGCTGGCCGCTGGCGTTCAAGAGCCTGGTCCTGTTCTACCGCACCGACCTGGTGCCGGCGCCGCCGGCGACCACCGACGAGCTGATCGCCACCGCCCGGCGGCTCGGCGGTGAGCGGCGCTACGGCTTCGCCTACCCGTTCGCCGAGTTCTACTTCCACGCCCCGTGGTACTTCGGCTTCGGCGCCGAGCTGTTGGCCCCCGACGGCGCCACCGACCGGGTCGACTCGCCGGCCGCCGCGGCGTCGGGCGCCTTCTTGCGCCGGCTGGTGCTCGAGGAGCGGATCCTGCCCAGCGACGCCAACGGCGCGCTGGTCACCGAGCTGTTCAACCGCGGCCGCGCGGCGATGGTGCTCAACGGGCCCTGGTTCGTCTCCGAGATCGCCGCCGGGGTGCCGTGGGCGGTCGCGCCGCTGCCGGTGGTCAGTGACACCGGCCGGCCGGCGCGGCCGCTGTCGACGGTCGAGGCGCTGTTCGTCGCCCGCGGGCGGACCCGGCCCGCGGTGCTCGCGCTCGCCGCGGCGCTGACCTCGGACGAGGCGGCGCGCTGGCGCGCGGAGCTCGCCGGCCAGCCGGTGGCCAACGCCGCGGTCTACGAGCGCGAGGAGATCCGCGCCTCGAGGACGCTGATGACCTTCCGCGCTCAGCTCGCCGACAGCGTGCCGATGCCGACCGCGCCGCTGACCGCGATGGTCTGGGAGCCGCTCAACGAGGCGCTGCGCCAGATCGGCCGCGGCGCCCTCGGCCCGCAGGCGGCCTTCGCCGAGGCGCACAACCGGATCGAGATCCTGAGCCGCCCGCTGCCCGAGGCCCGCTCGCCGGCGCCGTACGTCCTCGTCCTCCTGCTCCTCTTCGCCGGCGGTCTCGGCTGGGCGGTCGTCCGCCGGCCGCCGGCCGTCCTCCGCCGCCTGGTCGAGGCCCGGCTCGCCTACGCCTTCCTCCTGCCGACTGCGCTCGGCATGACGCTGCTGGTCGGAATCCCCTTCTTGATGGGCATCGGCATCGGCTTCTTCGCCTTCGGGCCGGGCGAGCTGCGCTTCGTCGGCCTGGCCAACTTCACCAAGATCCTCGCCGCCGCCGACTACGGCGTCACCCACCCGCTGAGCTTCTACTTCACGCTCGCGGTGACCATGCTCTGGACGGTGGCCAACGTCGCGCTGCACGTCGCCTTCGGCTTCGGGCTGGCGCTGTTGCTCCAGCCGACCTGGGTGCGCGGCCGCGGTCTGTTCCGGGTCATCCTCATCCTGCCGTGGGCGATCCCAAACTACATCACCGCGCTGGTGTTCAAGGGGCTGTTCAACGCCCAGCTCGGCGCGATCAACGCGCTGCTCGGCAAGCTCGGCCTCGAGCCGGTCGGTTGGTTCGACTCCTTCTGGCCGGCCTTCACCGCCAACCTGACCACCAACGTCTGGCTCGGCTTCCCGTTCATGATGGTCACCGTGCTCGGCGCGCTGCAGGCCATCCCCGAGGACCTCTACGACGCCGCCCGGGTCGACGGCGCCAGCGGCGTGCAGCGCTTCTTCAAGGTGACATTGCCCCAGGTGGCGCCAGCGCTCCTGCCGGCGGTGATCCTCGGCACGATCTGGACCTTCAACATGTTCAACATCGTCTTTTTGGTCAGCGAAGGGCAGCCGGAGGGCAGCACCGACATCCTGGTCACCGAGGCCTACCGCTGGGCCTTCATGCGCAACGGTCAGTACGGCTACGCCGCCGCCTACTCGGTGGTGATCTTCGTCATCCTCGTGCTCTACACGCTGTTCACCCGGCGGCTGCTCGCCGGCCGGAGCCGCGCATGAGGGTGCCCCTCTGGCACAAGCTGCTCGTCTACGGCGTGCTCATCGCCGCGTCGGCGGTGGCGCTGTTCCCGGTCTACGCGGTGGTGCTGATGGCGGTGAGCCGCGGCGCCGGCTTCTCGGCGGTGATCGATCCGGACTGGTCGGCGTTGACCCTCGATCACCTGCGCCGCTTCGTCAGCACCACAGACGCCGAGGGCCGCTGGCTGTTCGGCCGGCAGCTCTTCAACAGCCTGGTGATCTCCACCGGCACCACGGTCCTCGGCATCGGCCTGGCGACCACCGCGGCCTACGCCTTCAGCCGGTTCCGGTTCCCGGGCCAGCGGGCGGGGCTGGCCGGCTTTCTGGTCACGCAGATGTTCCCGGGCACGATGATGATCGTTCCGCTGTATCTGATCATCAACGCGCTCGGCCTGGTCGACACCGTGCTCGGCCTGGTCGTCGTCTACTCGACCACCTCGTTGCCGTTCTGTGTCTGGATGCTGAAGGGCTACTTCGACACCATCCCGACCGACCTCGACGAGGCGGCGATCATCGACGGCGCCAGCCACCTGCGCGTCTTCTATCAGATCCTCCTGCCGCTCGCGCGCCCGGCGATCGCGGTCACCGCGCTGTTCTCCTTCCTCGGCGCCTGGAACGAGTTCATCCTCGCCGCGACCTTCCTGTCGCGCGAGGAGAAGTTCACCCTGCCGATGACCCTCTACCGCCACGTCGGCGCCTACGGCGCCGACTGGGGGGCGTTCGCCGCCGGCTCGCTGATCGTCTCGATCCCGGTCTGCCTGCTCTTCTTCGTCCTGCAGAAGCACCTGGTCGGCGGGCTGAGCGCCGGCGCGGTCAAGTAGCCCCGCCGGTCCGGCGGCGGGACAAATGTCGTAGCCGCCGCGACGCCGCTGGTTCAGGATGCGCCGCGCCAATCGGCGAGGAGGCGCGATGAACACACGGCGGTGGGGTCTCGGACTGGCGATGTCGGTGCTCGGGGGTGGATGCGGAGGCGACGACCCGCCGGTCAACGACTACGGGCACTACGCGTCGACGAGCACGGCGGTGTGCGGCAACGCGGTCAAGGAGCGGGGCGAGGTGTGCGACGGCGCGGCGCTCGACGGCGCGAGCTGCGCGTCGCTGGGGATGGGCAGCGGCACGCTGCGCTGCCGCGCCGATTGTACCGCCTACGACGCGACCGCGTGCACCGACTACTGCGCGCAGGACTGCGGCGGCCGGCAGTGCGGGCCGGACCCGGTCTGTCACCTGAGCTGCGGCAGCTGTAGCGTCGGGATCTGCACCAGCGCCGGACGCTGCGAGCTGCCCGACCCGGACGCGCCGACCATCCTGACCCTCGGGACCAACGTGACGACGCTGAGCGAGGGGGAGTCGATCACGTTGACCGCGATGGTCACCGACCCGCAAGGGGTGGCCGACCTGGTCGGCGGCGCGGTCACCGACCCGATCAACGGCGCGACCTACGGCGCGTTCTCGTCGACCGGCAGCGCCGGGTCGTACACGCTCACGCTCTCCTGGTACGCCCTCAACCAGGCGCGCCGGATCGACTTCACCGGCGTACAGCTGCGCGAGCTGGTCGCCGAGTTCGTCGACACCGCCGGCCACCGCGCCGCGCAACCGGTCAGCGTCACGCTCACCTGTCCGGTGCCCACCGGCGAGGGGGAGCTGGCGGTGTGCAGCAACGGCAGCTGCGGTGTCGGCTGCGTCGCCGGGATGAACCGCTGCGGCTACGGCTGCTGCGCCGGCACCTGTTGTGACAACTCCGCCTGTGTCGACACGAGCAGCGATCCGTCGCACTGCGGTGGCTGCTGGCGGGCCTGCGATTGGCCCTACGGCGGCTCGGCGAGCTGCGTCGGCGGCGATTGCCGGGCCGAGTGCCCGGCCGGGCAAACAGCCTGCGACGGGTATTGCACCGACATGGCGAGCGACAATTGGAACTGCGGCGCCTGCGGGCGGGTCTGCGACTCCGACTACTACGGTACCAGCACCTGCGTCGCCGGCGAGTGCGAGCTCACCTGCATCGACGACGCGGAGCTGTGCGACGGGGTGTGCGTCGACACCGCGTGGGACCACTTCAACTGCGGCAGCTGCGGGCACGCCTGCGGCGATTACACCGACGCCTACTACGCCTGCAGCTACGGCAGCTGCGCGACGACGCCGACCTGCAAGGGCGGCTACTACGCCTGCGGTTCGGTCTGCTGCTCCTGGGCGACGCACCCGACCGGCGCCTGCGCCTGGCAGGGCGGCGGCTGGCTCGGCTGCGGCTGAGCCTCTTGTCTGGCGGTGAGATCGGCGTAGGTTCTGCCGATGCTCGACCTGCACCGCTTCTGGCCGTTGGTCATCCTCGTCGCCGCGATCCTGAGCGCACCTCCGGCACAGGCCGCCGAGCGCCGCACCGACGTCGTGCGGGTCGTCGAGCGTGTCTCGCCGGCGGTGGTCAGCGTCCGTACGCAGGTGATGGTCCATCGCCCGGTCAACGACCCGTTCGCCTGGTTCTTCCGCGACTTCTCGCCGCCGCGCCAGCGTCGGGTCGAGACCTCACAGGGCTCGGGGGTGATCATCGACGCGAGCGGCCTGGTGCTGACCAACTACCACGTGATCAGCGCCGGCGGCGAGATCGAGCTCGAGCTGGTGGGCGGCCGACGGGTGGCGGCCGAGGTGGTCGGCACGGCGCCGGAGCACGACCTGGCGGTTCTGCGCGTCGCCGGCGGCGAGCGGCTGCCGAGCGTCGCGATGGGCACCAGCCGCGATCTGATGATCGGCGAGAGCGTCATCGCCATCGGCAATCCGTTCGGTCTGTCGCACACCGTGACCACCGGCGTGATCAGCGCGCTCGGCCGGATCATCCGCGCCGAGGAGCGCACCTACGTCGACTTCATCCAGACCGACGCGTCGATCAACCCGGGCAACTCGGGCGGGCCGCTGCTCAACATCAACGGCGAGCTCGTCGGCGTCAACACGGCGGTCTACGGCCACGCGCAGGGGATCGGCTTCGCCATCCCGATCGACAAGGCGCGGCGGATCGTCGGTGACCTCTTGCGCCACGGCGAGGTGCGCCGGCCGTTCTTCGGCTTCGACGTCCAGGAGCTGACCGCCGAGCTGGCGCAGAGCTTCGCGCTCGCCTCGACCGACGGGGCGTTGGTCTCCTACGTCGAGGGGAAGGGCCCGGCCGATGGGGCGCTGCGCGAAGGGGACGTGATCCTCGCGCTCGACGGCCAGCGGGTCGCCGGGCGCGACGATCTGCGCGCCCGGTTGGGCGACTTCGGCGCCGGCGCGAAGATCGAGCTCGAGGTCTGGCGCCAGGGCCGGACCGTGCGCGTGACGGTGGAGGCGCGGGTGCTCGATCCGGTCGAGGCGCTGCGGCTGCTCGAGGCCCGCCTCGGGCTCCGGGTCGAGGAGTTGTCGGCGGCGGAGGGGCGGCGCAACGGCCTGCCCGCCGGCACGGTGCTCGCCAAGGCCGTCGCGCCGGGTTCGCCGGCCGGCCGGGTCGGCGTCCGGCCCGGCGATTGGATCCGGGCCGTGAACTCCGAGCGGGTGATCGGGGCGACAGCGCTCGGCAAGGCGATCGCGCGCAGCTACTGGCGCGGCACGGTGACCTTGCTGATCCAGCGTGGTCGCGTCTGGCAACAGGTGCCGTTCGAGTTCTGAGTCGCTGGGTCGCTCGACCGCCGGCGCCGAGCGCGTGTATGCTCCGCCGATGCTGACCGCCATGCTCGCGTTGTCCGTCGCCGCGCCGCCGACCGTCTACGAGATCCCCGCCGCCGAGTTCGAGCGCCAGGTCCGCTACGACCTGGGCGCGCTGCGTCGCTACGCCGACGGGATGGCCAGGGTCTACGTGCAGGCCGGGCTCGACCTCCAGCTGTTCAAGCGCCGCGGGCGCGGCGCCTACGCCCCCGACGAGCGTCGGCGGCTGAAGACCCTGTGGGCGACCCTCTACGCCTACTTCAGCGCCAGCGAGCAGCTGCGCCAGCGCTACTGGGGCTTCGTCAACCTGCCGCCGACCGACCCGCGCCACCCGTGGGGCTTTGTCGCCACCCACCTGGCGCTCACCGCGCAGCTCGACTATGGCCTGGCCTTCGCCGGCCTGGGCAAGGGCAACAAGCAGCTCGAGACGCTGCTCGACGAGGCCGACGCCGAGCTCGGCCTGCCGGCGCGCAGCTTCGCCGGCTTCAAGGCGATCTGCATCCACGTCGGCACGCACGCCCAGCTGCTCAGCGGCAACGCCTGGCTGCCGCTGGCCGAGGGCGCGCTGGCGAAGAGCGGCGCGATGCAGGGGGCGGAGCTCGAGGCCGCCTGGAAGACGCTCACCGCGCGGGCAGAGAGCGCGGTGAAGCGGGTGGGGAAGAAGGGGGGCGACCTGCTGGTCGACAACGCGCTCGACATCCTGCGCGACTCCGGCGCGGCGGCGGTCTTCCCGGTGCAGAAGAGCTTCGCCGAGTGGCTCGGCGACACCCGGGTCGCGCGCCAGGGGACGCCGCTGATCAGCGCGGCGCAGCGTCAGGCGCTGGTCGCGCGGCTCTCGCCCGGCGACATCGTCGTCACGCGCCAGAACTGGTTCCTCTCCAACCTCGGGCTGCCGGGCTTCTGGCCGCACGCCGAGCTGTACCTCGGGCTGCCCGCCGACCTGGCCGCCGCCTTCGACGCCGACGTCGAGACGCGCGCCTGGGTGGGGACGCAGCCCGAGGCGGTCGAGACCTTCACGGCGCTTCTGGCGAAGCGTTTCCCCGACAAGTGGCAGCGCTACCAGCGCGGCGTCGACTTCCAGGGCCACGGCCCGATCCGGGTGATCGAGGCGATCAGCGAGGGGGTGAGCTTCACCGCGCTCGAGCACGCCTTCGGCGTTGACTACCTCGGGGTGATGCGGCCGCGCCTGCCGCCGGTCGAGAAGGCGCAGGCGATCCTGCGCGCCTTCCACTACCAGGGGCGGCCGTACGACTTCGACTTCGACTTCTACTCCGACGCGACCTTGGTCTGCACCGAGCTGGTCTTCAAGGCCTACCAGCCAGGCGACGGGATGAAGGGGCTGCAGCTCACTCTGGTCGACGTCGCCGGGCGGATGACGCTGCCAGCGGTCGAGCTGGTCAAGCGCTTCGCCGCCGAGGCCGACCGACCCGACCGTCAGCTCGACTTCGTCGCCTTCCTCGACGGCCGCGAGGCCGAGGGCAAGGCGGTCGAGGCCGACCTGGCCGCCTTCCGCGGCTCACCGGCGCGGCCGAAGTGGGACATCGCGCAGCCCTGAGCTGCGCGTCAGAGCAGGCGCTGGCGCGAGAGGCGAAGCGCGGGCCACCGATTCGAGGGGATGAGCCAGCCCCGCCGAGCCTTGCCACCTCCGGCCGGATCGGGCATATCAGGCCCGGCTGCCAGCCCAGGCAGGACATCAGGCTGTGATCCACAACAAGGAGTGGTGACGATGCGAGCTCTGCCGTTGTTGCTTGCCGCCGGCCTCCTCCTCGCCGCGTGCGAGGATGGGCCGGAGCAGATCTTCGAGCCCTTCACCGGCGCGCCCGAGGTGCAGAACGGGACCGAGCCGAGGCCGGCGTACACGATCAACGAGGCCAAGGGGTTCGACATCCAGGGCGGCGACGCGGCCGGGCGGGCGCGCTTCTGCGACGAGACCGAGCAGACGGCGCTGGTGCAGTGGATGGTCATCCAGCCGATGCTGCCGGACGTCGGCATCGGCGGCGTGCCGCTGTGGGCCGCGTCGGGCAAGCCGGTGCTCGCCGACGATCTGGTCGGCCCGTACAACCCGACCGACCCGGTGGCGCCGACCTTCTGCGATCCGACCGGTGTCTACCTGGACGCCTTCACCTGGGGGCCGACCGACGAGGTGATCGTCTTCATCAACGTGGACACCCGGTTGGTCGAGCTGATGATCGCCTACCAGCAGTACCTCGGCACGCTCGAGGGCACCTACACGACCGCGACGCCGGAGGCCGAGCACGTGCTGATCAAGACGCGCGAGCGGATCACCTTCGACGCCGGCGGGGCCAACGAGCTGAAGCTCGACACCTGGGCCAAGGACGACCCGAAGTCCTGGTTGAACCCGGTGAACATCAACAAGATCTACCGGATGATCCGCGAGACCTTCTTCGGCGCCGAGGCGGCCGACCTGACCTACGACTGCGTGCAGCGCCAAATCTGCGAGGTGGTCTACGACGCGTTCGACACCACCCGGCCGCAGTACACCTGGCTCATCTTCAGCGACACCGGCGTCGGCCTGCGCATGACGCCGGACGGCTACATCGCCTACGTCGAGATCGACCCGGTGCGCCTGCAGCAGTTCGAGGTCGAGTCGGAGATCAGCTTCGACGCCTTTGGGATGGCCGCGACGATGGACCTGGGCTTCAGCAGCCTCCAGGTGCCGACCTGCACCTTCAACCTGGCCGAGGAGCTCTCCTGGGCCGGGTTCAAGAGCCGCTGCGAGATGAATACGACCGCGCTCAACCGCCTGAACTACTCGACCTTCACCTCACGCGAGGGGGTCGAGGTGAGCTTCAACGGCCTCTACCTCGACGTCCGCCGGCCCGGGGTCACCGCCGCGACGGTCTTCCGCGACGGCGAGGCGCCGATCGACACCGACGAGGTCTTCGGCTTCTTCTTCCTGCGCCAGCTCAACGCCGCGGTCGAGGAGTTCGTGCCCAGCGCCCTGGCGGCGGTCTACGAGACCAAGCTCGAGCAGCGGCTGTGGGACGCGGTATTGACCAACGACAACAGCCACCCGTTCCGGGTCGACAACGGCGATCTGGTCGACGTCCCGACCGACCTCGAGGCGACGCCCCAGCGCATCCGCGAGTTCCTCTACGACCTCGAGGCGCCGATCGGCCTGCAGCGCATCGACGACGGGGTGCGCACCTCGAACGGCGCCACCGACACCTTCTCGGGCGTGCTCGCCATCCCGGTCGCCTCCGAGATCCGGCCGGGGTTCGTCGCGGTGCTCGCGTCGGGCGTCGAAGTCGCGACCGACAACGGCAGCGGTGTGATCACCGGCGCCAACGGCGTCACCGGCACGATCAACTACCTGACCGGCGCGATTTCGGTCAGCGAGGGGGGGGCGGTCAGCGTCTGGGACGCGGGTGACACCGTGGACGTCGAGTACTTCACCTTCGAGGAGCGCAGTTGGATTCCGGACGTGGTCGCCAACGTCCAGGCCCGCTACGCGCTGCTCAGCCCGACCGAGAAGCTGGCCCTCGATCCGCGGGTGATCGACAACATCTTCCTGGTCGAGCCATTCGTCGACGCGGTGATGGAGGCGTTCAGCCACGGCCGCTCGAACACGACGCTCAACCCGGACGCCTTCACGATGTTCTACACGCCCGACGACCGGGGCTTCTCGATCGGCTACGCGCACTACTTCGTCGGCGGCGTGCCGTATCGGTTGGTTGTCCAGTACAGCGTCTACTACAACGCGGTCACCGCCGTGGGCATCGACCGCGGCTACAGCGAGCTCGACGCGATCTTCAACGACCTGAACACCGCCTGCAACCAGGACCTGGGGACGACCGAGCCCTACTACACGATGCGCATGTCGCTGCCGAGCACGACGCTCGGCTTCGTCAACCCCTACAAGCTGGGCGGTCGGGGCATCACGGTCAGCGGCTTCGACCGGCAGCTCGACACGCTCGACGTGACGTTGAAGACCGTGCTCCCGGACGGCACGGCCGGCCCGAACCGGACGATGAAGATCCCCGGCGGCGCGCTGGTGGACATGAACGGCTACCTGAAGCAGATCAGCGGCGAGCGCTGGGAGTTCGTCCCGGCGCACATGGTGCAGATGTACGGCTTCGAGTCGTCGTTCATCGTCTACGTCGAGCAGAACGGCGTGATCGGCTACATCGGCCAGGGGCGGTTCAAGGGCAGCGTGCCGCTCTGCCCCGGCCTCGACATCTCCTTCGGCGACGACGTCCGGCAGGAGATCGTCGACTGGACCGCGTCGGTGCCGGTGACGACATTCCGCAACTGCGAGCTGGTCTACAACTACTCGACCAATGGCAACGTGCTCGACTCGGTGGCCTCGCTGGCCAACAAGGTGAGCATCGTGGTTGTCGACGGCCGGGCCACCCAGGCCAACATCTGGCGCTAGGAGATGAACATGAACAACACACTGCGCGCCCTCATTGTTCTCGCCGCGCTGCCGGTGGTCGCTGCTTGCGTCGATCACCGCCCGATCCGCAACGGTCTGCGCGACGAGTCGATCTACCTGACCAAGAGCGACCTCACCAACCCGAACCCGAAGCTGTTGCCGGAGGTCGAGGACACCGGCTGGCTGGTGAAGGTGACCACGGTGCGGGCGAGCTCGCCCAACGTGGTTGGCGATTACGTCTTCCCTGGCCTCGAGAGCGGCATCAAGTACGTGCGCTTCCGCTTCCGTGAGAACGCGCTGCAGCTGGTCGACGGAGCCCGCCTGCAGACCGACGATCCGGACGACCCGAACGACGACCTCGGCACCAGCACCGAGCGGGTGATGTACGAGTTCAAGGGCGAGCACGTCGACGTGAAGCTGCGCGAGAGCCTCGACGGCGAGCGCACCAATTGGCTGGAGGAGAACAGCGAGGAGCCGTGGCAGAAGCGCCAGAAGTTCAAGGTCAACTTCGAGGAGACCAGCATCGATCCGGTGCACTTCATGTGGTGGGGCTACGCCGACTACATCGCCGACTGCGCCGCGCTGCTCTCGACCCACCTGGTGCCCGACTCGTTCGAGTGGGACGGCGACGACCAGTACATGGCCTTCACCATCGAAGCCAACTACCGTTTGAAGTCGATCACCGGTTTCGGCGGCTGCTGGGATCTGGTGACCCTGGCCACCGACGCGACCACCGGCACGGTGCACTACAAGTTCTCGTTCTACCGCCGCGGGCCGAGCAGCTACGTCCCCGAGGTGATCGACGAGAAGGACGTGGTCAACAAGCGCTTCGGTGCCTTCCAGACCGTTGGCTACAACCCGACCAACAGCATCTTCCAGGATGAGACCACCGGTCTGCTCGGCGCGAAGAGCTTCATCATCCGCGCCAACCCGAACCGGCCGTCGGATGACCCGTGGACCTTCTACTTCGCCGAGGGCTTCCCGGAGAAGTTCAAGCCGATGTTCGGCACCATCGCCGCCGAGACCAACCGGGTGCTGCAAGAATCCGGCGCGACGCTCCGGGTCACCTTCGTCAACAAGCCGCCGGAGATCAGCTACGGCGACGTGCGCCACAGCTTCGTCGCCTGGCACCAGGACATCGGCACGACCAAGGGGCTGCTCGGCTACGGCCCGCCGGGCGCCGATCCGCGCACCGGCGAGATCATCAGCTCGACGTTGAACCTCTACAACATCGGCATGGACTACTACCGCTACTTCATCCAGGACTACCTCGAGGAGTTCGGTGGCCTGAGCAAGCCGGATCCGAACCTGCCCTGGGAGCAGATCGCCTGCAACCGTGGCGACACGGTGGCGCCGGCGAACCACGGCGGGCGCCTGCAGGCGCCGGTGTTCAACGAGATGCGCCGGATCATGCAGCTGCCGGAGACGCCGACCAACCCGATTCAGCCCGAGGATGACTTCATCCCGACGCCGCAGCGCGACTTCGACCTGTTCATGGAGGACTACCAGCGCATCCTCCCGGAGTACCGCTACGCGGTCTACTGGTGGAACGCCTACACCTACAAGGGTGGCGGCGATCACCCGCTGGGCACCTTCAAAGAGCGGCTGCAGATCGAGCGCGAGTATCAGGATGCGATGAACAGCATCCTGCTGGGCGAGAACCCCTTCGGCATGGTCGGCCTCGCCACCCGCGAGGGGATCGAGGCCCAGCTGGCCTTCATCGAGCAGTTCCGCGAGTGGCGCAAGAACCACGAGCAGTTCCTGATCGACCGCAATATGATCTGGCGGACGCGGACGGTCTACGAGTTCGACGCCGGCGACGCCTTCGAGGCGGTCTCGCGCGGCGCGCGCTTCTGCGATGACGACGGCTTCTGGGAGTCGGACGCCGAGTACACCGACCGGATGATCGAACAGATCGTCTCGCACACGGCGATCCACGAGTTCGGCCACAACCTGACCCTGCGGCACAACTTCTACGGCTCGATCGATGCACTCAACTTCCGCCCGGGCGAGATCACCTCCTCGGTGATGGACTACGTCTCGCCGGTCGAGGACGCGGGCTCGCCCTTCCAGTGGGGCGCCTACGACGAGGCGGCGCTGAAGTGGGTCTACGGCACGCAGGCGACGCGCGACCAGGTGATGGGCGAGAGCTACCTCTACTGCACCGACGAGCACAGCCACTTCTCGCCGCTGTGCGCGGCCTTCGATCTCGGCATCACGCCCTCGCAGATCGTCATGAACGCGATCGAGCGCAACGACTGGATGTACGAGGTGCGCAACCGGCGCGCCTACCGCAAGTTCTGGGACACCAGCTACTACCCGAACTATCCCTACAACGCGATCTTCCCGCTGCAGCGCATGTGGTACCTGGGCATCTTCGACTGGGGCGGCGGCGGCGTCGGCGAGACGCTCAAGCGCCTCGATCAGGTCGAGGGCCGGCCGGTCGGCACGCCGCAGGAGTACAACGAGCGCGGCGTCGATCTGACCAACGACGTCGCGGCGGCGATCGGCATGACGATGGCCTACTACGACGCGGTGATCAACCAGTCGGCGAGCTACCGCAACTACCAGAGCGAGTACGACCCGTACTACGGCGACCTGTTGCGCATGGGCATCGTGCTCGACAAGATCTACGCGATGTTCGCCTTCATGGACCTGCAGGAGGTGTGGAACTACAACCCGAACATCTACACCTACGTCTCGATGTACGACTACCCGTTCGGCAACGAGAACTACGCCATCTCGCAGCGGGTGCTCGACGACATGCTCGGGGCGAGCTACGACACCTTCCCCTGGTTCCAGTACTACGCCCTGCTGGTCTTCGCCAACGCGACCAACTCGAACCTGGTCGACACCCTGTCGCTGCGCCAGCGCATCGCGATCGAGCGCTACGACAACATGATGGAGTTCGAGGAGATCTACGGTCCGGACGCCTTGACCGAGGCGTTCGTGCCCGACAACCCGGCGCAGCTGTTCACCCACGAGGGTGAGGTGTACGTCTACACCTATCTGCAGGATCGCAACTGGCACCTGGTGGCGAACAAGTCGCGCAACACGGTGAGCTTCCAGTACATCAAGGACTATAATGAGTCGCTCAACGCCGGCGCGTCGACCTCGCTCGACACCTACGGGCTCAAGATCCTGCTGGCGTACTACGAGTACTTCAAC
This sequence comes from Deltaproteobacteria bacterium, assembly GCA_041309305.1. Classification (GTDB taxonomy): domain Bacteria; phylum Myxococcota; class XYA12-FULL-58-9; order XYA12-FULL-58-9; family XYA12-FULL-58-9; genus JBFYZW01. The sequence continues at coordinate 253 of JBFYZW010000072.1, read as the reverse complement.
AACTTCCAGGGGTTCTGAGCCATGTGGCTCCTTTTCTCCGTCTATGCGCTGAGCGTCGGGCAGGGCGAGGAGCCCGCGCCGACGCCGGCGCCGGCGGCGGTCGAGGAGATCCAGGCGCAACAGGTCAGCGCCGAGAGCGCCGCCGCCGAGCCGGTGGCCGCGCCGGCCGCCGCGGCCGCGGGGGAGCAGCCCACCAGGGTGCTGCAGACCACCCGCGACCAGCTGCCGGTGTGTGAGGACCGCGTCTGGCACC